>JAOASF010000117.1 GCA_025210175.1 Crocinitomicaceae bacterium | reverse complement strand
TATCTTGGACTACGGCTAATTTAAAGCCCATGTTGTAATCTCGCTGACTACGTTTCTTCTTTGCAGAGTCTGCCTTTCTCATAATAAGTCAAAATATTGTCAACTTATTTCAGGACGAGACAGTTTTAATAAAAAAAGCCGCGGATTACCATCCGCGACTACATTGAGGTCCACCAATCAAAGGGGGGAGCCCCGCTTAAAAGAAATATTAAACAAGTTGCCCCAAAGAAGGAGCGATAAAAGCGATTAACAAAAGAGGGGGATTAAGTAACGTGACTTGCTGCCAGACGTACATTAAATTTAGGCAAAGTTCTTGGAATTTTCAAACAAATCTTTTGCTTACCGGAAAGTTTGGATTCAGGAATCAGGACTCAGGACAATTGGAAAAAGGACCATTGGTTGCTTTAGAGCTCTTGAACTGCTTTCACATTTCTCGCTCCCGCTCTGCAAAAAGAAAAGTGTTAATCGATATGCGAGAAAACAATTCTGCATTCTTAATTCGTCATTCTCCATTGGATTACTCTATGATCCAAAATGAACCGACGTGCAGTGGATGAAAAGCTTCAATCGTCTCGCGACGCTTGGCTTTTTTTTCTATCCCCTATTTACCTTCAAACATGGTTTAGTCAAATAGGGGATATAAAAAAAGCTCCTCGCCATTGCGAGGAGCTTTTCATCAGAGTGATCCCGTTTGGATTCGAACCAAAGACCTACTGCTTAGAAGGCAGTTGCTCTATCCAGCTGAGCTACGGGACCGGTTGGAGATTTACTCCTTGAAAAAACAAAAAAGGGGGATGATTGCTCATCCCCCAGTGTCGGGGTGGCAGGATTCGAACCTGCGACCTCCTGGTCCCAAACCAGGCGCGATGACCGGGCTACGCTACACCCCGAACTTCGTGGGATAAACCCAACTAAATTCTTTTATTTCATTTAGCCTTTTGGGCTAACGCTTTACCGATGTAAAAGCGAGTGCAAAGATAAGTGTAACATTTAATTTGACAAGCTTTTTCGTGAGAGAATTTGATTTTTTTTTGCGTTTAATTCAGTCTCTTCACGCAAAGTGCTCAATCTGTTCTAGTTAGTATTTCATTTTTTTTCACCTTCCTTCCTTTTTCTTGATGCAATAACCATAGTAAGACACGATCGCTTGAACTCCAACACAAAACAACCTGCTTTATTTTTCCTGGAAGAAACACAGCGTAGAACTATAAAATGCGGTTCAACTAGCCTATTGAATTGGCCTAATTTTTTTACTTAATCAGATATTAATTTCAAAAGTGTCTAAAAATTGTTCGAACTAACTAAAAATATCGCTAATTTCGATGTGTGAGGAAAATAACCGCCGCCTACGGAAAGCTCCAATGAAAAAAGAGCTGAGAATACATTCTCCTAAACGCTCCTAAGGGTGGCGGTTATACACCACTTGAGCTTTCCATCTTACTTAATCTTCATAATAATCAAATTGCCTTGTAACGAGATAAGGCGACTTCCCCGATTTTTGTTTGACCGATTTTATGGCATTATTGTATGCATCAAAGAGATAATCTTTGTTCGCCATCACCTCCTTATGCCTTGAATAAATAGAAACGATGGAGTCCAGGTTACCTGTTTTCGAGAAATACGTCCGCTCCTCTCCTAGATCAACCCAGGTATTGTTTTCCAATTTCGCTGCCTTTGTAAGACTCAATCTGCCCTCTGGGTCCATGAAATTCACATAACGATATGCCTCGCCCGCGCTGGATCTCAACTCTACTTGATAAACACTGTCTGAAAGCCATTGTAGAACGATATTCGTTTCAGGAACTCCTTCTTTTTCGAATACCCCCAGCATTTTTCCATCCTGATAACTGTATCTCGTTATCTCGGTTAGTGTTTCTTCATAAGTGTCGTTCCAAACTATAATGGAATCCACATTTCCAGATCGATTGTAATACGCCCTCGTTTTTCTATTCCATATAACGGGTTGATCCAAATGATCAATATCCCATAGCGTTGAATCATAAGTATACCAACATTCAATGAGCTTAACCTTCCCCTTTATCCCCCACTCTTGCAACTGATTTGGCTTGTCGCCTATTTCTCTGAATGACAGTAGCAAGAATCCAATTAGGAAAAGTGCGCTAAGTATTCGATAAAACGGTTGTTTAAAAGACATCTTGCTTACATGTATTGGACTTTGTTATACTTTGATCAAATTGGTCAAATCGTCTTGGTTCAAGTTTAGAAAAAGAATGGTAGAATGAATGACAAGCTGAAAGATTTTTGAGAAAAAAACTCAAAACTTGAATGGTCGAATGTTTACCACTAACCTAATTACAAATCATTTTCGCCTTAAAATAGTCATTCTCATCCTTCTTTATCTTTACACGATTGACCTCAGAATCTCAAAAAAAAGAAAACGATGCCTATTCGAAGCATCGTTCCTCACCTAAGATTAAATCTTGGTTGTAGCATGTTATTGACTGTGTGTTAATTACCTTAAATTTCGGGAAACAAATTCACAAAACAGATCGGTAAAAAAGATTTAGCTTTCTTTAACTTTCACCAAAATCGCTTCATCCTGAAGTCGACCATTGATTGCTGAAAGCACTTGAAATTGCTCGTTTAAATGCATCTTCAACTCTAGCCTTTTGGATTCAGACAAAAAGTGAGAATGGACATAAATGCGTTGTTCTGAGTTAAAATCTTCGTTGATCATTTTTTTCAAATAGACCTCCAATTCGGCATAACTCAACTCCATGTCATCTATCCAAAGTACGGAGTTGGCCGCTTCTTCCTTTATTGACTTTTGAATACTTCGAATGGCCTCTCTCAGGAGTTGTTCGTTTCGGTTGAATTGTTTGCTCAATTCCATCCTTTTCTTCCAATCGCTTTGCTGTGCATCACGAGAGACGTTGCGTAGGGGGTTCGACAAAAACTTCAACCAGCGGATATCTAAATAAAGGGCTGCACCAATCATATCAATTATTTTAATGAATAATGAACTTCGGTGTTAAGAGGGGTGTGATGTATTGGGGTGATTCAGCCAGTGAGTAGTGTCATAAAGGTAACAAAGCTATTGGACCCCTGCAAAAATAAATAAGCCACCCGGTTGAGAGGTGGCTTAAAAAAAGATCAATGGTTATGCATATTTAGTTATCAGACCTTATGCACCATTGCTTTTAACTCCGGTGCAAAAATACGCATTTTTTCATTTTTTCAACGACGACTATACGTTTCAATCTTCGTAATAGGTGTAATTTCTTACAACCAAATAGGGTGTTTCATCTGCTCTTTGTTTTACACTTTGAATGGGGTTATAATGATTATCGTACGCATAATCCTTGTTCGTTAGTACCGTTCCGGCTCTCCCAAAGGTTGAAACAATGGAATCCAACCTCCCTCCTTTCGAAAAGAAATTCTCCTCCCGACCATCTTTTTCCCACGATCCATTCCGATAAGTATAAATATCTACAACCGTGGCAAGTCCATCTCTATTCAACTGCTGATCATATTTGTAATTGAGACCGTCCTCATTTTCCAAGAGAATGACATATCGCTTTGGATCAATCCAATACATTTTTGATTTCGATTTCAATTCTTCTTCTAAATAAAAGAGACCGAAAATGGTGTCATTCCTATCCTCAAATACAAATCGACTATTCAACTTTTCTTCGCCATCCATACGGAGATAAACCAAAATTGAATCTACGTTTCCTTTCCTATTGTGATAGGTTACCGTTCGACGATTGTACTCAGTAGGGTAATCCAAACGCGCAATACTCCACATGCTTGAGTCATAGGTGTATCGCGCATCAATCACCTTTACAGGTCCTTTTATCCCCCACTCCATTAATTGCGAAAAGTGCGCAGGTTGTTTGACCCATGCTATCGAAAGAGCAGCAATTGCGATAAATAGTATGCTAAAAAACAAAGATTGAATGACTCCTTTTGAAAGACGAAATTTCATGCTGATAACCAGAAAAGATTCCGAGAACAAAATAGGCAATTATTATGCTATTGGGAGTTCTTTGTTCAATTCAGATGTCAAGAAATAGGCTTGATTTTCTAAAAAAAGTCGATGAAAACAACGAAATTAGTTAAGGTCTCAATTCATTCCATACGAACGACTTATCAAAAAAAGCTACTCTACAAAGTCCGTGTACCACTGAAAGTATTTATCCTTGATGTGTTTCTTTTCCTGACGAATATAGTCCAAGTAAGCGTGTGCCACTGGTGAGAGTTTTTTTCCCTTAAGCCATATAATGCGCCAATCGGTTTTAATTGGTAAACCGCGCTTCTTAATGATCGTTAGTGAACCCTCTCTCAGTTCGTTCTTAATTCCAATTAATGGCAAAATAGAATGACCAATCCCAGCCATGACTGCCTGTTTAACTGCCTCATTTGAGGTTAATACCAATTGCTTGCGTTTTATTTCTTTTGCCTGAAAAAACTGCTCCATCACCTTGCGAGTGGCGGAACCTTCTTCTCGGTAAATCCGTGCTTTTTTAAGTTCTTGATTATCCTTATTTCCGACCAAAAAAAGATGGTTTTCAATTAATATTTCCTCTTCTACCTCAATTTCATCTGGCAATACCGAAACCACAGCAAAATCGATTTCATTGTTTTTTAAACTCTCGACCACTTTGGTTTTATTGGTAACATCAAGTGCCAAGTCAATCCCCTTGAATAAATCTAAAAACTCTGTCAAAAAATAGGGAATTACGTATTTACCCGTCGATGCAGAAGAAATGCGAAGCTTACCTGTGAATACCCCCTCATATTCTTTGGTCTTATATTTCAAATCTTCCAATTCCTCAAAAACTCGACTCGCAATGCGGGCTACTTCCTGACCAAATTCGGTCACAAAAAGCTGCCTTCCTACCACTTCTGTTAGGGGAATTTTGAACTGATTTTGCAAATTTTTCAATTGAATTGATACCGCTGGTTGGGTCATAAACAACTCCTCTGATGCCTTTGTAACACTCTCCGTTTCAACGACTTTTAAGAAAACACGCAATTGATTGATTGTGTAATGCATAAAAAACATTTATGTATTTAATTATAAATATAAATAAAAACATATGATTAATGAGACCTAGTTTTGCTCAAAAATTTCATCATGTCACAAATTTTCATTAGCGCTTTTGCCCTACTTCCCTGCCTACTACTACTCTTTCATTTTTCTTTTTCGAAACATCTTAAAAAAATCTACTCGCTAGCTCACCTCTTCCTTTATCCTGCCATTCTTCTCGGTATTGGCGGCATATTAGCTAGCTTGCAGAACGAAGCACTAAATATCACCCTATTCAACTCTTCCTTAGCTCCATCTTTCCGAATCGATGCCCTGAGCTCACTCCTGTACACCATGATTTCAATAATCGGATTGATTGTTCTTCGCTACAGCCGCAACTATCTGGAGGGCGAGGCGCGACATTCCCTGTTCATTTCCCGCCTTGTGGCCACCATCGCTCTGGTGCAATTGTTAGTCATTTCGGATAATCTTACCAGCTTCTTTTGCTTTTGGGTGGGAACAAGCATTGGTTTGCATCACCTGCTACTCTTTTATCCAGAGCGAAGAAAAGCTCAGCTAGCTGCCAAGAAAAAATTCATCTTAGCTCGTTTGGGTGATTTAACCTTACTTGGGGCCTTCCTACTTTTTTACCTGGAATGGAACACAACCGATTTCCATTCCATTTTTGAAAACATTCAATCTATATCGATCGGAAAACTTCCTTTCCGCCTCGAGCTAGCAGTTATCCTTCTGGTTGTTACGGCTTGTTTAAAATCTGTTCAATTTCCTTTTCACAGTTGGCTGCTGGAGGTGATGGAAACACCTACTCCAGTTTCAGCCTTGCTGCACGCGGGCTTGTTAAATGCGGGTCCTTTCTTAATATTACGCTTTGCACCAATTATTCAGCTTTCCAATACAGCCTCGTTTCTTTTGATCGCAATTGGTGGATTTAGCGCCTTGTTCGGTGCCCTTGCCTCAAGTTCCCAATCTGCTATCAAAACCTCATTGGCCTACTCCAGTGTTGGACATATGGGCTTCACCTTATTTATGAGTGGTTTAGGCATCTTTCCCGCTGCTTTGTTGCATTTGGTGGCCCACTCTTTTTACAAAGCCCACGCCTTTCTATCATCTGGAAGTCTGATTGATACTCTTCAACGTCAAGACAACACCAATTACATTCGAAAACACAAGCCTTTCCGCCAACTAGTTGCCATTATAGGTGCCGTTCTGGTCTACGGAGTGGTGAGCTATTTTTGGCTCAAAGATAGCCTAGAGGCCATTCCATTGCTGATAGTTTCCTTCGTTATTTTTCTAGGAATCCTGAACCTTTACATCAACCTGGCAGATTCGAATAGCAACAAACGAACACAGCTCCGGCTTTTACTAGCTTCCTTTCTGGTGATTCAGGCTTTCTATGGACTCGAGTATCTCTTCTCTATATATCTCGAAAATGGAGCAATCAGTACCAACCAAATTCCATATCACACCACTGTTTTATTGCTTATTATTCTCACCTTATTCACCCTCACTGTTCTGACGCAAACCCTTTCCAACAAATGGAAGATTGAAATTTTGAATAAACTGCACACCCATTTCCGAAATGGCTGGTACATCAATCAATACATGAACCGTGCATTGGCTTCCCTTTCTTTTCGAATCCATTCTCAAAACAACAAATAAAAATCATGACAACAATCCACTCTCAAACCATGCTCGAACAGGTACTTTCGCGAATCGCACCCGTTTGGCCTTTGAAAAATTTTGTGGCCGTCAACCCCTACAGCGGATTTACGGATACTCCTTTCTCGGAAGCCGCCGAGATTCTTCATAGTCGAGGAGATGTTCGTTTGACCAAGCCTTTAGCCTTTTATCTTGATCTTTATACGAAAGGTAAAATTCTACCTCAAGACGTAAAACAAGCCCTTGACCAATCAAGTGTTTTCAGCCCCTCTATCGTTGCTTTTTTAACGGAAGCAAATGAACTCGCAGAAAGCAAATCAAATCCTTCCTCTTCTTACAACCTCATCGACATCGCAAGCCATATCGATCAAAAAAATTGGACTGAATTAATGACTGACCGAATTTCGTTCTGGGCTTCCGCTTACTTCGATGAGCACATTGCAACCTGGCAAACTTCATCCCATAGTGAAAACCTCTTCATTCACTGGAAAAAGGAAGCATCCGTAGATCGAACTACCGAAATCATGGGACTTCAAAGATTCCGAAAATCAGCACAAAATCTCCCAGACGATCCGGCCCTTTTTATTGAATCATATCTCTCCTCCTTGAAGCTATCTGAAGAACAATTAGAAGCCTATCTGCACGCATTGCTTTTGAAAGTATATGGATGGTCTTCCTATATCTCTGGCTTGGATTTTCAAACAAAAGTATATGGAACAAAAGAAGGAAAACTTCGAGAACTACTTGCCATTCTACTCGCATGGGAAAATTACTTCTTTGAAGAATACAAACACAAAACAGAGGTTCGAGCTGAATGGTATACAACTTGGCACGAAGGAGAACCCAGAATGACAAGTCGCGCATTGCACGCATCAATGATCTTTCAATCTGCATTGGATATTAGTCAGCAACGTGAATTGTGTGAACTCTTCGAAACCACCCCAAAAAACGAAGGAAACAAAAATGCAAAGGCCCAGATGGTGTTCTGTATCGATGTTCGTTCTGAAGTATACCGAAGAAACCTAGAGCAAGTTGATCCTGAAATAGAAACCCTGGGATTCGCAGGATTCTTCGGACTTCCATTGAACTATATACCGCTGGGGCATAACAAGGGTAAAAATCAGTGTCCGGTCTTACTTCCATCCCAACATGTTGTCCGAGAAGAAGCTTCCTCCCGACATGGTCGCAAGGAACAGATCATCTCAGACCAACAAATCTCCCAAATATGGAAGAAATTCAAGTCTGGAGCGGTTTCATCCTTTGGCTTTGTGAGCCCACTGGGACTCAGCTTTCTTCCCAAGATTCTAAAGGATTCCTTTCGCCTAACACCCTTCAAAAAGAAGGCAGAAAAACGGAACCTTGACCTTTCAGAAATATCATTGGAAGCTAAAGTAAACATGGCCGCTAACGCACTTACTGGAATGGGAATAATAAATCGCTTCGCCCCTTTGGTTATCCTAACCGGGCACGGTTCCAATTCCACGAACAATCCACATGCCGCAGGTTTGGAATGTGGTGCCTGTGGTGGACACTCAGGCGAAATAAATGCACTTGCAGCGCAAATTATTTTCAATGACTCCGAGGTTCGAAACGAACTCGCAAAAAGAAACATACTCATACCTAAGGACACGCTTTTTGTAGCCTGTTTGCACGACACGACAAGCGATGAAATTCGTTTTATCAACAAGGACCTCTTTTCCCCGGAACAAAAAAGCAGAATCGAATCCATCAAAGAGACTCTTTTGCAAGCAAGTAATCGAACCCGAACGGAACGAATGCTTCGTCTGACAGCGGAAATCGGAACTCAAAGCAACTCTATTAAACACTTGCAGAAACGTGGACTGGACTGGTCACAAATACGACCTGAATGGGGATTAGCAGGGTGTCATTACTTCATCGTTGCCCCGCGACAAAAAACCAAAGACAAGAATTTGGGTGGAAAATCCTTCCTGCACAACTATGATCATCACCAGGATCCGGATTACAAAATTCTTGAAAGTATCCTGACGGCCCCAATGGTCGTGACCAGCTGGATTAACCTTCAATATTATGCGAGTACCACGGATAATCTACACCTGGGAGCAGGAAACAAAACCCTACACAACATTGTATCGGGTATAGGTGTCTTGGAGGGCTCCGGTGGTGATTTACGAATAGGTCTACCCCTTCAATCGATTCGAAACGGTGAGAAACTGGAACACCTTCCTTTGCGCTTGAATGTGGTTATAGATGCCCCAATCGAAGCTATCAATCAAATATTGGGCAAACACCCAACGATTCAACAATTATTCGACAATCAATGGATCTATCTGCATCGAA
The DNA here is from genome assembly GCA_025210175.1 of Crocinitomicaceae bacterium. Lineage (GTDB taxonomy): Bacteria > Bacteroidota > Bacteroidia > Flavobacteriales_D > Crocinitomicaceae > UBA2040. Next base: position 12,159 of record JAOASF010000117.1, on the reverse strand, counting down.
TGGATGAGGCCGGAAGAATCAGCCATACTTATACTTCCCATATGAAATGGTCAAATAGACAAAACAATACGAGTCAACAAACAGAAGAATTACTCACATTAAAAATGAATTAACAATGAAAACAAAATCGGCATTTTTTAATACACAATCCTTGGATAAAATCGAATCCCAAACATGGATAACGTCATTCTTCAACCAACAAATCGATTTCATTAAAAAACAGGAGCTTAAAAGATGGGAAAACAACCATGCGCACACCAGCTGTGATACCGAATTAAACGTCATAGCGCTTCGAAACAAAAAAATAGAATTAATGCATTGGTTAAATGAGCATCTCTCGAATCAGGAATTTGAGTTTCATTTGTCCCTCCAAATTCGTCAAAAGGAAAAGCCAACTGAAGAAAAGAATTCCGACCACATGGCCTTTCAAGAACCGGTATTGAGATGACAACCTTTTTCGAGAAAGGCAGAAAAATAGTAATCGCCACCCAACACAAAAAGGAGCAAGTAATTGCTCCTTTTTTATCCCAACATTTCCAAGTGTGTTGCTTCGTTCACCCCATCGACACGGATCAATTTGGAACCTTCACAGGAGAAATAGAACGCCTACTCTCTCCAGTGGAAGCGGCTCGTCAGAAATGCGCATTGGCCATCCAAGAAACAGGTTGCGATGTAGCCATTAGCAGCGAAGGTTCTTTTGGAGCACATCCCTTTCTTCCCTTCAGCTCCGCGAATGAGGAATTGGTGTTACTCGTCGACCAGCGAAACGACATAGAAATTCAAGGAAGAGCGCTATCTACCGAAACCAATTTATCCGGAAGATACATTGCATCCCTTTCTGAAGCCTATGACTTCGCGGAAGAAATAGGATTCCCTTCTCATGCTGTTATTCTGCGGGAAACAAAAAACCAAGGGACGATTTTCACCAAAGGACTTCAGGACGAAAAAGTACTTCGTTCAGAAGTCAGACGACTTTTAAAAAGGCATTCAACCCTTTGGATCGAAACGGACATGCGAGCCTCGTTTAACCCAACCCGTATGAAGGTCATCGAACAAGCAACAAAAAACCTAATCGAACGAATGAAAAGTTCGTGCCCATCCTGTTTTACGCCCGGTTTTTGGATTCAAAAAGCAAGTTCTGGTCTTCCTTGTTCGTGGTGCAATAACCCTACAAAATCAACTCTCTACCACGAATATGCCTGTCTAAAATGTCCTCAAATCATTCGGAAAGATTTTCCCTTCAACAAACACTTCGAGGATCCTACGTATTGTGATTTTTGTAATCCTTGAACAGCACATACGAAAATGACTGGTTCACAAACTAGCATTGATGCGATTTTCTCGAATATTTGCCAGATTCACAGTGCATATGAAATATGCCTAAACTATTGGCTCGAGTTTGGATTGTTATTTCTTGAAAATTTTCTTGCAAAAACCGGACAGAATCGGACCAAATTAGGCTCTCAATAGTTCATAATTCGTACTTCTACCTCCACTCGCTTCTTTTTGAAGGATGTTTTTGGAGATTAGGTCTTGAATAATGGCATAAAATCCTGTGTTTTCAGTAAAGTTGATCGCAATCTATCCTAATCTCCGCATATTTTGCGGTGAATAGGCGATTAATCGCCGCAAATGAGAAAACGAATCAGAATAAAAAACGCTTGCACAAAATTCGATGCGATACTTTTGTCTTATTGCAAGAATTTTAAATGCCCCAGTTGATCTGATTTGAATCAAATTTCTATTTGAACCGCTTTTTCTGCAATTAGGATTTTGTATGCATCTTTTTTCGAATCCTCTAAGAAACTTGAATCAATAAACTGTTTCCACTTTGGTATTAGCTTTTGATACTTTTTGAATATGTTTTCAATTACCTTTTCGTCTAACCCCGCACCAAGCATTGCCAACTCGAAATCTTTCTTTTTTAGTTTGTTTTTCTTTCCATTCAGATTCAGTGCAAGTTCCTCCTCATCTCCTTCAACGATTAATTGAGTTGCAACCAAATCGTATGCTGGGCACAAGTTGTATTCTGAATTTCGTTTTAACAACGAGAAGTTTTTCAGATGCATATCACTGTTACCCGTCAAGAAACAAAAGAGCAACAACTCAAAGAAATCCGTTACATTCAAGCCTGGATTAGCAGTATGCTTTTGTATGGCTTTGGCTATTTGTTCATAGGATCCTTTGTACTTGTGCTCTGTAAGTCGTTCGGTTATTTGACACATGTCTTCCATCGGAAGCTTAGTGCCCTTTTCCCGATCTATCCGTTTCGTTATATAGGCAAGTTCACCCGATTTCAATCGAATCAATGCGTGGTCTACCGTTTTGATTTTACTGATTGCTGCCAAATGCATCGTCAAATCCTCAATTTCTGGTAAACATTTAAATGCTTCGGTTTGAGGTTTCAGAATATATTCACCAAAAAGACCAACAATTGTGAAGCGCTCTGGTCCGGATGAGTCTTCTGATAATCCGAGCGATAATTTTGGCTGAACTCCCGTAACCGTTTTCTGGCTTTTGATTACCTGTTCGGCATAGTTTAAAATTTGGTCTTCCGTAAAATTCAATTCTGGAGGTTGAGCCTTACCAAAAAACTTTCTGCTGCATTTTTCATGATACCCCTTCCTTCCTGCTTCCGTTTTCAATTCGTCGGCAGATATTTCCTTATAGCAATAGAGACACTTATTCTTCATTTTCTTCCAATTCTTTAATGGAAACGGCACCAATACAGTCTTGACATGTTTTTAGCAAGATGCTCATTCTATCCCGAGGATCTAGCTTCCAATTCTTTTGGGCAATATCCAACAACCAGCCTTCTGGAATCAATCCATCGAAAAAAGGAAACAGTATTTTACTTTCATATGGCTCTTTAGTCAGGGGTAGTGTCAAGCTGATGGCTTCCGCATCGGTTTGACGTAAATAAGACTCCTCGTATTGAAAGTGATAGCCATTTTCGTTTTCCGTTAATTTTCCTGCATATGTATCATGCATATAGACCTTTGCTCTTTTCATCCTTTTGTGATTTTAGATTGATTGTATTTCAGGAACCTACCTCCCCAATTCTTCACTCCTCCTTTCTTTCTTGAGGAACGGGGCCTAATTCATGACCAAACAAGGACAAAACTTGATTCACCTTATCCACCCTCAATGACTTTTTCCCTTGCTCCAAATCTCGAACAAATCGCAAGCCTACACCTGCTTTAAAGGATAAGTCTTCTTGCGTTAAACCAAGTCTTTTACGTCTATCCTTAACAAACTGACTTAAAATTTCCATATCAAAAATATACCCATTCGGGTATAAATATAGTGAAAAACTTAAAAATATACCTGTTCGGGTATAAAAACTAATTTAACAACCATTAATATACCTGTTCGGGTATAGAAACAAATGATAAATAAACCAATCCCATAATTCTGATTTACATCTCAAGCTCCCCCAAAATATCCGCTGCTAAGGAATTGGACAACTTATTCTCCGCATCCAAAACATTTACGAAGGCGACTTTGCATTGATGGTCTCTTTGGTCGATTTCTAGAATTAGATAGAGGATGAAAGACAATTCCTAGGTTTATAGAACCTCTTTCAAAAAATCACCCTTCTAAACACCCCAATCACCCTTAAGTTTAAAGTCTCCTCATCTCTTAGTACTATAGGTTCAAAATTCATATCAGACTTCGGCAACAAAATAATCTCTTCGTGCTTCCAACCATCTTCTGAGGTTGTTTTTTTGCTTGAATATTCCTTTATGGTATAATTCGAACCTGATTCTGCATCTGTAAAATCAGTCATCTCTACTAAGGTGATTAAACCGTTTCTCGAACCTCCATTATACTTTTCAAACAAACAAATGGATCCATTCGGAATAATTTTGTTCATCGATTCTCCTATTATTTTGCAAGCGAAGTAATTTGATAAATTACCATAAGAAGATTCTAACTCTATATATCTTATTGACTGCACATTCTGTTGTTCCGAAAAACTTCCAGCTGAAATTTTCAAATCGTAAAATGGTATTGTGAATTCGTTAGGTGCGTCAATAAATTTCAACTGAACTATTCTTTTATCAGATTCAAACAAATCGATGAACTGATTAAAATAGTTTCTCAAATTTTCATTGCATACGTATATGAAGGTTCCTTTTACTCCTCTGAGCAAAATTGTCTTATAGATATTGATGATGTATTCCTTTAAAACATTGTCATCTTTGATCGTGTTTTTACCTGCTTTGTCTTTGTATCTATCTTTGTAGATAACAAATTGGTTCGTGTTAAAATCAAAATCTAATTCTGGACCAATTATAACTCCAGCATAATTTAAATCATAGCCTTGAGTTGTATGAATACAGCCTACCTCATTGATTGAATTTTTTGAATTCACCCAATCGATGTTCACACTATTCCATTTCAATTTACAATCATCAATTTCTATATCAAAAGCTTCCTTATCCTTATTAGAAATCCACTCCCAGGCATAACCTGCAACAAGGCGAGATAAACCATCAATTTTTTCCCGCTTTTTTATTTCCTCAACCATTTGATTGAGGTCATTAAAAAGAATACATTCGTATTCTTTGGATTGATATTTTTTAACCTCCTTCGAACTACTTTCAAAGATTTGGGTTATCAAATCCACATACTCGTTACCACCTTTACATCTAAATTGTGTTTTCAATGTTTCCCTGCGTGTGGAAATATCTTCTTCTAATTCAACAAACCTTTCTCTTTGAACATCTGAAGGTTTAATGGATTGCTTAGGATCATAAAATATCAGTGCAGTTTGAGACTGCATAATTACCCAATCCAACTCCGATGCTTTCATGTTGTCAAGCCCAAGTTGCTCACAGGTTACATCAAAAGGCTTGAAATATGGCCCCAGATTAACGCGTCTTCTTAAACGATGCCCCTCGTCTACGATCACTAAATCGTATTTTTGTTTTGCTAGATCTGAGGGACCGATAACCATCGATTTTGAAAGCCCCTGGATATTTTTGAAGACATTTGAAATAGTTTTTCGAAAAGAGGCCATAGGAATAACTAAGGCCATTCTCAAATCGCCAAAACGAAATTTTACTCTTTTTAAAAGACTAAACAATTCAGCATCCTCGTCATCAAAATCTGCGTAATTAAAATCTTCTAAATCTGTGTTCAATAATTTAAAAAGAAAGATTGCAAGAATTGATTTTCCAGTCCCAGCACCACCCTGTATTAAACTCACTTTGGCATTATCATCTAATAAACATTCGAGTATCAATTTCAAACTTGAGACCTGCTCCGAAGAAAGAGATTTATAAGGCGAATATTTGAATAGATCCGAATTATCAATATGATCCAATGAATGCCTGACAACTCCCATGGAACGAAGTGAATCCCATATATCCGTAAACAGTTCCCAGTAAACCTCCTTTTGCTGGTAATATTTATGATTAGCTATGCCTAAATTTCCATTTTTCAGATTGAACGTTCCGTCAGCATTGATATAACGAATCAAGTTTGCTTCGATATCTAATGTTGCAGATTTATTGAAGCGCTCACTCAAAATAAGATTAACGGAAGTCAAGTCTTTTTTACCTTCCGTTTTTGCATGAGCTTTCATCCTTTTTAGGACATCAGTTGTCTCTCCTACATATGCATTCTTAGTCTTATCATCATTTAAGAAATAAACAAGTGGATAAGACAGAAATTCACGATGATTATTAATTATTGATTGTTCTAAATCCGAATCAAATCCATATTGAGATATGGTAAATAAACTTTTCATTTAAAGTTTATCGTATTTATCTGATCTACCTTTGGCCTTTTCAACTGGATATTTTTGGCCATTCAATTTAATTTTGTCTGCGATAATTTCGAATGGATTAAGCCCATGCTTTTCAGCCAAAAGAAAGGCAAAAGACAAAACATCCGCAAGCTCTTCTTTTATCTTGTTTTTATCCACATTTTCTGAATCTTCAATACTTTTCCAAAGGAATATTTCATTTAATTCTGCTGCTTCGATCGAAATCGCTGTTGCCAAATTTTTTGAATCATGAAATTGCTTCCAATCACGCTCATCACGAAACTTTATTAAAAGATCTAGTACTTCTTGATATTCAGACATAAATAGATATTTCCTTCAATGTAAATATTAATGTTAAAAATAGCAGGAAAAGTGAGGACATATTAAGGCAAGTCTTTGTAAAACCTGAAATTCATCAATAAGAGGAGAAATCAGCTACAATTTGGTGCGTCAGGCGGGATTAAAGATCCCCAAAAAGGGAGGCTTAAAACCAATTCAAAGGCTCGTAACCTCACCTTTTTCGTTTCCTCCGTTTTTTGTTCAAACCTGTTTGACAAAAACTCCAGAAACAAAACATCTTTTATGTAAAAGGATTATTTCATGATCCCGACAGTGGGAGAAGCTATTAACAGCGAAATTCTCTCACTCCGTTCGGTTTCCTGTTTTTTTACATTGATAGAAAGTTTGCTTTCATCAACTCCTAAAAACAAGAAACCCGAGTCAAATTGACTCGGGAATTTCTTTTGTTAAGCGGAGAGAGCGGGATTACCTCCATTTCATTCCGGTGCTTTCGTCGTCCCTCCTCAGGTCGAACGAGTTCTCATCCCGGTCTATTTTTCTTTAAATTTTCAAGCAAAAAAAAAGAGTCGAAGTTCGACTCTTAAATTTTGCGGAGAGAGCGGGACTCACCTCCTATATCTTTATTGACTTAATATCAACCTTTTAGAGAAACACTCGACACTTAGTGCCCCAAATAGCACACCTACAACTTGTTTTGTTTTCGTGTTATTTGAATGGTAAAGTTACGGCAAAGCGATGTTTTCTCCCAATAATATTGAGACGGAATTAATCGATTAGATAAGGCTGAATGTCTTGAACTGGGATGCCGGAATAAGCCGAAAAGTCATGGACGGTAATTGGTTGATGAGGCTGCTTGGCAAACTCCTCTCTTAAAAGTTGAATGAGCTTGCGTGCGTAGCGTTCACTTTTACCTGTGATCCTCGCAATGTCTTTTGGGTATATGCAAAGTCGGGTTGGGATGCTCATACTGTATCTATTCTTTGTCTATTCACCAATTAGGGTTTATTCCTCTTGAAGTTAGTTCATTTTTGGGTGGAATAAAACCGCTAAAACGGCACAAATCAACCCATTTTATTCAAAACGGAATGTCTTGATTGAAAATTGAAAAGGATTGACCTAGCTTGATTGAAAAAATCAAAATCATGGCTAGACAAACTGGTATTATCAAGCTGAAAGGACGAATCGGGGATTTGTCTTTTTACAAAACGAAAGACGGGCACTTGGCTCGTGAAAAAGGCGGCGTGGATGGACAACGAATCGCCAATGATCCTGCCTTCGCACGCACACGTGAGAATGGTTCCGAATTTGGGATTGCTGCAAAGGCTGGAAAGCTATTGCGCGATGCGGTTCGTACCCTCATGATGAAGGCAAGCGATGGTCGTGTTACGGCTCGTTTGACCCAAGTGATGAGCAAAATCCGCATGTACGACACCACCAACGATCGCGGAAAAAGAACCGTTGCAGTCGGAATCGTGGATCCCGCGGGAAAGGCCTTGTTGAACAACTTCAACTTCAATATTCGTTCGATTTTGGGAAGTGTGCTTTTCAAACCATTCACATTGGATCCAGCTACGGGCCAAATTCAGATCAATGGATTGATTCCTGGAAATGACATCGCTTACCCGGCTGGCGCGACCCACATTTCCATCAAGGGTGCTTGGGTGAAAGTTGACTTTGACCAAAACATCAAAGCCTTCGAAGAAACCAACCAAGTGAACTTGGCGATTGACTTCAACTCGACCAACGTGGATTTGAACGTTGCGCAGGCACCAACAGGACCAGGAACGGATGTCTTTCTCTTGCTATTGGAATTTTTCCAAGAGATTAACGGGACACAGTACCCATTAAAAAATGGTCAGTACAACTCACTTTCTGTGATTGGTATTGGATAGAAGTTTCACCTGGGGAGTTTAACCGCTCCCCCCTTTTTCAAGAATTATGAATTTAATTGATCGAATGAAGGCCCCTACCCCAAAATGGTTCAAGGTCCTTCGCAATATCGGAATTGGTTTGGCTGCTGCAGGGGGTGCTTTGATGGCCGCACCAATCGCCTTGCCAGTAGCTGTGACCACTTTGGCTGGTTACATGCTCGTTACAGGAACCACTATCGGAGCCGTTGCTCAAAGTGTCGTTGAAAACCAAGAAGAATAACATGGAAGCCTATCAACAAAAGGGTACGACCCTAGGTACTTTAACAGGAGTTGCATTCGTGATTGCTGGAATTGAACCTTCCGCGTATGTCCAAACCATCATTTTGGCCTGTCTTGGCGCCATCATTAGTTTTGGCACTACCCTTTTGTTGAAGGCTTTGTTTAAACGTTGGAAAAAAGACAAACCCTAATCATTCCAACGAACTACCTTTCATTGAAACCTCATCCCCAAAAAAACTCAACTCAAAAGAAAACGAAAAAAGAAAACGCTTCCATTGCTGCTGGCTGACAGAGGGCAAGGTTGCGAACGACAGTGAGCACTTGTATAACCTTGACCGGCAGGAAGCCAGCTGAGACCTTTGTTTTGTTTTATTGTTTTTTTGTTTCATCGGCCACAATCATTTACTTCCAAAAGAGAATATGCGTCTAAAGCATAGCCTTTTTAATTTGCATATTTGACCTTATAACGTATTATTTATGCTCAAAGAAACCTTTTTTCTGAAAAGATGAGGTATCGAAACCTGATGCATAGACCCTACTATTTCATTGGATTTATTTGTTATTTGGATGATCTCTAAATCGAATTCACCTAAATACTCAAAAATGATGGCCGTCTTTAATGATGCAAAGTTCACAATCTTGGAATATTCGTTCCACTGAAATTCATTTTTTTCAATCCTGTCTAAATATTCAGAATAAGGGATCAAAAGTGTACCCGAATGAGTAAATAAACTATTCTCTGGTTCACCCCACTCCTTAGGTGATTCAAAAAAACGATTAATGTTGTAGGTATTTAATGGTGATAGATATACCCAAAATGTTTCTCTACTGTTATGATTAGCCTCTATGCTATAATAAGTATAATTTGAAAATTTCCACCGTTCAGGAAAAGCAGCTATAACCTTGTTGAAGTCGTTAGCAGATATTACCTCAAATGAATCAATAATAGGCGAACTGGATAGCTGTAGGTTCTTGCTTAGTTCTAGAAAATTTAATTCTTGAACTCTTAACATGTTATTGAAAAATTGCGGGCCTACTTCAATAAAAATTACTGAATTGAAAACACCTCCATAATATTCATTTCCGTTTCGCTGCACAACTTTAATCAACTGAAAACCCATTCTGGTTTCAGGGCTATTTTTAAGCTCACATACTAGTTCTGGTGACAAACGACAAATCATATCTCCCCAATTTCTTTTTCCACCAATTTAAATTGATCCTTCACCTCTTCGCCCATGTAAAAGTCCAATAGATCTTTTTTGGATAGGGTGCCAGATTGTAAGAATTTCTCCAAGTACTTTTGGTTAAACTCCATTAACAAATTGGATTTTTCTATTTGTTTCAAAATTTCCTTATTAGTCTCGATATTGCGTTGTACTAAGGTTTTTATTGCGGTAATTTCGTTGATGGAACGAATGATTCGATTGACAATTGCAGACAAAATATCTTTGTCTAACTCAAGTTTTTTTGCATTAAGCGCTATATCACGCGCTAGCATGTAGGCAATGGCTAGGTTGGAATAATCTCCTTTTTGAGAATCAATGATCGCGATGAAACCTATTTCAGGAATGTAACCCACATTTTCGGCAAACTTGAGAATGGAATTGTCCACCAAGGATCGATCAAAAACAATCAAACTGACTTTTGAGTTTCGGTTGGCATCGGCCTCTATGAGTTGACTCCAAGCTGTATCAGTTTTTCGAATAAATACTTCCTTGTCTTCAATAGCACCCAACTTGATGCTTTTGTCAAACTTACATTCAATCGCGATTTTTAAATCCCCTTCCAGTTCACAAATGATATCACCTGTCTTGTTTTTTGGAAGCTCTCCTGCTGCGTTACCAGTTAACAATGCGCGGTCTTTAAGTTTCTTTTCGTTGAAATATTGGTTTAAAAATTCGGCGATGTCCTCCTCTGCCAAACTACCCTTGATGGTTGTTTTGTAAAACAACTCTTTCTTCATTTCAAAAATCATTTTGAGGCTTTCCAATTCCGTACCCAATTCATTGTTGGTTTTCGCCAAAAATGAGGACAATCGGTCTTCCATCATCGCAAGTACACCAATATAGATGGCACGAACGAACTTGTCATCGCGTTGATCCGTTGGAAGGTTATCGAAGTAGTTAAAAACGATTTCGTTGTCGAGTTCGAAAGATGAGATTTCAACTCTCTTGAGCTTTTGATTTATTTTAAGTATTGACATAATTTCTAAAGAGTTGCTTTCAGAGCTGTATAATGAATTTTGTCTTTTTTGAGCTGTTTTATCAATTCTTTGCACGCAGCATTTATATCTGCAAGGAGTTCGCTGTGTTGGCCAATTCTATCAATATTATTAAAGTGACTAAAAAAGTGAAATGGTTTACAAATCCTTTTAGATATTTCAGAATTCCATATTTCGGTGGCGCGATCATCAACCTCATCAGTACTAGGGTATTTTGCCAGCGTATATATTTCCAAAAATCGACGAAGAACATTCGGCATAATTATTACTTTTTCAGAAGGTGCTTCTTCACTAAACTCATAAATCTGCTGAAATAAATAATGATATTCGGATTTAAAATCATTGTAGACTTTTGGCAAATCGACAATTTCAGAGCTGTTCAGCTTTCTTGAAATAAAATATCTTGACTCCTTGCTTGATGGTTTCCGACTAAATTTATACCCGCTAGTTACCGGCATTTCCTTCAAAAGATTAAAAAACTCGTAATTATGTGTCGAAATGAATAATTGCATGCACTTTTGATTCCACATTTGCTGAGAACCATTATTTGGGTCTGGTACTTTTTCAAACAAAAAATCTTTGAGCATTGCATTTATTTGGAACACATGATTTCCATCTAGACTTGAAATTGGGTCATCTATGTAAATAATTGTATTTACCAGTTCCCCTTTTGTTTCGATGGCTTTAAGAGACACCATAAAATGGGAAAATGAAATTGCCATTTTTTCACCCTCACTAAGATGCTTAGCGATTTCCTTTCCTCTGTATAGATTGAATTTCTTTTTAGCATCATTGAATTTAATTTCAATATCTTCTTTACCCAGAAAACTTTGTATGAAATAATTGAATTGTTGACAACCTTCTTCTCCACTATTCTTTAACGCGTTTAATCTTTCAATTTCTTTTAAATGTTGAGATATCTTTTCGTCTAACTTTTCTATTTCAGTTATGGCATGATCGTGTTTCTTTTGCTTTGCAACATATTTATTGTCTTTTAGAAATTTAGCAACCAAATGGTTGATGTACTTCAGTCTTTCTGTCTCAATAAGATTTTGAAAATTGGAACTAAAATCATTATTAGATTTTATTATATCATTCAAATCGGCAAGCTCTTTCCCTAATGTCACACAGTCAAACTCCTGAATTTCACTAACACTTTGATAGACATATTTATGCTCTTTATCGATCAATTTTTGCCTAACCTCAACTAACTTATTTTGATAAACCGTAAGACTTCGATCTACTCTTTTTTTTTGCTTGATATACTGATCCTGAAGGCCTTCATTTATATCTTGTATACTAGGAGGAAAGTTCAATTTAGATATATCCTCTTCGTGTTTTAAAATAGCTTCTAAAAGTGGCTTGCATTCTTTCCTCAGCTTTGCTCCTTCATTCGCGTAAAACCTATTCAACAACTCAATTCTATTATGGGAAATAGGATTATCACAAAATAAACAGTTGTTATCTGGCTCGTTCAGTTCGAGACCTTTTCTTGTCCACTCTAACGCATCTAAGTTTCCTTCCAAAACAGATATGACATCCTGTTTTTCGGGTTCTCGGACTAAAACGCTATTAACTTTTGTGATAAGCTCGTTCAAATTAAGTTGATACTGAATTAGATCAAGTTCCGGTTTCGGCTCTTTAATTTTAACCGTCTTACTTAATTTTTCTATATCAATTTTAGTAAGTATGAAATCATTAACGTTTTGAAT
>JAOASF010000116.1 GCA_025210175.1 Crocinitomicaceae bacterium | reverse complement strand
TAGCAATCGTCTCAAACACTACGCTCCTTACCCTTCATTTATTCGTCAAAACTTGTGGTACTTTTCAAGGCCAAAATTTTAAGTGAACTAGTTGGCAGTACTTTTTTGGTTGTCTTGACACAAGAAAGAAGTACCCAAAAAGTAGGTCAAGGCTTCGAAAAGTGTCCTCGTAAGGTAGCGAAACATTCTGGTCACTCGCTAAAACTCGCCGATTTAGCAATCGCCTCAAACACTACGCTCCTTTTCAAGGTCGAATTATTGGGTAAAATAAAAGGCAGCTTCGAGTGAAACTGCCTTTTGAAAAATCTATTTTGTTGGCTTACAAGCTGGCCAAAATTCCATTGAATGTTGCGCTTGGACGCATTGCTTTTGAACCGAGTTCATCATTTGGATGGTAGTATCCTTTGATGTCAGTCGATTGACCTTGAACATCGATCAATTCCTTCACAATTTTCGCTTCATTAGAAGTCATTTCATTGGCAATTGCGGTGAATTTCGCTTTCAATTCGGCGTCATCGTTTTGTGCAGCCAAGGCTTCTGCCCAGTACATACACAAGTAAAAGTGACTTCCACGGTTGTCGATTTGCCCCAATTTACGAGCTGGAGATTTATCCTCATCCAAGAATTTACCAGTGGCGATGTCCAAGGTTTGAGAAAGGACTTTTGCTTTTGCGTTGCCTGTGGTATTGCTCAAGTGCTCGAATGAAGCGGCCAAGGCCAAGAATTCACCCAAACTATCCCAACGCAGGTAATTTTCTTCCAAGAATTGTTCTACGTGTTTTGGAGCAGATCCTCCAGCACCCGTTTCGAACAATCCTCCTCCGTTCATCAAAGGAACGATGGACAACATTTTTGCCGAAGTACCCAATTCCAAAATCGGGAACAAGTCAGTTAGGTAGTCACGCAGTACGTTACCCGTTACAGAGATCGTATCCTGACCAGCTTTCAAGCGAACCAAGGTCAACTCTGTTGCTTTCTCTGGAGCGTGGATTTGAATGTCCAAACCTGATGTATCGTGGTTTTTCAAGTATTGCTTCACTTTCACGATCAACTGTGCATCGTGGGCTCTGTTTTCATCCAACCAGAAGATAGCCGGCGTGTTCGACAAGCGAGCACGAGTAACCGCCAATTTCACCCAGTCTTGGATTGGTGCATCTTTTACTTGACAAGCTCTCCAAATATCTCCTGCTTCAACTTCGTGAGAAGTGTAAACCGTTCCATTTGCGTCAACGATTTCTACTTTACCAGCAGAAGCAATTTCAAATGTTTTATCGTGTGAACCGTATTCTTCGGCTTTTTGGGCCATCAAACCAACGTTTGGAACAGTTCCCATTGTACGTGGATCGAAAGCACCATTTTTCTTACAGAAATCGATTGTAGCTGCATATACACCTGCGTAGCTAGAATCTGGAATAACTGCCTTGGTATCGCGTTGCTTTCCGTCCTTATCCCACATCTGACCAGAAGTACGAATCATCGCTGGCATGGAAGCATCGATAATCACGTCACTTGGTACGTGTAGGTTGGTTATTCCTTTGTCAGAATTAACCATAGCCAAGTCAGCTTCTTTGTTGTAAATCGCTTGGATATCTGCCAAGATTGCTTCTTTCTCTGCAGAAGGAAGGTTTTCAATTTTCGCCAACAAGTCACCGAAACCGTTGCGGAAATCAACGCCCAATTTTTCCAAAGTCGCTCCGTGTTTTTCCAACAACTCAGCAAAGTAAACGGCTACAGCGTGACCAAAGATGATAGGGTCAGACACTTTCATCATCGTTGCTTTCATGTGCAAGGACAACAAGATTCCAGACTCACGTGCTTCAGCGATTTCCTTTTTCAAGAACTCGATCAAGGCTGCTTTGCGCATAACAGTTGCATCCATGATTTCTCCATCCAAAAGAGCGATACCGTCTTTCAAGATGGTTTTTTCTCCATTAGCTGAAGTGTGAACGATCGAAACTTTCGTTGCAGCATCAACGGTAAATGATTTCTCGTTGTTTCGGAAATCACCAGCTGCCATAGTCGCAACGTGTGTTTGGCTATCCGAAGCCCAAGCACCCATTGAGTGTGGGTTTTTCTTCGCGTAATTTTTAACAGAAAGAGGAGCACGACGGTCTGAGTTACCTTCACGAAGAACTGGGTTTACTGCAGATCCTTTGATTTTATCGTAACGTCCTTTGATGTCTTTTTCTTCAGCAGTATTGGCTTCTTCCGGGTAGTTTGGAAGAGCATAACCCTGTGCTTGCAATTCAGCGATAGCCCCTTTTAACTGAGGAACCGAAGCCGAAATGTTTGGCAACTTGATAATGTTTGCCTCTGGCGTTTTTGCCAATTCACCCAATTCACTCAATGCATCACCGATGCGTTGTTCTTCTTTCAAGAATTCAGGAAAAACAGCCAAAATTCGTCCCGCCAAAGAGATGTCACGTGTTTCAACTTCAATACCCGCTGTTTTAGCAAAGGATTGAACAATTGGCAAGAATGAATATGTTGCTAAAGCCGGCGCCTCGTCCGTTTTTGTGTAAATAATCTTCGGCGAATTTGACATTTGAATATGAATTTTCGTTTGAATTGAATTTTGCGCGTAAAAGTACCAATTCAAAGAGGAATTATCAATCTAATAGTTATGAATTCCAGATTGGAAGATTACAAATTGTAGATTATGAAATTTTGGATATAGGACCTCAGGAGTCAGGATTTAGGACGTGAATGGAAAGTGGTTTGAAATTGAACCTCCCTCTTAATCTCCCTCCAGAGGGAGAAACCAAAAGTCCATGAAGGATAAATTCAATATGTTAATCTTTGACCTTCCAATCTGTCAATTTGTAATCTGCAATCTGACCATCAGTAATTATGTTATAAATCTGCAATTTGTCAATCTGCTAATCTGTAATCTGAAAATCTGCTAATCTGTAATCTGTCAATCTGTAATCAGCATTCTTCCCGTACCCTTTTCACGGTATTTATGACCATAAGTGCCGCTTTTTGGTGGAAAACTTGATTCGTTGGTTTTGTCGTTATTTAGCTGTAAATCAGCTGGTTGTTTGGTTGGTTTTTTGATTTTTTTCAGAGCTGTGAAATCTCAATCCCTCATTTAGGGTATTGTTGAGGTTTTGACCTGCGTATACTTTTGCAATGTTTATTTAGAATAATTAAAAATAAGCTCATGCAAAAGTTCATCTTACTTACCACTTTTCATTTGTTATTGATGGGTCTTTCTTTAAAGGCTCAAGTTTGTCAAAGCTTGTATTTAGGTTCTGACGCGGATACTTCCTTTTATTTTTCTTTGGATTCAGGCTTGATGAAAAGTCAGTTGAATAACCAATGGGATCTTCGCATGAATTACTTCGATTATACCATTGAGGTGAATGAAACGAAGGGGCTAAAATGTTGGGTGAACCTCAATGTTGACAATGCCAATACGAATCAAGGAACGGATAACTCATCTTATGATCCAACGGATTTGGATACCGCTGGACTTTCGACCCTCACGAATGGGTGGACACAGTTGCACAACAACTATCACGACAAATCCTTGGGAGGAGCTATGAACCAGCACATTTCCGTACCTGCAAAGGGTGGAATTCAAGAGTTTGGACATTCGTTTTACGCATTCGTTCCAACCTACAACCCATTGCATGCCATTAGAGGTTATCGGGTGTATTTGCTGCAGCTGCCGTCAGGAGAGTTCAAACAATTTTACCCGCTCATTTCTCTATCGAGTACGGGGCAACAATTCGGAATTGCCGACTTGGATGGTAGCAATGAACAGACTTTGGTGTTTGATAGAAACAACTATACAGATCAGCGCTTTGCCTACTTTGATTTTACCCCAGATTCAATTCGCATTCCCGAGTTTGGAGCCGTAAAAGCGAACTATGATTTGGAGTTCACGCGTTATTACAACCTGGATTCAAATCGCTATGAAGTAGGAATTTTGGCCAATGAAAATGTTGGTTTGCAGCGTGTTGATAATACCCCATACCAGCAAGTGACTTTCGGTGGAGCCTACGACATGGATGATGCAGGAATTATCGCTTCCACTTGGATGAATCGCGATTCTAACGGAATGGTCGAGTTGGTGCAAGACCGCAATTACTTAGTACAAACAGTAAACGGAAACGAATTCCTTCTGTACATCTGCGGTTTTGATGAAAACATGAACCGTGTTGATTTTAGAATTATTCCCCGATCAGACATTGAAGGTGGCGTACCTTGTGTTGCTGATTTTTCAAGCCAATACCCACAAGTTTGCCGAAATGACACGGTTGTGATTACCAACATGAGTTCGGATGCCAATGACTTTGAATGGCTCACACCCGGAGCTACCATCATCGATCAAGATAGTTCTCAATTAGTTGTTCGATACAACATTCCAGGTGACAAAAGCGTGGGGCTCATAGCGCGAAATATCAATGCACAGGGCGATACCTTGTCAGTAGACACCTTGTTTATCACGGATTTTTTGCTGGTTCAACCCAGCGTAATTCCAGGATTTGGATTTACACTTAATGGAGCGGATGTTCAAGTTTCGGATGCTTCCTTGTACGCTTCTCAATGGACATATGACTTTGGAGATGGAACGATCCTTACAGTTCAAAATCCAAGTCACACATACCTTGTCAATGGAACGTATTCCATTTTGCAAACAGTGGAAAATGCTTGTGGTACAGATACGACCATTCGCGAGGTGGAAATCAAGGGACTTGGTTTGAGTGTCAATTCATTCTTGGAAAAACTAAGCTTTTACCCTAACCCAGCAACAGATATTATAAAAGTGTCTCAGACGGTTGAAGAACTTCTTCTACTCAACTTACAGGGCCAAATCGTCCAAGCTATTCAAAACGGTGACACCATAAAGGTGAATGGTCTACCCTCGGGAACCTACTTCTTGGTTGTGAAGCACCTATCTGGAGAAAAGAGTTTTAAAGTGAACATTCAATAAAAAGTTAGTTATGAAAAAAGTGTACGTAGCATTGTGCCTCTTGATCAGTGGAGTTGCATCTGCTCAAATGGTAGAAGACTCGATCAGTATGTCGGCAGGTTACCAAAATCAGGTTTGGTACGATTTTGAAACCGGAACCCAAACAGAAGTCGCCAAGGGCGATTATGAACTTTCCTTTGGAGTAGAAAGTGGTTTTAGTAGTTCCATTCGCTTCAATCATTCAGCCGGAGCGCTTTTGTGGACGTATCCAAATGGAACCGTAGCAGATTGGTCAACGGTTGAAACCAATGGTCTTTCTACATGGGAGAAAAACTACGATAGTCCAACCAATTGGTATCAGGGAGCCTTCGACAAAGCGGATCCAACCAATCAATTTGACTTGGGGTGGGGGCAATACGATATGACGACTCATCAGGTAATGGGAGATAGTATTTACATCGTGAAACTTCCCAATGGAGCTTACAAAAAACTTATCATCGAAAGTTTGATTTCAGGAGTTTACACCATCAAGTATGCCAACCTAGATGGAAGTTCGGAGTTGACGAACACCTTGGCCAAATCGGCTTTTAGCAACAAGTTTTTTGGGTATTTCAGTTTGACAAATAACGAAGTCTTGGATTTGGAACCAGCAAAAGATCAGTGGGATGTATGGTTCGGACAATACATGGACTTAGCGCCAACTTTGTACAACGTTACCGGAGCCTTGACCAATCCCAATCATTTGACCAACGAGCAAATCGGGATCAGTGATCCATCTACTTATACAGATTTTTCTCAAGGAACCTATGAAGCCGAAAGAAATGTGATTGGTTACGACTGGAAGACTTTCACAGGAATGGCTTTCGCGGTAACGAGTGATGTGGTTTACTTCATCGAGAAAGAGAATGGAGATATCTGGAAATGGGTACCTACTCGATTTGACGGTTCAGCAACTGGAAAGGCGGTGTTTGCCAAGCAAAAAATGTCAAGTGCTTCCTTGAGTGAGATGGCGAACGTTCAACTTGAAATCTTCCCGAATCCGGTTATCACCAACCTTGTGGTTAATGCGAGTGAAAGAATCCAAGAAATTAAAGTTTACAGTATCACAGGTGCGCAAGCCCAAGTGGAGGTGGCAATCGAAAACCATAATGCACAATTGGCAATGGGGAATTTACCTGCAGGAACTTATTGGTTAGAAATCGTTACAGAGAACGGAAATTTTGCAAAAAAAGTAATCAAAAACTAAAATGAAAAAGAGCATCGGATTAGGTGTTATCCTGACGGTATTATCCTTCGGGCTACAAGCACAAAAAGACAAAGTAAGCGAAGATCGAAAGGCGATTTTGGCAATGGAAGGTTGTTACAAGGTAACCTTCGAATTTGCAGAGACCTTTTCACCAGATACGGCTTACCAATACCACGATCGCAAGTTCGATCAAGGAATTGAGCAAGTAAAAGTATTGGTGAACACCGATAAGCGCATTGTATTGCAGCATTTATTGGTAGTGAGCGATAGCATGGTTATCAAGCATTGGCGTCAGGATTGGGTGTATGAGCCAACTGAAATAATGGTGTACGACAAGGATAATACCTGGAAGGTTGTAAAATTATCAGCAAGTGAACGCAAAGGAAAATGGGCGCAGAAAGTATACCAAGTAGATGATTCACCTCGCTACGAAGGAGTAGGAACTTGGGTACACGTGGATGGTCGCCATTTTTGGGAGGCGAAGGCTGATGCTCCACTGCCGCGTAGAGAGTATACCAAGAGAAACGACTACAATGTAGTGGGTCGTTTTTCGCACATGGAAGTGACCAACGACGGTTGGTTTTTGGAACAAGACAATGCAAAAATTGTGCGCGACGAAAACGGTGACCGATTGATTTGCATGGAAAAAGGAATGGAAAAATTCACAAAGGGTGATTTTGACTGCAAACCAGCAGATGAATACTGGGCAAAAACAGAGAATTACTGGGCTGCTGTTCGCGAAGTTTGGTCGGAGGTGTATGCCAAGAATCAAACCTTGGAGCTTGCTAATAAAGTAGATGGTCAGTTTTTGTTCATGGCTTTATTCGGATTGAGTGCTTCTCATGAAAACATGGATTTAGCCAAAAAGGAGGAGGTGAAAAAAGAAATCCTTGAGGCTATTCAACCCTTTATTATTTAAGGAAATATGAAATTTTGGTTGGTCGTTGGCTTCGTTGTTAGCTTCTTTCATGTGCAAGGGCAAAACAGTTGTGTTCTTTCTTCTTCAGGTGATGAAATTGATTTTTTTACAGTGAAGTTGATAACGACCAACGGCAATCAAAAAATTCTAAAAGCCAGTTCTTTTGCGGTTAGCGTTCTTGACGATGCGCAAACCGCTCAATTTCGGGCTTATGGCCACCACGACTCTCTCTTCGCGCGTCCTTTTCCAAAGTGCTTTTACCTTCGACCAGTGATTACTGAGAAGGAGGAGGTGTTTGCAACTGCGAACTATGGACAAAAGAAAAGCGACCTTGTTCCACTCAATATTCGCGTTCTGGATGCCGACTATATTCAAAGTCTGGGCGCTCAAAATGTTGCTCAAGTATTGCAACAAGAATTGAATCTCACGGTTGGTAACGACAATGTCTTGGGAACCACCATTCAAATGCAAGGCATGAGCGGCCAAGGAGTGAAAATTCTATTGGACGGAGTGCCGGTAGTTGGGCGACTCAATGGACAAATCGACCTATCTCAATTTTCGACCCTACAAATAGAACGCATTGAAATAATTTACGGGCCTATGGCTGTAGATTTCGGTGCCGATGCAGTGGCTGGTTTGATCAATATCATCACAAAAAAAGCCAAGAGAAAACAGCTTTCTGTGGGTGGCCAATACGAATCGTCAGGAGTTTACAACGCCAACCTAGGGTTCAGTTATAAGCAAAAAAAGCACGGTTTGAACCTCAGTCTTGAACGTCAATTTTTTGACGGATACCGACTTACCGATCCTGCTTTTCAACTTGAACTGAAAGGACCGGCAGATTCTACTCGTGCCCAATCGGCCTTGCCAAAAGAGACTTATTTATCGAACCTCAACTACTCATTCACACCGGATAAAACACACACAAAATTCAAGGGGTTACAGGTCAGCTTGTCTACAATGAATGACCGTTTAACGGCTAGAGGTCTACCTCGTTCACCCTACTACATCACGGCCTTTGATGAGGTTTACCAAAATTTTAGATACAATGGAGCTGTTAGTCTCCAGTATGCACCACAAAAAAATCAGCGTTTCGACTTCCTCATCGGAGTCAATCATTTCGGGAGAATCAAAAATCGCTACTTCGTTGATCTGACCAATTTACAAACAGAATTAACCACTGGTTCACAAGATCAGGACACAACGGTTATGAACGCCTACATGTCGCGCGCCTCTTATTCCTGGAAACTAGAAAAGTTTGTTTACACCTTGGGTTACGACGTCCAATCCTTCGAAATGATTGGGGAACGTCTCACCACCGATAAGGCGGTAATGGGCTATGGAGCAGCCTTCGGAATTGTAGAATGGTCGCCCAATACGCGTCTTGGAGCTCGTTTTGGCTTGCGATACAACTATCACACAGTATATCAAGCGCCCGTTTTACCCACCTTGAGTTTCTTGTATCAACTGAGCGAAAAGTTAAAAGTTCGCTTTCAAGGAGGAATGGGGTTCCGAGCACCTGATGTAAAGGAATTGTATTTCCATTTCGTGGATAGCAACCATGAAATTTATGGAAACGAAGAACAGAAACCTGAAAACTCCTATACTGTTCAGAATCAGTGGAGTTTTACTCAAGAGTTTAAGAAAAAAAGGCAACTTACAGTAGAGCTCAATCCGTACTTCAACTACTTACATAATGGAATTCAATTGGTAAATACGGCTCCTAATTCGGTTTCGTATACCTACAGAAATGTTGAGGAAATCCGCATTGGAGGACTCAGCTCTCAAGCAAAAATCGACTTCACAAAATGGAATTTAGGGGTGGGATACATGACCAACGCGCGTCAATTTACCTCCCTCGAAACAGGAAATCAATGGCTTTGGAATCAGCAAGGAAACGTGCAAGTCAGCTGGAAAATTAACGCCAATACCAAGCTGCAAGCCTTTGCTCGAATCAACGGTGCCCAGCCTCGTTTATCTCTGATCGACGATCAAGTATCGGTGGTGAGAGGAGAAAACTTCACTCTTTTTGATGTCAATTTTCAACAGCGTTTGTTCCATGGAAAATGGGCGTATACCCTCGGAATAAAGAATCTTTTGAATGTAAAAACGGTTAGTCAAACATCTTCGGGTCAGGCACATAGTTCGTCTTCGGGCATGTTGGTCGGATTCGGTAGAACCTATTTTGTTAACCTCAAATATACCCCACAATGGAAATGAGAATAGTCCTTGTTCTGGTCTTGCTTTTGTTGAGTTCCTCTTGTTTGAAGAAGGAAATTCCCGTCGCATTTGAGCGAAACGAAAGTATCCAAACTGCTCAGGTGGAAATGGCTTCCAACTACAAATACCAAGTGTATTTTAATCTAGAAGAAAATCGAGTAGTGGGAAGAAACGAAAAGACCGCATGGGATTGTGCCTATCACTTGTCGGATGACGGAATAGCCTATTTGTTATTGAATTCAGCCAAGGCCATGTACGGAGCTGCGTACGCCAATGTCACTTTCGAGCAATTGACAGATACCAGTGGTTTTGCACAGTTGAAGCACAAGGATCACGAATCGGGTGCATTGGAAAAAACCGCTCTGGGGATGTTGGAAGTGGGAAGTGTATACCTAATTGACCGTGGTGTTAGCGAAACAGGGGCCAAATTGGGGTTTCGCAAGATAGAAATAGTGGAAATCAATCCAACATCGATTCAAGTGAAGTTTGCCTTGTTAGACAATAGTCAAACCCAAGTAATTCAGCTGAATCACGATCCAGAATACAACGCCGTTTTCTTTCATTTTGATGGCGGAAAAATTCTGGAAATTGAACCCAAGAAAAACACCTGGGATCTCGTTTTTACCCAGTACTTCATCACCTTTGAGGAGGAGCATATCGATTATTTGGTAGTGGGATGTTTGCAAAATAGTTTCCAAACCCAGGCCACGTCTGTGTCAACTGGTTTCAATGCCCTGTCCTTCGATGAGGTTCAGCAACTCAGCCTTTCATACCAGCTTAACGCCATTGGTTATAACTGGAAGACATTCAATGGTTCGGGGTATTTAATTGATACCGAGAAGAACTTCACTGTTCAAGATCAGAAGGGACTTTATTACAACCTGCGCTTCATAGATTTTTACAATGAGCAAGGCGAAAAAGGTTATCCAAAATTTGAATATGTCCAGTATTAATCCACATTTCGGAGTAACTTGCTTCCTGATTGATGAAAAACAAAGAGAAAATCCAAAAGTGGTTGAAAAACCTAGGATGGGGAGCCTTCTTTTTCTTTCTGTTGAAAGGGATTTTGTGGTTGCTGGCAGGTTATTTCCTTTTCCATTAAAGCAAAAATTAATCGTTCCATTTTCATAAAATGTATTTCATGAATCCGTACAAAATTAAGGCTGTTTTGGCCTTGTTTATTTTCCTCCTAGGGGGAGTGAGCACCAGCTTTGCTCGTGAAGAAAACATCTTTCACTCCAGAGATTTTTGGAAAAAGAATCCCAGCGTTGATCAAGTTCAAAAAGAAGAATCCTTTGGTTCAAGCACAGAGGAACTCAACAGTTTCGGGTTCGATGCAATGGTATATGCCATTTTGGAAGATGCCTCCATGGACGTTTTTACCTATCTCTTAAGTAAGGAAGGAAATGCTGTCGATAAGGTCACTCACGACAAGCGCTCATACTTCATGTGGGCTGGATACAAGGGAAATTTGCCACTGCTTCAATTGTTACTGGAAAAAGGTAGTGACGTTTCTTGGACCGACATTGCTGGATTTAACACCTTCACCTTTGCCGCTGCTTGTGGGGTTGATCAAGTCGAAGTATATGATTTTTTATTGGCCAACGGCGGAAAAATCACAGACACCGATTCCAAGGGAGCCAATTGTTTGCTATTGCTCGCTCCCAAAGCCAAAAAATTGTACTTGCTCGATTACTTTGTTCAAAAAGGATGCTCCATTCAAGCGAAAGATGCCAAGGGCAACGGTTTGATTGCCTATGCTTCTTCCATGGGAAATAAAGAGGTGATTTCCTGGGCAATATCCAAAGGAGTTGATCCTAAATTGATCTCTAACGACGGAACAAATGCCTTGTTTTTTGCAGCAAGAGGAGGACGAGGTACGACCAATACTTTGTCGTTTTTTCAATATTTGGTGCAATTGGGAGTAAATCCAAAACAGGTATCCAACGAGGGAGAAACAGTGCTTCAGGCAATGATCCGCAATCAAAAAGACAAGGCTGTATTTGACTACTTCCTTTCACTTGGGGTCGATGTTCAAGCAAAGAATAGCCAGGGTGAAAACGTGTTGCATTTGGCTTGTAAGTTCAACAATTCGGATGCTTTTTCTTATTTCTTGCCTTTGATCAAGGGGTGGGATATTGCGAATAATGAAGGCAAATCACCCTTGTTTTTGGCAGCAGAAAATTTCAATCTTGAGATGTTGCAAATCTTGCAGCAAAAAGGAGCAAAAATGAACTATTTGGACGGAAGAGGGAACGATTTGTACCACTTGGTTTTTGCGCAATTCCAGGCAAGAAAAAATGAAGAATTCCTTCAAACTTTGACTTTCTTAGACGCACAAAAAGTAAAACGGTCTGAGCAAAATGCTGAAGGAAATACCCTTTTGCATTTAGCCGTAGAAAAACAAGATGAAAAGGCAGTATTAGAAGCACTACAGCGGGTTAAAAACAAAAACGTCCTGAACCAAAATGGCTTGTCAGCCTTGCATTTGGCCGCAATGCAGAGTCAGGATTTGAAAGTGCTCCAGCTGTTGGTGGATCAGGGCTTAGACCTAACAATTACCACTGAATTTGATGAGACGGTTTACCAATTGGCGAGCGAAAATGAATTGATCAATTCGAATTTGAAAGCACTTCAATTTTTAAAGAAATAAACATGCAAAAACGACTTTTTACACTTCTAACCTTGGTCTTAGTTCTGGGTTTGTTCAGCTTTAGTGGCGATCAAAAAATGAACAAGTTCAAATGCTTGATACAGATGACAAACTATCCCGGTGAAGGAGCTTACCTGGTGGTTTCTGTGGTGAATGAAAAAAATGAGTATCTGGAAACAATCAAAGTTTTTGGAACAGAGAGTAAGTGGTATGCCGACTTGAAAAATTGGTTTCCTTTTTACGAGAAAAACAAAGCAGTCATCGACGGTAGAACAGGAGCTACTCTCTCGGGAGGTGAACGTTCCATTTTTACGTTTTCCGTAAATGCAGCCTACTTCAATGGCAAAAACAAGTTGCGATTTGAGTCATCGGTTGAAGATCAAAAATACCATATCAATGACTTATTGCTTCCGCTCAACAAAAAATCGTTGGTAGGTAAGCACGAGGGAACGGGTTATGTCCGCTACATACAAGTAGGAGCCTATTAATTGATCAATGATGAATACACTTTGGCGTAAGGCTCACTTCTGGTTAGCAGCTGTAGTTTCTCTTTTTTTATTGGTTTCCATTTTAACGGGAACCATTTTGTCTTTTGAGCCCATCATTGCGCAACAGGGAAAAGATATTTCGCTTGAAACAGATGTCCCCTTGGTCGACTTTTTAGAAGTGAGTCAGGCAAAATATCCAGAAATTCTAGAAGTAAATCGCAACAAAGAAGGACAATTTCAGCTGGTGATTTTTCCATTAGAAGAGAATCAGGAAAGCGAATTTTTGGCTCATCCCATCACGGCCGAAGTCATTCAAGAGTCCAAAATAGACACTCCCTTTTTTGATTGGGTAAGCTCCTTTCACCGTTCCCTGTTTCTGCACAATACCGGTAGGAGCTTGGTGGGCATAACTTCTTTTTTATTGCTGCTCATTGCCATTTCAGGATTCTTTTTGGTCCTCCGAAAAACTGGTTGGAGGTCCTTTTTTAAATCCTTGCCCAAGGAAGAAAAACAGGCTTACTACCACACCAAGCTTGGTCGTTGGACTTTGTTGCCCATTCTGGCCATCAGTCTTTCCGGTTTGGTTCTTTCCCTGGTTCGTTTTGATTTGATTCCAGCAGGAGAGGAAAGGAAGGAAACCTTTGTGAAACAAGTTGGACAAGAGGAACCAATGGCAGTTTTTGACATGCCCGATTTACAGGATATTTCGCTCCAAGAAGTTAAGCGAATCGAGTTTCCTTTTTCTTCAGATACGAGTGAGTTTTTACGAGTGGAATTGGATGATGAATTGTTCCTCATCGATCAATATTCGGGAAAGAAGAGAGAAAGTGTTCGAATTCCATGGCGAGAAAGTTTGAAAAATTTTGCCTTCGAATGGCACACGGGTCAGGTTTCTGTTATTTGGGCCTTCGTTTTGTTCGCCTCATGTGTTTCCATGCTCTATTTCATGTACTCCGGAACGCGAATAGCTTTGAAAAGAAGAAGAAAGGGGAGTTTGCAAAAAGGAGTGAGCAAACAAAAGGCAGAAACTTTGATCTTGGTGGGAAGTGAGAATGGTAACACAAAACACTTTGCTGAGGCTGTTTATTCCTCACTCTCAACCGAAAATTTGGGAGTAAGAATAGAGGTGATGAATCAGTTTTCGGGGACGTATCCCAAGGTGAAGCATTTGATTTGTTTGACCTCCACTTACGGTACTGGACAGGCTCCAGAATCAGCTAGTCGATTTTTGGATCATCTCAAAGCACATACTTTTACTCAATCCGTTGACTTTTCTGTGGTCGGTTTTGGATCGCTTCTTTATCCTAATTTTTGTCAGTTTGCCAAGGAAGTACAAGCCGCTTTAACAGAAAAGGAAAATTGCCATGAAAAACTGGCTCCGGTGTTTATCGATCGAGCGAATCAGCAACCTTTTCAAAATTGGTTTACAACTTGGACTGAACTAAAGGGAGTTAAGACCAATTCTTTGAAAATTAATCAAGTTAATTCAGGCAAAAAGACACGGTTCGAGGTGCTTGAAATAGTTCAGGAAGATGATGGAACGAATAAGTTTGTCTACCTGAGATTAAAAACATTGACTCGGAAGAAAGTTAATTCGGGTGACCTTTTGGCCCTCCTTCCTGCGGATCAAAATGGGGAGGAGAGGTTCTATTCTTTGGGGGTGAATCCGAAGGGTGAATTGTTGATTTCGGCTAAAGTACACCCGGAGGGAAAAGTGTCGAATTTGCTGTATCATCTCGAAAAGGGACAAAGCATAACGGGGCGTTTGGAGTTCAATCCGAATTTTCATTTGGACAAGATAAAAGGTACGGCTTGGATGTTGGCCAACGGTACCGGTATTGCTCCCTTTCTAGGTATGTTACACGAAAATAAAGGTGCCAAGAAATTGGTCTGGGGAAGAAGGAAGTTTGGAGTTCATCAACAGGCCGAAATCCTTATTTCATCCGCGCAACAGCGAGAAAGTTTAAAAGAGGTTTATCATGCTCTTTCTCGCGACAATCAAGACAAAAGTTATGTGCAAGATTGGATTCCGGTACTCTTTGACGAAATGTTCAATGATCTGCAAAACGGAGGGATTTTGATGATCTGCGGTTCGCTAAAAATGAAAGAAGGGGTATATAAACAACTGGACGAGATGCTAGAAAGTAAGGGTTCCAATTGCGCGGAATTAGAAGCTCAAGGAAGAATTAAGGTTGATTGTTATTGAATGGAAATGGAGAATGGCGAATGATGAATGATTCTTGACTTTTGACTTTTGACTCTTGACTGTTGACTCTTGACCTTTAACTTTTAACTTTTGACTGTTGACTATGGAGGAATAATTGAATTTAAACCTCCTTCAGAAAAAAGAGAAATCTTCTACTGAGCAATTTGAAATCTGCTAATCTTCTAATCTGCAATCTGTAATTTTCCCACGCAAAGGCGCAAAGAACCGCAAAGTGCGCGGAGAATTGAGAATGACTTTTGACCGTTGGCGAAAAATTGTATTTATATCTCCATCAGGTGAACTCAAAACCTTCTTCCCGATGACTATCGGAAATGTAATTTGAAATCTGTCAATTTTCAATCTTCCAATTTGTCAATCTGCAATTTGTCAATCTGCAATCTGTCAATCTGTCTATCTTCCAATCCGTATTGTCGCTGCATATTTTCAATGAATTTTTGAGTGTCTCTTAGGTATGGAGTTAGAGCTTCGGATTGAAAGCCGAAAATTTGTCGATTAAGAATGGTTTTTCCTTTTGACCAAAGTTCGGTTGGATAGCTATTAATGTTGAACACGCTAAGTTTTTCAAATTCAGGAACGAATAATAAGTTTCGTTTAGTCTTTTTAGAATACAAATCAATTTGATCTTGATAAGCCTCTCCACAATAGATGGTGATGATGGCAACGTTATTATCCACTTGCGTTTTTTCCAATTGCTGCAAAGCTTTTGACTTTGACCTACACGGTAAACAATAGGCTTTGGTGAAATTTAAGAGATAAAGTGTATCTGAGTAGAATTTGAATTGGGGATTGCTTTCTTCAATTAGGTTCATTAATCCCTCATCATACGTTAGACTCTTAGAGATTAATGCTGTGTTTTTTTTAACCTCATAGTATTGTATTTCTCCTATAAAGTAAAAAATAGTTAAGCCTACAAAAAGTACATACCACCAGAAAATGAGGGACTTAAATAAGTTTTTCTTTAAAGAAAAGGCAATTGTGAATGCACCAAGTGGAAGTGAATGATCAAGAATAACCTGTAGGCTTCCATTGATAAAAAAAGCCATGGTAAGCATCGTTAAACTGCCCAGTAAGGTTCCTATACCAGCATTTTGGAGCAACTTTCGATTACTTCCGAATTTTTCAACTATGAATAAACCAAGAAGGAAAAGAAAGAGGCATCTTGAGGAAATAGATATAATGATCCAATCAAAAGTGTAACATAGATTGATCAAAAAGTGTATGCCAAAAACAAAGAGGGCGATGGAAATAATAACGACTAATCTAAGCATGGTTTGGTTTTTTCGTGAGCAAGTTTTAGAATAAGGTTTGGATATTGAAACCAATATCTTTGGTAATGGATCTTTTTCATAATGGCAAGGCAAAAATTTTATTTCGTAGGTAGTATAAATAAAGCAGTATTTACGGTATTGAAATTAAAGAAATAAGTCATTCAATAAGCAGGTAGCGATCAATTTTACTTTCCTAAATTCCGCTTTGTTGCTGGTAAGTCATTATGTATAGAGTAGCAATTAATTGAATTGAATTCCAAATTGGAAATTTGATTTTTATAGAATTTCGGAAGAAGGACCTTTGGAGTCAGGATTTAGGTTTAAAATGGAAAATGGCTTGAAATTGAACCTTCCTCTTGATCCTTCTCTTGAGGGGAAACAGGTACAATGGAGTGTCAATATTTTCTTCATTCTAAATTCAGAGTTTTCAGAACTCTGAACTCAAAACTCTGAACTATTCAAAAACTCCACCATCGCCTGAATCGCTCTTCCACGATGCGAAAGTTCATTTTTTTCATCCATGCTCATTTGGGCAAAGGAACGGGTGTGACCTTCCGGTTGAAAAATGGGATCGTAGCCGAAACCTTCTGTTCCTACTTTTTCTGTAAGGATTTGACCTTTAACGATTCCTTCAAAAAGGCGAAACTCGTTGTTGAAATAAAGACAAATAGAAGTGCGAAATTGAGCTGAACGATCCTCTTTTCCTTCGAGATTAGAAAGCAAAAGTTGCATGTTGTCCTCGTCATTTTTTTGAAGACCAGCATAGCGCGCACTGTAAACTCCAGGTTCGTTGTTTAAGGCTGCTACCTCCAATCCTGTATCATCTGCAAAACAAGGAACACCCAACTTGTCGACAATGGCTTGAGCTTTGATTCTCGCGTTTTCTTCCAAGGTCGCTCCGTCTTCGATAATTTCTTCAGTCCAACCGATATCTGCCAAGGATTTTAGTACAATATGACTCGGCAATTTCTTTTGAATTTCCTTGGTCTTGTTTTGGTTATGAGAAGCGAAAATCATTTCAATCATGAAAAATAGGTTTATGTTGATGAGCTAAATAATATTAAGCAGATTAGAGAAAGGTAAAGCCAATTCTTTTTTGCAATCCTTGTTCGAATATTCGAATTAAGGTTGAAAGCTGAATGTTCCCTTTACCATTTTCAATTTTTGAAATGTAGCTTTTCTTGGTGCCAGCTTTTTCAGCTAGTTCTTCTTGTGTCATATTGGCTTCTTTTCGTGCTGCTTTGAGCATTTCACTAATAATGAACATTTGTGCACCTTCTTCATATTTTAGTCTACTACTTGAGCCAACTTTCCCATGTTCCAATTCAATGAGGTCATCAAAGTTTTTTATGTTTTTATAATTCTTCATTGTCTTGAGATTTCTGCTTAAAGTAATTTTCCATTAAACGAGTCGCTTTTTGAATTTCGATTTTGGGAGTTTTCTGTTTTTTCTTTTGAAATGCATTGAAAAGAACGACTAAATCTCCATTGTCGAAACAACAAAAAATTCGGAAAATATTTGATTCAGATTTAACTCTGATTTCATAAAGTCAATTGACACCTTCAATGTGCTTTAGGAACTTCTGAGGAACCCGTTCAACTTGTTTGATTAACTCAAATACATATTGAACTTTGCCTTTAACTTTTTCATTCTGTTCTTGGTAAAATTCAATGAAATGGTCCTCAAAAAAGATAATCTTCCGATTCATCGCGTAAAGTTATCTTGTAAGATAACAAATTCAAAATTTATGAGCACCAATATTGAGCCTAACAAGCATTATTTTCTATTGAAAAGGAAGGACTTTTAAACGTAGCTTAATCATGAAGAAAAAGTCTTTGGTAAGTAGGCCATTGAGCCTGGGTGGAATATTGTTCTTGTACGCGTTTCAATCCGTTTGCAGCGAGTGTTTTACGGAAGGCTTCGTCGTCGATTAGTTTATTGATTTGTTCGGCCCATTCTTCGGCTGTTGTAGCGAAGAGTCCGTCTTTTCCATTGGTTACGATTTCGAGATTCGTGCCAACCGGAGAAAGAATAGTCGGTATGCCAAGCGCCATGTACTGAAGTGCTTTGAAACCACATTTTCCCTTGCTCCACTCGTTGTCTTCCAAGGGCATAATCCCCATGTCGAAGGTGCTTAAATCGGCAATTTCACTTTCCTTTTTCCATTGAATGAATTCCATGTTGGGAATGTTTAATTCTGGAGCTTGGTTGGAAATAATGGTCCAAATGATGCGATCTTGTTGATGCAAAAGCGGGTTGATTTCTTCAATCAAGGGAAGGTATTGCATGGTGGTATGCGTTCCTGTCCAACCAATGCGAATTTTATCAGCGTCCGTTTTCGTTTCGGCTTTGTGATAGTTTGTATCGATGGTGGTTGGTAAATAAAGGACGTTTGAATTGTACTTTTTCGCATAGGCCATTAAGTGCTCATTTCCAGCTGTAACGGTATCCGCCCAACGAATAATGTATTTGATTTTCCAGTAGGCTTTTAAGCGCTGAAAACTCGAATTAACTTCGCTGTAATTGGGTAACCACAAGGCATCATCGAAGTCGTAAATGTATTTTTTGCGCAGAACTTTTGCGATGAGCCATTCAAAAATGGGCGGTCCAACCTGACTAGCTTCGCGATGGATGAATACAAAATCGGCCTTGCGAACCGTGGATAACAAACGAAATCTGCGAAAAAATGCCCCCAACATCAACCAGACCTTTAAAAGGTGTTTTCTGGGTTGATACAAAGTCTTCCACAATTTTTCATCGATAAAGGCATGAAATTCCAATTCGTGTTCCTTCTCCAATTCCGTCCAATATTGCTCAAAGCGAAAACGCTGAGAGGGAGCTGTTCCTTTTGGATAGGGAGCTAAGACAACGATTTTGGACATAGACTTTCGTAAAGTACTTGGTATTTTTCCACTCCTTTTTCGAGAGAGAAATGTTCGTAGACAAAGTTGCGAATATCTTTTTGATCAGGACTTGAGGGCAGGGGAGTAGAAGCGAAAGTTTGCTCTGAAAAATCCTTCAATAAGGCACCAGCCTTGCTTTCTTGTATGTATTTATCTGAATCCCCAACTCCAGCATTTGTAATGATCGGGATACCCATGGCCATGATTTCAGCTTGTTTAATGGGGGACGATGCCGTTTTACTGAAACTTGGACGGATGAAATAAATGGCAAAATCAAATAGAGAAATGTGTTTGGCAACCTCACTGTGCGTAACTCCCTTGACTATTATGCTTTCGATCGGAAGTCCAAGGTCCTGTGCTTTTGAGCGAATATTACCTTCCGGTTCTTTAGAGATAAAAAGGAAAATAGCTTTGTTATTTTGTTCCCATTGAACTTTGAAATAGGCCAACATTTCGTCTCACATGTACCAGGTACCAATGGAACCTACATAGCCAAAAATGGTTTGATTCGTTAGTCCCAATTGCTTTTTGAGCGCTGTTTTTTCCTTTGCAGAAACCTTACTTGGATCGAATAAATCTAAACGAACGCAACAGGGAATAACGCTTGTTTTTTCTTCCAAATGAAAATCAGGAAAGCGTTTTACCAAGTCCTTTTTTCCAGCCTCGGTTAAAGAAACAACGGCATCGGCTTCTTTTAAAAAAAGTTTTTCCTTTTGTTTGAAATAAGAGAAAATACGTTTGAAAAGAGGGTTCGAAAGGTTCCAAATATCACCTTCAGTTCGTTCTTCGGGCCAGAAGCCGCGCATGTCGAAGAGGGTTTTAGCCCCCAACTTTTTTCCTAAAGCATGACCAATGATCATCGGTAAATAACTTCGGCAATGAATCAGTTCAATGCCCTTTGTTTTGACCAACATTTTCGCCAAACGATTTAGGACCAATAAGTCATAAACAGTTGATAAAACCGGTGGTTTCTTGGTGTATTTCAAAGGATACCAATAGATATTGGCTTCGGTGCAACGCTTGTAAATGGGTACAAATTCACTCGGACTCGCCTTTTCGAAGGTGATCAAATGAATTTCATTTCCGTGACGAGATAAACCTTCGAGGTAGGGTAGAATTTGACTTTGCCCCAATCCTTCTGTCAAGCCATCATAACTCAAATAGAGAACCTTCATGCCATATACTTTTTATACCACAATTGGAAGGAAACGAAATACCAAACTTTGAAGCCGTATTCCATTTTACCCCCCATGAAGGCGTCTTTGAGTTTTTTGCAAGCGATGGGATTGAAAATGCCTTGTTGCTTAATGAATTTTAACGAAAAACTTTCTTCCACTATCGGACGAAGTTCATTCATCATCCAATTTTCAATTGGTATAGCAAAGCCCATTTTCGGGCGATTCATTTTTTCCTGAGGAATATAGTCGTGCACGATTTCGCGAAGGAGATACTTTTTAATTCCCTTTTTGTATTTCAAATCATCAGGCAATTGAGCCACAAACTCCAAAATTCGGTGATCCAAAAAAGGCTCGCGCCCTTCTAGGGAGGCACTCATGGTGGCGCGGTCGACTTTTTGCAAAATATCATCCACCAAATAGGTGCGATAATCGATGGCTTGCATGGTACTCAGTGCGGTGAAATATTCGCTGTTCAGATCCGCTGCCGAATAGAGATTGGGCAAACTTTTTACCGGTCGTAAGAACAAGTCTTGAATTTGAACATCGTCGTATTGTCGACTCAATTGAAGCATGATCGCTTCGGCTGAGGGATTTTTTAGAATTTCTTTCGTTTTCTCGTAGCGATTTGGAAAGTTGTATTTGTCTTTAAGAACGGGAATCGAAGTCGCCGGAATTTTATCCATTCCATAGGCCAAAGTTTTCCTTAGAAAGCTTGGTATGTAATTCAAACCGTTGCCGAATTTCATCAAGTAATCGTAGCGATTATAGCCAGCAAACAATTCATCACCACCATCTGCCGATAGAGCCACAGTAACTTCATTTTTTACCCATTTGCTCAGCAACATACTCGGAATCGCTGAACTGTCCGCAAAGGGCTCGTCGTAAAAATGAGGTAGGGTAGGAATGAGGTCTAGGGCCTCTTGATAACTACATTCCAATTCTTGGTGCTTCGTTCCCAGTATTTGTGCCGTTTCTTTGGCGTAAGCGGCTTCATTCAATCCAATATCAGGAACCGATATCGTGTAGGTTTTCAGTTGATTCGGGTTGGATTCCGCTAACAAGGCCGTAACACCAGTTGAATCATATCCACCACTTAAAAACACACCAACCGGCACATCACTCACCATGCGGTAATCGAATGCAGACTTCAATAAAGTTTTGGTTTGTTCTTTGGCTTCTGCTTCGCTAAGGTTCAATTTGGGTTTGTCGTAACAAGCGCTAGAGGACCAATAGGTATGTTCTTCCAATTCTTTCGTCGACAAATTGACCTTCAAATAAGTCCCCGGTTTTACTTTGAAACAATCCTTGTAAATACAATGCGGAGTAGGAACATGACCAAATTGCATGAAGGCCGCAACCGTATTTAAATCCAAGTTTTTTTCGAAACCAGGGTGGGCTAAAAGGCTTTTCAATTCAGAACCAAAAAGGATAAGGTCGTTTTTGCGATAAACAAAAAGCGGTTTCACTCCTGCGCGATCTCGAACGAGGTAAACTTCCTGTTTTTCTTCGTCGAACAAGGTAAAAGCAAACATCCCAATAAAACGCACAAGGCAAGAGATTCCCCAAGCTCGGTATGCCTCTAAAATAACTTCCGTATCACTATGTGATTGAAAAGTATGCCCAATCCCAATCAGCTCGTCCTTTATTTTCTGAAAATTATAGATCTCCCCGTTGATCGTAATGTGCAAGTTCTCACGATGCATGGGCTGCGCTCCACCCGGACTCAAGTCAATAATCGCCAAACGACGATGCCCCAAACCAACCACAACCTCATTCTCATTCCCATTCTCATTCTGAGAGAACCATTGTCCTTCCCCATCTGGCCCACGATGCACAATCGCGTCCGTCATGTCCTTTAAAACACGCTGATCACTTTTGCCAGAAAAATCGATGAAACCTGCTATTCCGCACATGGGGTAAAGATAAGATTGATATTACTGGATAATAAGTTTTAGCCAGGCTTTATAAAAAAGTAA
The DNA here is from genome assembly GCA_025210175.1 of Crocinitomicaceae bacterium. Taxonomy (GTDB): domain Bacteria; phylum Bacteroidota; class Bacteroidia; order Flavobacteriales_D; family Crocinitomicaceae; genus UBA2040. The sequence continues at coordinate 15,962 of JAOASF010000116.1, read as the reverse complement.
GAATCCATAAGCTCTCGGTTTCAAGATATTTGGTTTTAAAAGTTGAAACCCTTGAGCTTTAAATCCACTGGATAACAAGACGTTGGCACAAAGAAGATCCGTATAGGTAGAGATTTTGGATTTTTGGCTTGAAGACAAAGATCGACTGTTTTCGGAAATAAATTTTTGGGAGGTGAAAAGGTTGTATTTTACAAAGTCTTGACTTTGAGCCGTATTCATGGTTCGTTGTGGGTGATCGGTAATCATGTTCGTTACCACAGCCTTTTTCAAAATGCTGGTTTTTAGCGATAATTCTCGAAAAAATAACCAATCTTCCGATATGGGAATTCGTTCTTCCGACCATCTTAAGTTGAGATCTGCGGCGTGACAAATTTGATTGGCCGTAAATGGGTTATGCTCAATCAAATCTTCCAGTTGGATGTGCACCCTATCCTTGCCGAGTTTTTTTAATCTATAAGGTTTGGGCTGATCATTGATGTTTTGATCCGTTGCGAATGCCATTTGGTCTGGAAATTTTGCAATCAAACCATCGAATGTTTCCAAGTGGTTCGAATAGTATTGGTCGTCTGAATCGAGATAGCAAATCCACTGGGACTTGGCCAATTCTAGTCCCTTGTTACGTGCAGCACAACGTCCTTGGTTCTGCGGTAATTGATAAGCTCTTATTTTTTCATTTTCGGTCGCCATTTTTTGACATAAATCAAAGGATCCATCGGTACTTCCATCGTCAACAAGAATGATTTCAAAATCCTGAAAACGCTGTTGGAGAACAGAATCGACTGTTTTTTCAATAAAATCTATTCGATTGTAAATGGGAATTATGACGCTGAATTGAGGCATTACAATGTTTGGTATAAATGAATTAATTTATCCGATTCTGACTCCCAATTAAGGTCCTTTCGTATTTTCTCAATTTCAGAAATATAGTCGCCATAATTGTCCAGTATTTTGTGAAGTGGCTCAATCAAGGAGCTTACCTTTTTTCCATTGTAGAACTCGGCAACGCGATTTTGTTCGTTCATTTTATGCGTAAAGTTCTGGGCTGTACCAATGACGGGGATGCCAGCCATGAGGTATTCAACAAATCGATTGGAAAAGCCTATTTGATGGGCTTCCCATTTTAAATTGACATGAAGTAGTCCAATATCGCCTTGATGGATCAGCTGAATCGTTTTTTCTTGAGTTGATGGGTAATCGTGGAAAAACACCTTTTTCTCCCAATCAAGACGTGATCTTACCATGTTTTTCACTTCATCAATCCTCTGTCTATTTCCAATGAAAACCAAACAGATATTGGGGAAGGTAAGCAATGAATTAAAAAGTTCGGTCAATTGTTCATTGCTTAGGTAAATGGTTCCAGAATGAATGAGAATTTTGCAATCCTTGTCTAGCGAGAATTCTTTTTGGAAGTAATTGTCTTTTTGCCTTAATTCTAATTTTTTTGGGTAGTTCCCTATTATAATCGGATGGGTGTTTAACTTCGATATTCTTGTCAATTTGGCCCCAATTTCATCCGTAATCGTAACAAGACGATCTATTTTACCCAAGTTTCTTTTTTCATCTAACTTCAGTTTGGTGTAAACCAGTTTACCCTTGAGTCGATTGATTCCCCTATTTGTTCTGTAAAACGGCCACCCCTGTAAATATTCATGTGCATCATAAATCAGCTTTATACTAGGATTCTTTTCCTTTAGTTGACTACCGATTGACAACATGTAAAAATCATGGCAATGCACGTACATGGGGTTTAATTCTAGAATCTTGTTTGAGATGTCGTGCAGAAAATCCTCATAGCCCTGGCGCAAAGGGGCGTTAAAAGAAGGGGCTATCCATCTGAGTATTTCTACACCGTTTCTTTTTTCTTCTTTCGGAAACTTTGGGTCCTCAACACAGATTACTGTTACCTGGTGTCCTGCACTTATCAGAGTTTCACATTCTTTTTCCACTCGTGCGTCAGACACAAAGGAATTGTCAAGTAACATATAAATGTGTTTGGCTATTGTGCGAGACATTTTGCTTTAAGAGTAATCACCGTGTAAAAATAAATCTGATGTTAAATGTAGGATTAATTTGAGATGCTACCTTTAATCTTTGCATACATGCTTGAAGCATAATCGGAAACTAAAGTGTAGGAATGAACTTGATACAAAAATCAATCGCTAAGCTAAAGAGCATAATTTTTACGGACTGTAAAACCCTCATTGTTGCTAGTGGACAAAAGGTAGGAAGTACCTGGCTTTACGAAATATTGAATGATTTGGACTACTTCTCAATTAAGAAACTAGATTATTATTCTACTGATTTTGCAAAAGGAACTGGAGGATTCCGTCTAGGACCAGGTCGGGATTCCTACATGTATTTAACGGCTAAAAAGCACGCAACCGTTGTGAAAACTCATGCCGACCCTCCAACAGATTGGAAACCCAATGAAAAGGTCGGAATTGTTGTTATCCAAAGAGATCCAAGAAATGTCATTTTATCAACCATCAATTATTTGTCTTGGTTGCCCATAGAACAAGGAGGTTGGGGCCCAGAATTCGCCCAGTTGGATACAAAAGAAAAGTACAAGAAGTTTATGGCAACCGAATGGCATATAGCTCAACTTGAGAAATGGCACAGATTCGAAGAAGGATATAAGGTTTCTTATGAAAGCTTGTTACGGGATCCAGTGAATCAAATAGAGCAAGTGTTAAAACACCATGATATTCCCTGTGATCGAAAAGAGATTGCAAAGGTGGTAGAGAAAAATGAGTTCAACAAACAAAAAAAGAAAGCACTGGAGGAAAACAATGAAAAGAAAATCAATTTCTTATCGAAAGGAAAGGCTAATAAATGGCAGACAAGTTTTGATTCAGAAATGAAAACTATATTCAAGCAGCACGAACGTTGGAATAACTTGCTGATAGAGCAAGGTTACGAGCAAACGGACACTTGGTAGCCTCATTTATAGGCTCTTCAATTGCTTCGAAAAGGAATGATAATTAGTTGTTGCATTGAAATTTAGGTGAAAATAATCCTGAATTTGTTGGCGGTCGAAAGGATAAGTAACAAGTTGGTTGAGACCATTTAATCGATCTTCACTTGTACAATTAACTGGTAATAGAATCCCTGTTTTTTTCGGTATGACAATCTCGGAGATGCCCCCAACATTGCAGGCAAGTATAGGAATGCCAAAACTAACCGCCTCCATCATGGATACGGGTAAACCTTCTGAGGAACTAAACGAGAGAAAACCTGTAACCTCATGGTTATTATAAAATCTGATTAATTCTTCATTGGATACAAAGCCCTTAATTTCATAGCTTATGGAGGAAGGTAGTTCTGTGGCCAACTTTTTTATTTTTTCCATTTCTGAGCCACTACCAAAATGAACCCATTTTGCGGGTTGATCAAAATGCTTTAAAGTATCCAGGATTAAGTCTGTTCGTTTTAATTCAATCAAACTCCCCACAGAAACAAAAAGAGGTTCATTCGTAAGTGTTTTCTCGAGCTTCTTATTTGCATCGTTAATTCCAAGATAGGCAGATGATATCGACTCAACGTATTGAGGAAATCGGGTCTGAAGATAATTCAACCCATTTTTACTCACGCAAAATAAACGGGTAATATTCGCCAAAATAAATGCACGAAATGCCCATGGGAGATCACAGTTTCTCTCGTCGTATAGGTCATAACCATGTGCCCGAGAGAAGAGTTTTTGAATATGTCCTTGCTTCTTTAGTATGGCCAAGGCAAGCAATCCATTATCGAACCAATAGGTGTAGAAAATAGAGTGTTTATTTTTCTTCTGAAAAAAGGATTTAAGACGTAAATAAAGATCAATTTCCTTATAAAGCCTTTGTACGTAATATTTGGAATGCGTTATATAGGCCCTTTTATTATAGGTTTGTCTCAGCGTGTGGAGAATAATCGGCGAAAATCGAAGAAGCAAAAACAACTTAATGACAAGGTTTCTTCTTTTGATGGGTGTGTTCAACAAATCAATAACCTGAACATTGCTTGGAAGCGAATCTCTTCTTTGTTCACTTCGCTTGTTTGGATAAATGTATATCGTTGAGAAGGCTGATGCCAAAACTTCAATTTCGGCATCCAAAAAGGTTTCATTTTCTTTACCATATGGGTAAAGATGAGTAAAGAGGTGTAGATCCTTAGTTTGACCGTCCATTTGAAAAGTGATTTAACGCCCATTTTCTCATAACAAAGAAAACCGTTCGAATATTTCTCGTTTTAAGCGGAGCCTTAAGAAAGGCAAGAAAAGCCGCCTTCAATGCGAAGTGAAAGTACTCAATGGCCATGTAACCTTCAACTCGTTTGTAATAGACTAAGGATGGGTCTTGTGAGTAGGCAGATAGCTCTTTGCTTTCAAAATCCTGTAATAATTCAATGGGGAGCCCTGAAAGACTGTCTTTTCCATTGTTTTCCTTTCTTTGGGAACCAAGAAATTGAACAATTCTGTCGCCGATCAATTTTTTCGAGTTGTGAATCCGGAGCGAATTTGAATTAGGAGATAACTGTACTTGATACAAAGGCTCTGGAAGATTGGCGGACGGGAATTGTTCGATGATTCGGTACAGCCAATCGTAATCATAGTTTCCTAGGCCGTCGAAATAAGTTCGAAAAGTGCCAACCTTTTGAATTACCTGGGCTTTCACGGCTGAGGTAGCAAAAATTACAGGGATAGAAAATTTTACTTTTTCCTGAATAGCTCCATATTGCTCAGGCTTTTTGGAAGTTGATATTTCCTTCCAATTGCTGTCGACATATAGAACGTTCGATCCAAGTAAGTGCACTTCTGGGTTGTTTTGAAAATAAGTCGATAACTTTTCCAAACGTTTTGTGTGCGAGCAATCGTCCGCATCTTGAAATGCAATATAACGACCTTGCGCTTGGTTTAATAGAAAGTTTCTTGCCTTCAAAGATCCAATGTTTTTTTCGCCCTTAAAAAGTCGAATTCGATCGTCCTTAAAGGAAGTGATTATCTCCAAGCTTTGGTCGGTCGATGCATCGTCATATACCAAGAGTTCAAAATCCTTCAAAGTCTGGTCAAAAATGCTTTTCAAGCTTCTAGAAAGATGTTTTTCAGCATTGTAAACAGGCATTATTACAGAAAATGACGGTCTCATTTTTGAAATTTGTTTTTGTTGGTTCTGAAGTAGTGATTCAAAATAAATCGGTTCGTCATCCACAAAAAGGCTCCTTTCACTCTTGTCCAACGATACATATTCCATTTAAGGATCAAGCTACCAACCATCCAAATTATCTTTTTTTGAATGGCTTTTTGAATTTCAACTCGAACCTCTTGTTTGAGCGCCCATGATTTTAGATCCGTAAAAAGTATAAATGCAAAATAGATTCTTCTTTCTTCGTTCCGGTAGATTCGGTTTTCGGGGTGAACCAGTCTGGCTGCCACTGGTTTATCTAAATTCCCAGCTATTAACTTGCCGCGTATGGAGAGTTTGATGAAAAAATCAGTGTCTTGAGTGATACGAAGTTTTTGATTCAAATATCCAACGTCTTCAATTAAACTCTTTTTTACGACCAAGCCATTGAAGTGGAAAAATCCGTTGTTTCCCGATATTAAATCGAACGGAAGTTGGTCAGGAGAAACCTCCCGATACAGGGTAAACAAGTTTAGTTTAGCCTTCAATTCTCCTCCTTGTAAATGCTCAGGTCTACTTTTTAAGTATTTACTCTTTTCTTCTTCTGATTCAAATACATTTTCTACCGCTTCGTACACTCCATCCATCTCTGGGTTCTCCTTTAAGATTGACTCAAAACGATCGAATCGATGGGGAAGGTAAAAGTCGTCTGCATCCAAAAATGCAATCCAAGAATTGGAAGCCCTTTCAATCCCAATGTTTCTACTTTGGGCGGCACCTACATTTTCTTTGGATGCTGATCGAATTAGTTGAATCTTCGAGTTGTACCGAGCCATATCGTCCACTAACTTCACTGAAAGATCCGATGAACCATCGTCAACCACAATCACCTCACCAACCAATTTTTGAGAAAGGCATGACTCCAATGCTTTTACAATGTATTTTTCGGCATTGTAAAGTGGAATTATTACCGAAATGTTATTGTTCTCCATGCTTCAATATTTGAGGGCTCTTGAGTGACAAGAAAATCAGTAAAGGAACAAGATAATAGATGAGTTCGAAAGGGAAGCTGTAGCGAATCAAACTTTGTTGAACCAAAGCAACGAGAACGGAGTTAGAAATTACAATGGAAGTAAGAAGTAGCGCGATGAGGTTATTTTGAGAAAGGAATCCATACCTAATAAAGTTTACGATGCACAAGATTATCGACGCGAAAAAAGCAAGTAAAATGAGGATGTTTTTGAAAACGAAATGATGAATTCTGCTGTAATAATAGAGGGATTTGACGAAGGGAGAATCAACGGTGTAAGTATGGTTTGTTGCTGTATGTTCTTCATTTTCAAGGTGCCTGAAGATTTCATTTGTGGTTGAAAAGTTATGTTTTGCATATGTAACTTCCTCGTTGTAGAACACAGGATCTCTCAGGAAATTATGGTAGTAATTAATGAACATTGTTTGAACAAATCGAAAATACAAATCAGGATGTAACTTGATGGAGCGAAGGTTCATCTCCTTTAAATCATCCACTGTTCTAAATATTGGAACCTTCGATTTTCCGATGTAATACGAATGACCTTTTGAGGCAACAGTCGATTGAAACTCTAAGTATTTTGTATTGAAAATCTCATAAAAGCTTTTATAACTGTATTTGCCTTTTAAGGTCTGTTGTTGTTCATAAGAGGGTTTTATTAGTTCGATGGTTTCCTTGATATAGGCTGGTTGGTGAGGGTTTGGTTCTGCAAAACAGGCGACAGTTCCAGCCAAGGAAATTTGCCCCAAGGCAGAAATTGTGAATCGATCTGTGGTTGCATAGTTATAGGCACATAATACAAAGTATATACTTATTACTGGAGTAATAAATGAAAGGATCCATTTGTATTTTTTTTGCCATATAAAGTAAGATAGCACAAGTAATAGATATGGTAAAATAAATAGAGAAGAAGGTTTAAGTAGGAAAATGGATACAATTACCAGAGAAGTTTTCATCCATTCTTTTAACGCATTTGTTTTTACCGATTCAATTGTAAGAGCTGTCAGAAATACGATCAAACTTGAAAAAACACCCTCTGTTAAGATCATCAAGTCATATTGCGTGTGGGTGTTAGTTCCTAAATACGCCCATAATGAAAGCGCGAATAGAAGAAAATGTTTGGGAAAATGTTTGCCGACAACGCGAAGGAATAATAAGGAAGAATAAAGAGTCAGGATCACTTGAAAAAGAGGAACCAGAATTGTTTTAGCGGAAATCAAGTTAAGTCCACCCAAAATAAGGGGATAGAGTGGAGGGCGTTGATAGAAGTATGGCAAATTACCCTGTACCATTTCACCAACTATTTTGTAGTAAGAAAAAGAATCATGGGCGATGATTATTCCTTCGGTGTAATGCAGAAAGAAAGGGAGTCTGGTTATAACGACCAACAATACTGTAAGAATCAATACGAGGCGAAATCTATTTTGAAAATCCAGATGTATCATATTAAAACTTAATATTTAATCCTTTACTCCATCCTGCCAAACAGGACAGCTGCCATAATTTTAATGAGCTAGTAGCGATTCCGTCTTTGCTTTCAGACCATAACTTATCGATGGACTTCTTATTGAATATGTCACCCGGTAGGGAATAGGTGTAATCCTTAAAGAAGTTGCTCTGTTCTGAAATCCAGTTGTGAACAGGTGCCTGAAACCCTTGCTTGGGCTTATTGATTATTTCTGGTGCAAAACGTTTTTTACCAATCTCTCGAAAAAGGTGTTTTGAGCCAATTTTATATGTTTTCAAATTGGAGTCAATCTGCTGCACAAAATCAACAAATTCTAAATCGAGCAGAGGCACTCTGATTTCCAATGAAGAGTTCATACCTGCCTTGTCCCACATCATTAGTGAACAATCAACCAACCAGGTGTTTAGGTCAACAAAAGACAAACTTTCTTCGCTATTTAAATACAGATTTTTCGCTTGATCAAAATATCGGGTTTGATCATGCATGATTTCTTCAAGGGTAAATCGATCCTTTAACAGTATGCTTTCATACTCATCTCTTGAAAAAATAAATCGCCAAAGTGTATGGGCCAGTTCTGGACTGTATTGTGACACTTCAATGAATCGATGGACTTTTTCCTTCAAACCCAAATAGTTATTTTGATTGGGTAAAATTCTTTCCAAAAACTTGAATTGACCAGAGTGTTTGGTGAATAGGTTGTATTGTTGATGAATCTTAGAGGCTTTATGGGTAGGGTAACCGTAAAATAATTCATCTCCACCATTTCCTGCCAATACAACTTTGTGCTCCCGTGAGGCAATTTTGGAAACATGATAAATGGACATGCAAGTCGGTAAAAACTCAAGATTGTCGAAAGTCAAACATGCCTTCTCAAAGTCTTCAATTACAGTTCTTGAAGTAATTTCAATTGTTTCGTTTTTAATGCCAAGTTTATTGGTAATCTCCCTTACAAGCTTGTCTTCTGAAAAAGAAGGGTTATCGAAACTTGCAGTAAATGTTTGCAAATTGTCGGCAAGATTGTTTTCAATTAACGAATACAATAAATGCATTGAATCCACACCTGCGGACAATAATAATCCGAAGGGAACATCACTTACTGTTTGACGAGCGACACTTTCATCTAAGCTTTTAATTAAGTCATCAAGTTGGAAAGTATCCGTCTTGTTGATCACCTTCTTTTGGCAGATTGTTGGAGCGAAGGAATCGATTTTAACTATTCCGCTCAGGCTAACTTCTAAAAGATTTCCTTGAACTAGCTGTTGCACGCCTTTAATGGATGTATTCGGGTGAAAAGTGTAGCTTGAAAAGAGGTATTGACTTAAGCCCAAACTCGAAATCTCATTAGCGATGCCAAGCATGGGAAAGGTCTTTGTTTCAGAGGAAAAGATTAAAGTATTTTCTGTTATAGAATAGTAAAGAGGTTTAATGCCAATTGGGTCGCGTGCTAGGATCAATTTATTGGATCGTTTATCCCAAATGGCTATGGCAAACATTCCGTTTAATTTATTGAAAATCTCCTTGCCCCATTTTAAGTAACCGTTCAAGATGACTTCTGTATCAGAAGTGGTTGAAAAATGAAAGTCGGCATTTAGTTCTGACCTCAACTCTTTGAAATTATAGATCTCACCATTGAATACAAGGACAACCTCACCATTCTCGGAGAAAAACGGCTGATTTCCATTTTGTAAATCGATAATAGAGAGACGTGTCATCCCCAGCCCCACATGGTCTTCAACATAAATTCCTGTGTGATCTGGGCCACGGTGTTTTATTGTTTCACAACACTGTTCTATGAAATTGCGTTGTACAACTTTCTCATTGAAGCTAATTTGCCCGGTAATTCCACACACTTTATTCTTCTTTTTTTAATACCGCAAATTGATTTGCTCCACCTAAAAAATAACGAAAGGTGACCAGTTTTAATCCAGATCTTGATGCGAGTTGTGCGATGGATTTCTTATTCGGAAAGACCTCATTGTGTTCCTCAGCGGCATCTTGATTGAATAAACCAATTTTCGCCCCTAAATTATGAACCCATTCAAAGCCTCTACGTGGAGTGGTGATAATTATAGCCCCATTATTGTTAAGTTTCTCACTGAGGTGTTTTAGCAATTGTTCTGCATTTTCAATATGCTCAATTAGGGCGATTAGCGTGATATAGTCATACTTGTCTTTTAACTCCAAAGGCAATTGTTCGGAGTTCACATTTGAATTGTAAAAAGAATGATTCGGAAAAGAAGAACGGTTTGCTTCGAGTATTGAATTGAGAATATCTATTCCTGTATAGGAAACAATTTTACCTTGAGCTAATAAATCAGTCAATAATTTTGCTCTACCACAACCAATATCCAATATTGTGGAATCGGTTTTGATAAATTTCGACACTTTTTGAATTCGTTGACGTTCCAAGAAAGGTGAAAAAAATCCACCCGCTGCTTGACCTTTATCCATTCTTTTTTTCGTTTTTTATTTCGAATAATATTTTCTGTAATAATTTTCGATTAATGCTTTGAATATCGCTTACAATGGCAATCAAAAGAGATAAAACACCTATGATGATTAAGGTACAACCGATAATAAGTGACTGAATCCAGCCATCTCCATTTCCATTGAGGTAAAAAACCAAAAACCTAATTAGTAAACCTATTCCGGTCAAGGTCGTTAGCCCAGATAGGGTCAAAAGGATTTTGTAAGGGTTGTAGATGATATAAAAACGCAACATGGTTAATCCACTTTTTACAATGTATCCAAACATGCTTTTCATCAATCTACTTTCACGGAGCACGGTTTTGTTTACACGGATAGGTATACCTATCACCGTTAAATTATTTTCGTGCGCAGCAATTAATGATTCATGTGTATAGGTGTAAGGGTTAAAGACATTAATACTGGCCATTGCCTTTCTGTTCAGTCCTCGGAATCCACTTGGTGTATCTTTAACGTCACACTTTGATAGAAGGCGAATAAATTTTGACCCTAAAACTTGAAGATTTTTCTTAACGGTAGAAAATGACTCGATTTCTTGTATGGGTCTCTCTCCAACCACCATGTCTGCTTTCTGTGCTATGAGCGGTTCCAAAAGTAACTGGATATCGTCGGCATTGTACTGATTATCAGCATCTGTATTAACTAGAAAATCTGCCCCTAACTCCAAAGCCTTTGCCAATCCAACATTAAAGGCATTAGCCAAACCTTTGTTTGTCGGTAAATTGACGATGTGATTGACACCTAGTTTTCTCGCAATTTCAGCCGTTTTATCGGTGCTTCCGTCATTGATAATCATTGTCTCAATGACGTCAATACCTGGAATACTTTTTGGGAGGGCATTGATGGAAATGGGCAACGTTTCTTCCTCGTTTAAACAAGGAATTTGAATGATTAATTTTGACATATCGTGTAGATTAAAGTCATAAGACTTCACTAAAGCAAACGGATTTCATTTTTAAAGGTATCGGATAAATTTAATAAACACGATTCTAAATAACTGAATTTATTCGACATCCATCATTAGTTTCATTCGGGTAAGGATTTATTAGGTTTTTAACAGCTTTTCTAGAGCTTGAATTCTTTTTTCTTCGTTGGTTAGGCAGTCATTAATTATGTCAATGTTTCTCTGAATGGTTTTTTCATTTAAGGGACTGGAGAATTCATCGAAATTTAAATCTTTGATTCTATTAGCAGAATGCACTTCTATCCCTTGATATTGCAAAAAACGTGAAATACTAGATTGATCTTTCAAATAAATTTTTACTCCTTTTTTAATAAAAGCAACAATGTTTCCTCCTGCTTGCCCTCTATTATGAAACATTAGGGCTATACTCACCCTATTCATCAAGTTGTAATAGGAGTCTCTATCCAAATAGTTTCTTAACGCAATAAACTTATCACCAAAAATTTCTTGTCCTTTCCTTTCAACCAGGTCACCGTATTTCTTATCGCCGTAATTCAAGGGGCAAATAATCTCAATCTTTTGATTTTTGAATTTTTTTAAACTCTCAAAAGCATCTAAATGATTGTTCGTTGGAGTGTCCGAGTTTCCCAGCCATAGTACTGTTTTATCTTGGACGAAATTCGTCTGATACAAGTCATTTGCACCGACACTGTATACAAAAAAGCATTGGTTTAATTTTACCTGATAATAGTCCTCCAAAAATTCAATATCGTAGGGATTCCAATGGCAAATGGCCTTTATTCTCAAAAGAAATTTTCGCTTTTCATTCCAATCCTTTTTGAAATCTTCACCGTTCTCCCATTTTTTTTTATAGCGGTATTGCTTAACAATAGAAAGGGCGTTTTTGAAAACAGAAAATTTGTTTGCTGAAGTAAAGCTAGAGGTTTTTTTATGAAAGTTTAATTGTTGTTTTTCTCGAATGTATTTTAACGTCAATTCATCAAAATTGAATTTTTCAAGTTGATCATTCTTTCCAGGAGGATGTCTGTTTTGAAGAAAGTCGGCGCCCCAAAACATAAGAAAAATCTCAGTTTTGGAAGGAATGAGTTCAAGTGTTGATTTTAACTTTGGAGAATACCAATGGATACAAACTCGATCACTCTCTTTAATACCTTGAGCTAATTTTTTGAGTTCAGCACTGTGGTATTCAAAATGTAATATATTCGCTTCATGAACAAACTTAAGTGGCGCTGAGCTTGTTACGATAAACTTTTGATTTTCCGAGACTTTTCGGGCGTCTGAAATAAAATCATCAACGAACTTTTCATCTATAAAAAAGTGATAAATCATGAGCTAGTTTCGTGCAATTATTTTTGCGGGAACACCCACTGCTACTGATGAATCAGGTATGTTCTTTGTAACGACAGAACCAGCTCCAATGACGCAATTTTTGCCAATTGTGATTCCGGGCAATATGACAGCTCCAGTTCCAATCACGGTTTGCTCGCCAATGGAAACTTTACCTGAAACATGAGTTCCAGGAGAAAGTTCACAGTAGTCACCAACATTTGAATCATGTCCAATGGTGCAATTCAAGTTAATCAAGCACCCCTTCCCAATTGTAATATTATTGGTTATGATTGTTCCTGTCATTATACAAGAGCCAATTCCTATTTTCGTTCCAAATGATCCTACTTTGGCAAAAGGACTGATCACAGTCGCTAAAATCCCACCTAGTTTGGTGAACTTATTGGAAAGAGCTTCTCTAGTAATCGGGTTGCCTATACCAAGAGAAAAGTTTTTACCGTGTTGTTTGAAATGAGCTATGACCTCTTGATCCGAGCGTAGTACAGGGAATTCGCCATACAGTTTCTCGTGTAAAGGTTTTTCTGTACCGTCATAAAATGCCAGATTGGCCGTTTTATTCTGTTGATTCAGGGCTTCCAATAGCTCGATAGCAAAACCGCCAGCTCCAATGATTATCATAATTCTTGGTTGATTAAATCACAGATTAATTTAATTTCTTTTTGAGTAATTCCTACATACAATGGGAGACACAAAACTCTTGCCGCTAAGGATTCAGACAAAGGCATTGGGGTATTAGAAACATAGGGTAATAAGTTAAGCGAAGGATAGAAATATCTCCTTGGGTAAATCTGATTTTCTAGCAATATCAGTTCTACTTTTTCCCTGATCTTGGAGGATGAAAATATTACGGGGAAATAACTATAATTCCATTTGGTATATTCTCTAACCTCGATTAGCTGCAGTTTTGTGACGTTCAGCAAGTTGATATATTGCTCAACAATAGCTTTCCTTTCATTTATTATTTTGTCCATATATGGGAGAACACAAAGCCCCATTGCTGCTTGTAGTTCGGAAATTTTGGCATTTATTCCCAAGCCATGAAATTCAAGAGGTCCATTATGGCCGAAGTTATGACTATAAAAAATTTGGTCCTTTAATGAAGGATTAGTGGAGAATATTGCTCCTCCTTCTCCTGTATGAAAAATTTTGGTTGCATGAAAACTACAAGTACTTATATCACCGTATTCAAAAATCGATTTTCCTTTAAATTCAACACCGAAGGTATGTGCACCATCATATATTACTGAAAGTCCATGTTTTTTAGCGATGACATCAATGGTCTCTACATCACAAGGATTTCCAAAAACATGTGTAGCTAATATTGTGGTCGTTTTATCAGTAATAGCGTCTTCTATCTTGTTTGGATCTATTGTCCAATGAACTGGGTCGATATCTACAAAGACTGGTGTACAATTCTCCCAAACAATAGAGGAACACGTAGCCACATAACTGAAGGGAGTTGTTATTATTTCACCGCTTTTACCTAATAGTTTGAGAGCAATTTGTATGGGAATAGTGCCGTTGTTGGTTAGCAAGATTTGATTGACACACAGGTGTTTCTTCAGTTTGCTTTCCAACTCCAAAACTAGTTCTCCACGATTTGTCAGCCAACCATTGTTAAAGGCACGGTTCACCTGTTTTGTATATTCCTCAATGGGAGGAATGAATGATTTTGTAACGGGTATTTTCATTCTATTATAAACAGTTTGGCATCCAAATGAGCACAGGTTTCTTCTCGGAGTATTTTACCCGAATGGTAAAAGTCAGTAGGGAGTACTTCGATAGATTTGGCATTGTCAATATTATCAAGAAAATTTTCAAAAGCGGTATCGTTTTCCATGGCCAACAATCGAATGTTATATCTTCCTGGCCTCAACATAAGGCTTGGGAATTCAAGAACAAATGTTCCCTTCTTTCCATTTATGCATTTGAATTTAACCCCCATTTCATCACTTACATAGAATAATATGTTTTCATCAAATGCATTTCTCAGGTTAATAGCTAGAATTATGCTGCTTGTATCTAATTCTTTGTTCTTGACAAAGTCAATTGCAATTCTTAAAAAATCACCGGTAAAAATCTCAGATTTTAAATTTTCTTCTTTGTCTTGGAGGCGAATTCCTGAAAACTGAAGTTTACCATTTCCAATTCTATTTGTAACTTTTAATAAGTTCGTTTCCTGATTTTGAGCATTGAGATTTAAGTATTTTGAAATAGCGTCTTCAGTAGGTCCGATGAAGGTGATTTTGCCATTTTCCATTAGCACACTTCTATCGCATAGATTTCGAATGGCCCCCATGTTGTGACTCACAAACAATACGGTTCGACCACTTTCACCGCTCACTTCTTTCATTTTTCCTATGGCCTTTCTTTGAAATTCTGCATCCCCAACTGCCAAAACTTCGTCAACTATTAAAATCTCTGGTTCAAGAAAGGCAGCAACGGCAAATCCGAGTCTTACGCGCATACCAGAGGAATAGCGCTTTAATGGTGTGTCAATATATTTGGCAATCCCTGAAAATTCAACTATTTCATCAAATTTTGAAGTAATTTCTTTCTTGGTCATTCCCAAAATGGCACCATTCAGGTAAACATTCTCTTTACCAGTCAACTCAGGGTGCATGCCTGTTCCAACTTCTAGCAAGGATGCTATTCTACCATTAATTTTGATGTTTCCACTCGTGGGTCCTGTAACTTTTGATAAAATTTTTAGAAGTGTCGATTTGCCCGCTCCGTTTCTACCTATAATACCTAACACTTCCCCTTCTTTTACTTCAAAATTAATATCGTCCAGTGCCCAAGTGTATTTTGAGTGGGTTTGAATGGTTCGGTCATTATTTTCGGTTACGATACTATAAGGGTCCTCTTTTCCACGTAATTTATGCCAAAACCGATTCAAGTCATGTGATAATGTACCCGTTCCAACTTCTCCCAAGCGATATTGCTTAGTCAAGCCTTTGACTTGTATGCGAACCAATTCACTCATACTGTATCCATGAAGTTTTGCTCAGTTTTATTGAAAATAATTGTTGCTACAAAAAGCAACACAAAAGTTGATAGGGCGCTATAAGCCAAAAGTGACCATGAGAAAATACCCTCACCAAAAAAACCGAATTTGAAAGATTCAATTATTCCTGTCATTGGGTTTAGAATTAATAGATTTCTCATTTTCCCCTGAACTGTGGATAATGGATAGATAATCGGACTGGCGTACATCCACAACTGAATGCCAAATTGAATCAAAAAGCGTAAATCCCTATATTTTGTTGTTAAGGAGGATATTATCATCCCAATACTTAAGGACATTAAACCTGTTAGAATTATCAAAATAGGAAATATCAAAAGATACCTATTCGGATCAATTCCAGAGTAGTCTTGTGACCAATAATAAATGTAAACGAATAGGAAAAGTATGAACTGGATAGTGAATTTCAACAAAGCTGAAATAACTATTGAGAGTGGAGTAATTATTCGAGGGAAATAAACTTTTCCAAAAATGTGTTGGTTTTCAATGAAGGTATCAGATGTCTTTTTTAAACATTCAGCATAATAATTCCATATCGTTAACCCTGCCAAATAAAAGAGTGGTTGAGGTATAGAATTAGT
>JAOASF010000115.1 GCA_025210175.1 Crocinitomicaceae bacterium | reverse complement strand
TTGTTCCCGAATCAAGTTTTGATTACCAATCGCAATAAGGTGGCCAATTACGGGTAAAGAAAGAAATAATACCAAATGATCACCCCATTCTCTTTCGGCTCTTTCTTTGCTATTGGCCCAATTGGTAGCGTGTATGAAATCAGCCGCAGTGGCATTGGATATTTTGTATGAAATGAGGTAAGGAAAGAAAATTCCTTGAAGGGTATCTACCAGCGAAAGATAGCCAAAGCGTCTGAATAGCGACACATTCAAAACAGCCAGCATGACCAAGTGTACACCTGGAACCAAAAGTAAAAAAGCCCAAAAACCTTTTTCGTTTATTTTTTTGAAAAGAATGTAATAATTCAAGCCTGGAATCCATGCTTTCCATGCTTCTTCTCCGATTAAGGGGAAAATTTTCCACCAAAAGCTAATGTAAGGGTGGACAAGTAGAAGTATATAGAAAAAAGTAAAGCTCATTTTAATCAAAGTTTAGTACGTCTTTCATCGTAAAAAGACCTGTTTTATTGTGTAGAAATTCCGCTGCGTCAATGGAGCCACTTGCGAAACCGAGTCGGTTGTGTGCCGTGTGAGTAATGCGAATGCCGTCAATTTCACTTTCGTATTCTATCGTATGCGTACCTGGAACCTCTGGGATTCGACGAGCATAAATGGGAAAATCTTTTTTGTCGGTAGAGTAACTCGCCCCTTCGTTGCTATCGATGGTCTGGAAAGTTTCGTAATTGGACGTTTCAACAATGCCCTGCGCCAACGAAATAACTGTTCCGGAAGGGGAGTCCAATTTCTGCGTATGGTGAATTTCTTCCATCATTACCCCGTATTGATTCGCGTGTTTGCTCATCATTTTTGCAAGTTGTTTGTTCAACTCGAAAAATATATTCACGCCAACGCTAAAATTGGATGCGTAAAGAACGGCACTTTTGCTGTTTTGCAACCATCCTTCAACTGTTGCTATTTGATCAAACCAACCTGTAGTGCCCACCACAACTGGAATATTCGAATCAATGCAAAAGTGGATATTGTCTAAGGCTGCATCGGGTTGAGTGAATTCAATTGCTACATCAGCTTTTTGAAGTTCCTCTTTATTCAAGGGATTGGAACGAGAAAACTTTGCCACGATTTCATGACCTCTTTTTTCAGCCAGTTCGTGAATGATTTTACCCATTTTTCCATATCCTATTAGTGCAATTTTCATGTTGGCAAATTTAACAGGTAATATCGATTGGAAAGGTTAATGAAATTGAAAAGATAGGCCTACACCATAGGACGTAGATCCAAAATATCTTGGGCGAATACTTAAGGAAAGGTCTTCCGAAACATCGAAGTTCACAAAGTGTGCTTCTACCGCTGCATCGGCCACTTGAAAACCGTAAACCAAAATAAAGGCAATGATAGAAAGATCTCTTCCACGCGCCGCTCCGTTGTACAGGGTAACAATTCCTTGTTGATCGTAAGCTGAATATTGTGGATCTCCCGCTAGACCTTGTTCGCGCAAGCGGAATTCCTTTTTCAAGGATATAACTTCAGCTTGTCGACTATAGATCATAAAACCTGTGGCACCTAACCCAGCATAAATCAATGGAACTTTTACAAAGGCATATCGCTTCCCTTTGGGTTTTGCTAAATGGTTGTATATCTGACCGGCTCCTGGTAGACAGGTTGATAACAAGGTTGCCTTCCGAACGGAGTGACTGGTATCTGCTTCTTGTAGCTGGAGACTGTCTTCTTGCGCCATTGAGGAACAAGAAAGCATGAGTGCAAAAACAAGAAGTAGGGTTTCGCGCATTACTTCGTTATAAGTTCTATCAAGCGATTCAGATCGTTTTCAGAATTAAAGTTCAGGGAGATTTTACCACCTCCTGCGGCGCTTTTGGAGATTTCTACTTTGGTAGCCAATTTGTCCGAAAGATATTCTCTAAAGGTGAATTGATCGGCCGTTATTTCAGCTTTTTTACCCGTAGGTTTTGCGCCTGCCTTTTCTTTAGAAGGCATGGGTAATTCACCTTTGACCAATTGTTCCAAATCGCGAACAGATAGTTGGTGTTCCACTGTTTGGTGAAACAAATCAATTTGCTCTTCTTCGGAGCCCGCAGAAACCAAAGCTCTCGCGTGTCCCATTGAAATTAAGCTATCTCTCACGCCAGCTTGAACAGGAGCTGGAAGTTTCAACAAACGAAGGTGATTGGTAATAGAAGAACGACTCTTCGATATTTTTTGGCTCAATTGATCTTGCGTTAAATCGCATTCTTCGATTAAACGTTGGTACGAAAGTGCTACCTCAATGGCATTCAAGTCTTCACGCTGAATGTTTTCCACCAAAGCCATTTCCAACATGGTTTGATCGTTGGCAACACGGACATATGCAGGCACCGATTCCAAACCAGCCAACTGTGATGCTCTAAAACGTCTTTCACCAGAAATCAATTGGTACTTATCTCGTCCCAGTTTGCGAACCGTGAGTGGTTGAATAATTCCGTGTATGCGGATGCTTTGCTCCAATTCTTCCAAGGCACTTTTTTCAAAATTGGTTCGAGGGTTGAACGGGTTTGCCTCAATGCTTGAAATGGGCAATTCCGAAACCGTATTTGCAGTTCCTGCATTACTTTTGGATGTAATATCAGTACTCGCGTTCTCTAAAAGCGCGCTCAATCCTTTTCCTAGTGGCGGTCTCTTCTTCACAGAGCTCATTACAATTTCATTTTTTTATGTTCGTTGCCAATCTTGGTCATGTCGTTTTTTTGCAAAATTTCCTTCGCAAAATTCAAGTAATTGACAGATCCTTTGCTACTTGCGTCGTGCATCACGATGGTTTGACCATAACTTGGAGCCTCACCCAAAGTGGTGTTTCTGTGGATTACGGTATCGAAAACCAATTCTTGGAAATGGGCTTTTACCTCATCCACCACCTGATTGGCTAAGCGTAGACGTGTATCGTACATGGTTAATACAATTCCTTCAATTTCAAGGTCGGAATTTAACCTTCCTTGGACAATTTTGATGGTGTTCAACAATTTACCCAAACCTTCCAATGCATAGAATTCGCACTGTACCGGAATCATTACAGAGTCCGCTGCTACTAAGGAGTTAACTGTAATCAAACCAAGGGAAGGAGAGCAATCGATAATGATAAAATCATAATCGTCGCGCACCTTATCGAGAGCCATTTTTAATTTGTGCTCACGATTGGCCAGGTTGATCATTTCCAATTCCGCACCCACCAAGTCGATGTGCGAAGGTAGTATGTCCAGGTTTGGGTTTTCAGTTTTTTGAATGAACTCGTTGGGATGTACATCGTTGATGATACAGTCATAGATATTGCCGCTAGCGCTAGGGTCCAAGCCAACACCTGAAGTTGCGTTTGCTTGAGGGTCGGCATCTACAATCAGTGTGCGGTACTCCAAGACACCTAAACATCCACCCAGATTGACTGCCGTGGTTGTTTTACCAACACCTCCCTTTTGATTTGCTATAGCAATAATTTTCGCCATTCTTTAGATTATTTGGTTGTAAAGATAAATGAATACGATTCAAGTGGCCTTCTTAATGAAGGCGAGTTATCAACTTCCTTTTTGTGGAAATATTGTGAATATGTTTCCGTCGTTAAAGTTCTTCGAAGCTTACCGCTGAATACTCAGATGAATAGCTTTCTTCGAATTGATTTCCTTCTTCAGACTTTAATTCTTTAATTTTTAAGATGGCATCAGCTAAGCCTTCTTGGAATTTTTCGAAGTCCTCTTTGTAAAGGAATATTTTGTGCTTTTCATAGCTCTCTCGCCCTTCACTACCCGTTTTTTTACTTTCGGTAAGTGTAATATAGAGGTCATTAGCTCGCGTAGATTTTACATCAAAGAAATAGGTGCGTTTACCGGCTCTCACAACTTTTGAATAAACTTCATTCTTCTCTTTTTCCATGCCAGATTAATTATTGTGTTGTAACAAATATCGAATTATTTTCTTTCGATTTTCAGACTTCTTTAATTTTCTTCGGCCAATTGACGCTCGTACATTTCTGCATAGTGTCCATTTAATCCAAGTAGCTCGCTGTGGGTACCATTTTCCACAATTTGATGGTTTTCGAGCACGATGATGTGGTCTGCATTTCTGAGCGAAGAGATGCGGTGCGAGACGATTACAGAGGTTTTTTGCTTGATGTCCGATTTCAAATTTTTCAGAATGATTTCTTCTGTTTCGGTATCTACAGCCGAAAAACAGTCGTCGAATACAACCAAGTTGGCATCTCTCAACAAGGCCCGAGCAATGGATACTCTTTGCTTTTGACC
>JAOASF010000114.1 GCA_025210175.1 Crocinitomicaceae bacterium | reverse complement strand
GGCGTGTTGCAAGTGAGTACCCGAGCGCAAGGTGGTTCTAAATCGACAGCTTTTGCATTGCCATTGCCACTTGGCTTGTAACCAATAGTGCTCGGTTCCGCCACACTTTTTACAGCGGATCTCTTCGCTTTGACGCAGTTCTTTGAAATGCATTCTACAGGAATGCTCGTCCGGAAAAGTGGAGATGAATTCGTGGATTTTCATGATAGTAGTATTTACTTTAAGTTAACCAGAAATCAGCAACTTAACAAATCTGTGGTACACATTGGACCATTCGGAAATTTTTTGGATCCCCATCTTTCTCCACCCCCTAAAAACCAAAAACGGCCGACATTTCTGCCGACC
Organism: Crocinitomicaceae bacterium; assembly: GCA_025210175.1. Classification (GTDB taxonomy): domain Bacteria; phylum Bacteroidota; class Bacteroidia; order Flavobacteriales_D; family Crocinitomicaceae; genus UBA2040. The sequence goes on along the minus strand of JAOASF010000114.1, from coordinate 18,597 downwards.
GTTTTTCAATATCAAAATGATACTTTCTTATTTCTTAACGAAACGCTTTGTTACAGTTGCGTCGTTGCTTGATACGTTAACCAAGTACATTCCGTTTGTGTACTCTGATGCATCAATTGTCATTGTGTGTCCACCTGCAACCTCTGAAGAAGTTGAAGAGTAAACTACTTTTCCTGACAAGTCAGTAACTGTTACCATTACGTCTGAACCAGACTTCAAAGAGTAGTTCAATGCAACAGTGTTGTTAGTTGGGTTAGGGAACAAGCTACCTACAGTGATGTTTCCTTCGTTTTCAGCAATTCCTGTTGTAGGATCTTGCTCAACCAAACGAACGTATACTGCAGAAGGTCCGCTCAATGAGAACAACGAAGAAGATGCATCGTAACCCAATACCAATCCAACTGGAACTGATTGACAAGAAGCGAAACCTAGGTCACCAGCTCCACCAGCTCCATTGTGACGAGCCAATACCAACAATAGGTCACCAGCTTGAACTTGCTGTGCAGCCAACAAAGGAAGCATAATAACTGTTCCGTTGTTTGTTGATGTAACTGTTACCTCTTCTGTTTCAGTTAAGTATGTAAATTCTTGTGTGTTTGGATCGTAGATTTGGATTTCACCAGAGAACAACTGACCTACGTTAGCAGCTCCTGTTGTCAAACGAATTGCCATTTGCGAAATCGTCATGTTACCCATAATCTCCATCAAGTTACCAATTTTGAATGGCTGACCTGAGTTAGAAGAGAAGTTAGTGATTGAACCACGAACAACACCGTTGTCTACAGAGTAAATAGTATCTGTAACATTGATTGAATCCTTAACAGTGTTATCTGATGGGAACTCATCAGCAGCAGATCCTGAAACAGCGTAATCGATAACGATTTTACCTGTAGCTGAAGGAGGAGTGTATGTAGCTGAAACCAATGTATCCTGTGCTCCTGCTGCAATAGATTTCGTTGGAGAAACAACTGGGTTAGCTCCGTTGAAGTTTACGGTCAACAAAGAGTTTGCTTCAGTCGCAGCACCATCGTTGCGAACAACAGATTGGAATGTGATTGGAGCCAACTGTGACAATGGAACATTGTAGTAAGGGATTTCCTCTACACCAGCGTAGAAAGATCCACTTCTCATGTTCATGTCGTTTGTATATGCTTCGTACATCACTACGTCATCAATTTGCCAGTAGTAATGAGATGCACCCAAATCACCTTCCCAACGGAAACGGAATTGGAAATTCGCCAAGTTAGAAGCAGTATCCATGAAACTAGTGATGTTCAATTTATGCTTGTAAGTTGGAGTTGTGTTGTTTGTTGAGAATCCTGGGATTGTAACATTGTATGAAGCGAATGTTGCAAATCCGTCAGTTGAAACTTGTACTTGTGGGAACCAAGCTCCTGAACAACAAAAACGGTAAGTGTGCTCAAATGACAAGATAGCAGCTGGAACTGCAGACAAGTCAACTACTGGAGAAGTCAAGTTACCGTTGAAGTTAGCGAATGGCTGAGCAGCGTTTGCTTTATCAGCATCCAAAATCATGAAACCATTAGCGTTGGTTGTAGACTGAATTTTTTGAGTCGCTGGGTTAGAGTACTGACCATTCGGACCGTCTAGGTCGAATTTCCACAAAGTGTCATTCTCGTTTGCACTGTTAACAGTGAACTGACCCAAAGATCCGTTGAAATCTTCTGTAAAAATTACATCCCCGCCTGCTTTAGCTGCAAAGCTGTATGGTGCTAGAGGAGATTTTAAGTTGGAAGTCGACAATTTGTTGTCTGCGTCTTTTACTGGTGCGTTCTTGTGAACCTGACCAAAAGCCGAAGCAGCCAATAATGCCGGAGCAAGTAAATAAACTTTTTTCATAGTTGAAATTGAATTTAACGTTGGCAAATATATTGGAATTAAAGATTTATAACCATGGAACATAACGACAAATTCAGTCTGTTGGTTGAAAAAAATGCCCATTTTAGAAACATTTAACATTTCTTTGCTTCTGTTCAGACTCCTGTATCTAAGTGTTTTATATCACTGCAAATCCAATTCATACATAGCATAAAGAGCAATTGGGCTTTTCGCCTACTGAAGTGTTAAAGCCTCATTTTTAACAAAAAGAAGGGTCCTTGAAGAATGTTGTAAGCGCCTAGCTAGGACAGTTTCGCGAATAAATGAACTCAAATAACTGGTACTTTTTGTTCTTTGCTTTATTGGTCCTTTAAAAATGGAAGCATTCTTCGTTCTTCTGTTAGTTGGTTGAAATCGAGTATGGTAGAAAGGTTGTAGTCATCTTCTGTTGGAGCAATTAAATAGTTGCCTAACACAGAAATAATAGCACTTTGACCTGCATAGGCAAAGTTGTTGCCATCAAAACCCACACGGTTTAAGCCAAGGACAAAACACTGATTTTCGATAGCGCGTGCACGAAGTAGGGTGGTCCAATGCAAGGAACGTTTGGCTGGCCAATTGGCAACGAAAAGCATTAGGTCGTATGCTGGCGACTGAGTTTCCTGATTCCAAGTATTGCGCAAAATCTCGGGAAAACGCAGATCGTAGCAAATTTGTAATTGAATTTTCCAGCCCTTGTAGTTAACAATTGTGGAACCTGAACCCGCAGTAAAATACTCGTCCTCTCTTGCCAATGAAAAACACTTGCGCTTGTCGTAATGATGGATTTTTCCTGACGGCTCAACAAAAACACCGCGATTGTAGAATTGTCCAGAATCTTCAACAATGAAACTTGTGTAAATAGCTGCTGCGGTGCGTTGAGCCTGTTGAATCAACCATTGCTTGGTCGTGCTCGTTTCCCATTTCTCGGCCAACTCTGTTTTCATGGTAAAAGACGTAGAAAACATCTCTGGCAACAGGATCAAATCGGCATCCTTAACCTGGCCAAGCTTCTCCTCGAAGTGTTGCAAGTTTTTGGCAATATCTTCCCAATATTGGACCGTTTGTATCAGTTCTACTTTTAAACTTTGCATAGTCTTTTGGCACTTTCAATTAATGTTTCATCGTCCTTGGCAAAACAAAAGCGTATGATCTTCCGATCTTCCTTGTTTTCGTTGAACACAGATGTAGGTATGGCGGCAACTCCATGCTCCTCTACCAAACGCTTGGTAAAGTCAAGATCGCTCTCATCGGATATTTTCGCGTAGCTGGCCAATTGAAAAAAGCTTCCTTCGCAAGGCAGTAATTCGAAGCGACTTCCCTCCATTGCTTTTGCGAAAAGATCTCTTTTGCGCTTATACATTCGAGAAATTTCGTCATAATCGGCATGCGGTATATAGCTGGCTAGCGCTTCTTGAGCAACACTGTTTACACAAAATACCAGAAATTGATGCACCTTTTTCATTTCACTGATCAAATGATCAGAAGCGACGAGGTAACCGACCTTCCAACCCGTTATATGAAAGGTTTTACCAAAGGATGAAACGGCAATCATACGATGGTGTAGATTCGTTCTACCCTTGATAGAAATAAAGGGCTTTTCAAAGGATATATATTCGTATACCTCGTCGGATAAAACCAATAAACGAGGGTTTATTTGACAGATTTCCTCCAACCTTTCAAAGTCGTTGGTTGACCATAAGGTGCCCGCTGGATTGTGCGGATTGTTGATGATAATCATCCGCGTTTTGGTTGATAAGGCCAGTTTTACTGCCTCCCAGTCCACTTGGTATTGTTCATTCAAAGGTACGTGAACCGCTTTTCCTCTGGCCAGTGTAATGCTAGGAGCGTAACTATCGTAACTAGGGTCCAACAGAATGACCTCATCGCCCTCATCCACAAAAGTTTGAATCGCCAAAAACAGGGCTTGGGCAGCACCGGCGGTTACAAGAATATTTTTATCCGGACTAAAGTAAGTGCCATAACTTTTTTGGTTCATTTCACTGATGGCAGAAAGCAAGCGAGGCGAACCAGCCATAGGTGCATATTGATGCGTCATGCTTTCGTTAGAGAGACGAAGTGCATCGTTTAATTTGGCATCGATGGCAAAATTGGGAAAGCCCTGTGCAAGATTAATTGCGTGGTGATCTGCAGCCATTTTAGACATGACAGAAAAAATGGTCGTTCCTATGTTTGGTAATTTGGACATTTTCTAAAATTGTGGCGCTAAAAATAGGGCTTCAATCGCAGAGTAGGGTCCTGTTTTGCTAAAAAAAGTACCTTTATCCACATGAGAATATTTTTCGGTGCTATTGCCGTTTTAACGGTAAGTCTTTCAGCTTGTAATTCTGCAAATCCGAAGTTTTGCGCTTGCATGGAGGCAGGTGAAAAGTTGGATGCAAAAACAACTGAAATTTTTAATGGACAAAATTCAATGGAAAACAAGAAAGAGCTTGTCAAAATAAGAAAAGAGCAAAAGGAAGCTTGCGCCGATTTTGTCAACGTGGATGGACCAACCCTTCGCAAATGGCAAGAAGAATGTGCAGCTAATTAATCGGCTGAAAAAGGTTCAAATGGATTGAAACGATCAATGCTTTGCACCTCGCGAATGGTTCCGTTTTCCACGCGGAATACGCGTCCCGGATACTTTTCAACGATCGTCATATCGTGCGTTGCCATCAAAATGGCGGATTTCTCTTCTTGTGCAACGGCAATCAACAAGCGCATAATTTCTTCCGAAGTTTCAGGATCCAAGTTACCTGTCGGCTCGTCGGCTAAAATCAACTTTGGTCGATTGATCAAGGCACGAGCTATGGACAAACGCTGTTGCTCTCCACCAGATAAATTAAAAGGTTTCGCTTTGGCCTTCGCGCCTAAACCTACCAATTCCAGTATTTCCTCGGAACGTTTACGCATGGCCTTTTTCTCCTTCCAACCCGTAGCTTTCATCACAAAAAAGAGGTTTTGTTCAACCGTACGGTCGGTCAACAATTGAAAGTCCTGGAAAACAATACCCAATTCACGACGAAGTATCGGAATATCGGCTCTGCGGAGTTTGGTTAAGTCGAAACCAGCCACCTCTCCTTGTCCTTCTCCAAGAGCAACTTCTCCGTACAAACACTTCAATAAACTACTCTTACCTGACCCCGTTTTCCCAATCAAATAGGCAAATTCCACATTTCCCAACTCGAATTGAATGTCCTTCAGAACCAATTCCTTCTGTTGGAAAATACGACCGTCTTTGATTTCGATGACTTTTGACATCCCTTTTTGTTTTGGGTAAAAATCTCGGTTTTTCGGATGGTTATGAAGCAAATAGATGAAATAATCTTAACAGAAATGCGTTTAAAACTTTTGTAAAACCCATCATACTCGCCCAAGGAGTCCCGTAATTTTATTCGATTAAAACAGCCTCAAAAAATGCACAGAATACTTTGCGTTTGTTTGCTTCTGTTAGCAGGAGTTTCATTTTCCCAAACGTCAGACAAATACAATAGTCCCTACGCTGGTTTCTACCGCGCTGAGGAACTATTTACAAAAGAACAATACAGTGCAGCCCGTGAAGAGTTTCGCTTGTTCATGAATCGCTTCGAAAATAAGCTCGATGCCAAATACATTCAAGCTCGATACTACGAAGGAATTTCTGCACTTCGCTTGTATCAAAACGATGCAGTTCCACTTTTGGAGTTGTTCAACAAAGACTATCCAGAAAGCATCTACCGCAAAGACATTTATTTTCAGTTGGGTAAATTTTATTACCAGAAAAAAGAGTACGATGTGGCAGTGGAATGGCTCACCAAATTGGACGTTACTGATGTGGAACCAGAGGAAGCAGATGAGTATCGTTTTAAGTTGGGTTTGAGTTACTTTGAATTGAACAACTACGACAAGGCTCGCTTTCAGTTTTACGAAGTCAAAGATTCTCCTAGTCAGTATGGAGCGCCTTCACTCTATTACTTTTCGCACATTGAATACACCAAGGGGTCGTACCAAAATGCGTTGGATGGGTTTTTGCGACTCAAAGATGACCCCTCCTTCTCGCGTTTGGTCCCGTCCTACATTGTCCAGATCTATTATCTCCAAGGAAAATACAAGGAGGTGACCGAGTTTGCACCGCAAATAATGGACTCGATTGAAGTAACGAGTGCCAAAACAATCGAACACATGATTGGTGACTCTTATTATAAAATGGGTCAGTACCAAGAGGCGGAGCCGTATCTAGAAAAATACAATCGCTCCTCTTTAACCACTCGCACGGAGGATTATCAATTGGGGTTTACTTATTACAAAAACAAAAAGTACCAAAAGGCGATTCCATATTTGGACAAGGCAACCAAGGTAGAGGATAGCTTGGCTCAGATTGCATTCTATCAAATTGGTGAGTGTTATTTGTTGCTCGATCAACCCGTTCCTGCACGTAGCGCATTTGAAAGGGCGTCGAACATGGAGGCCGATCGAAAAATTTCAGAAGATGCCAATTATCAGTATGCGGTACTGTCCTACAAGTTGGACCTGAACCCCTACGACGAAGCCTTGGTGGCTTTCGAAAACTATTTGAACAAATACCCGAACTCGAAACGCAAGAGTGATGTATACCAGTACTTGGTAAATGTGTATACGAGCACCAATTCCTATGACAAGGCACTACAGTCGTTGGACAACCTGCCCAACAAAGATGTTCGGTTGAAGTCGGCGTATCAGATCATTGCCTTCAATGCTGGCGTGGAACAGTTTCAAAACGAAAACTACTCCAAGGCAATTGAGTATTTCAAATTGGTTGACCGTTTCAACATAGAGTCCAACCTTAGCGGTAAAGCGGAGTTTTGGATGGGAGACGCCGAATACCAAATGAAACATTACGGAAAAGCGGTAAGCGGTTACCGCAGCTTCTTGAACTCCACAGCTGTTAGTGATCAAAAAATGAAAGGCGATGCTTATTACAACATGGGATATGCCAAGTTGAACTTGCATGATACCTTGGCTGCCATTGAGAATTTTACCCTTTATACCCAGCAAGGCCAACATGATAGCAAGAAGAAATTGGCCGATGCCTATATGCGAATTGCTGATGGTTATTATTCAACTCGTCAGAATGAACCAGCAATCAACGCCTATCGTGAGGTGGTGCGAATGAAAGCAGGTTACGAGGATCAAGCCCTTCATTATCTTGGAAAAACCTTGGGTTACTCGGGCAAAAACGACGAGAAAATCTGGTGCCACAAGGAAATTTTGGAGAAGTACCCAAGATCTAAATACACCCAGGTAGCGATTTTGGAAATAGCGGTTACCTATCTCACGATGAACAAGTACAACGAGTCGATGAAGTATTACAAACAACTAATCGACGAGTATCCAAACACCTACTTGGTTCGCGACGCGATGATAGCCGTAGCTGATTTGCATTACAAAATGCAAAATTACTTGAAAGCAGAACAGGCGTATAAAGATGTTTTGAACAAGTTCAGCGGAGACAAAGGAGTGTGTGATTTGTGTTCCAAAAATTTGGTTGCCCTCTATGCCACCATGCGCGAACAAGAGCGTTTGCAAATGATGATTCAAGAGTTTCCGTGCCTGGAGGTCAGCAAAGACGATCAGGAGAAATTGTTCTACGACCCAGCATTCCAGTTTTACAATGATTCAGATTTCGTGAAAGCCATTCCAGAAATCAAAAAATACTTGAAAAATTATCCGAACGGGAATTACACCAGCGAAATGATGGCCTTCTTAGGAAACGCCTACTTCTCTCTGGATAGCATCGAATTGGCTTTGGATACGTACAAGAAATTCTTGCAAAGGCCAAACAATGGTTACACCGAGTATGTGGCTTCCCGATCGGCGAAGTATACGTACAACAACGAGCGTTACGAAGAAGCCATTTTATTCTACAAAAAGGTAGAAGAGGTGTCGTCTCAACCAGATGTGTTGAACAATGCTCAAATCGGTATCATGCGAAGCGCCTTTTTGTTGAAAAAGTATCAGGATGCAATCGTGTATGCGGATAAGGTCTTGGGTCAGTCGCAGTTGACCAATACCATTCGTTTTGAAGCGCAATACGCGAAAGGAATGTCGTGCTACCACGTAGGCAAGATGACCGAATCCAGAAATGCTCTCGAATATGTGGTGCTAAATACAACAACGGTTTTGGGTGCCGAAGCCAAGTACACCATGGCGGCGATTGCTTATCAGGCGGATAGCTTGGATGAAACGGACAAGTTGGTTCGCGAGCTTTTGAAAATGAAACCGAGCTACAACTATTGGGTGGCCAAGGGACTGATTCTACAAACGCGCGTATTGATCAAGAAAGACGATTTATTCCAGGCAGAGCAAACGCTTAAATCTGTTTTGGAGCACTACCCGAACAAGGAAGACGGAATTTTAATTGAGGCCAACGAGCTGTGGGCAGAATTGATGCAAATCAAAGACAAACCCAAAAACGTAGAGCCAGAAAATAAAACAATCATTGAGGTCGATGGAAAACAATAAGAAACTAATAGGAACGCTGGCAGGGTTGGTTCTTTCGGCATTTACCCTCAATGCACAGGATATCAATATTACGGTAAAAGGTAGTCGCGATGTGGAGAAAGCAACACGCCTAACCGAAAGCCCCAAAATCGTGGATACGGTAATGCCCACCCCTGTGGTCGATTACCCCCGAATGCAGTTGAATTATCAAACCGCAATCACCGTAGATACCATTGAGCCAGCTGGGGTAAAAATTGTTGACAAACTCCCACAAATCTATCATTCCTATGCCAAAATTGGGATCGGAACCGAGTTGATGCCGTTGGGGGAGTTTTACTTCAACAATACTCGTTCGCGAAAGTACAAGTACGGTGTCCATTTGCAACACCTCAGTTCTTTTGGCTACATGGACAATTATGCCCCGTCGAGCTTCGATAGGAGTAAGGGACGCATTTATGGCGGCATTACCGAAAAGAAATACGACCTCATGGGGGAATTGCGCTACCGCAACGAAGGTTTCCAGTACTATGGTTTCCTCAACGATTCCATTGCTCGCGATAGTATTTCCCAACGTTTTAACGATGTAGGCTTTGCCATTAACTTCGATGGACACAAAAAAGATAGTGGCAATTTGAATTACCATGTCGGAATCGATTACAACCGTTTCAATACCCTCAAACCTTCCGTAGATTCCATTCAAGACTGGAGAACAATTGAAGATTATTTTGCAGTGAAATCGGGCTTGTGGTACAAGTGGGGTGACGATATTTTTGCCATGGATTTTGATGTCAAGTACAATGGTTATCAATTCGGTATTCCAGACACCAACCTATTCGTAGATACGGGAATTGTCAACAGAAATACGGTTGTTTCCTTGCGCCCTACAGTCACCACCTACGCTTATGGCAATAAACTCAAGGCCATTGTTGGATTTGACTTTACCATAGACGCTAACACCAAGTCGAAGGCGTACATCTACCCCTTGGCAGAGGTGAAATATTCCTTGTTCAACGATATTTTAATTCCGTACGCAAGTATTACTGGGGGGTTGCAACAAAACACCTTTAAAAGTTTGAGCACGATCAACCAGTTCATTTTGCCGAATGTAGAGTTGAGAAACGAACACAAGGCCATTGATTTCCGCGCTGGAATCAAAGGAACGATTTCCAAAAATGTAGGCTTCAACATCGGCGGAAGTTTTGCTCACCTCAAAAACATGGCTCTGTTTGTAAGCGATACCTTACACGCTTACCGCAATCAGTTTACCGTGATTTACGACACCCTAAACCGCGCACAATTGGAAGGGTCCATTTACTTCCAAGCCAAAGAAAAGTTGAAGGTGGATTTGATGGGACGTTACAACTCATATATGTTGATCAACAATACCTATGCGTGGAACATGCCGACCCTGGAGTTTGGCGGACGTGCTCGTTATAATTTGTTCAACAAAGTTGTGACGCAATTGGATGTTATGTTTATGTCTGGAAGAAAAGCCTTGGTATACGCACAAGAACCCGATACGCAATTGGAAAACAACCAATACGCAAAGAACTTGGGCTTGGCAACTGATATTAATTTGTCGATTGAGTACTTGTACAACAATCGAATTTCGGCATTCGTCCAGTTGAACAATGCCGCCTCTCAACGCTACATGCGCTGGTACAACTACCCAGTACAACCCTTCCAGTTTATGGGTGGTTTTACCTTTAAGTTTTAAAAACATTACTGAACAATACAGAAAGGCCTTCGCAACAGCGAGGGCTTTTTTAATTTAGATTTTATCTTTATCTCTTATAATACGAATACATGAAAACCCTATTCAGTTTCCTTTTCTTTTTAATTCTGGTTTTTAGTTGTGATACATCTAAAATGTCCCCGACTCCTGATGAACAATTTATTGGCAAGTGGAGGTTGGTTGAACGAGGGATGTTCGATGGCATTGAAGTGCAAATAGCAAAAGACAACGAAGGCAATTTTGAAGGCATAATTACAAAGCTCAATGATGACAAATATGTGAAGATGTTTATGGAAGTTGGAGATAAGTTCGTTTCGGGAATAAAACGCAACTCCAATTTTGAATTTACGCTAAAAGAAAAACGGATTGCATCACCTTTGTTTTCGGCTTATGGTGAATCAACAACCAATGAATTCAAAGTTACTATCGATGGAAGTAACAAAATACTATTGGGAGAAAATGGAATATCAGGAACCTATGAGAGGGTCTTAGAATAAAAGGAATAATTCGGAGCTATTTCCGGCTATACGCAGTATTGGCTCAGCCAAAACTTGCTGCTATCCGGGCTAGGGGGTTATGAAACATCTAGAACAAAACGTTTTTCATTAAATTCAACCCAGTTTCAAATAAACTTGAGAAAATAACGATCAGCTCGATTCTCTATACTCAATACTCAACACTGCTTTAATACAGACTACTGATGAATAAAAACCGAAAATCACTGCTCAAATGGTTAACGATATTACCTTTTGCTATACTAATGGGATATGGCATTGCCTCTTTTCTGCAATTTGAAAATAAATTCTTTTGGGTAGGAGGTGTCGTTATTGGAGCCATTATATCCGTTTTCTGGATACTGTATCAGATCAATGAATACGAAGCAATAGATAAGATTTCCAACAAAGATTTTTTAGAAACCAGTCATCAAAAAGAATGGCCCTATGATGAGAAATATTGGATGCGCTTTCGGGTCTTCTTGAAAGCCCAGATGATAGATATTGAAATCTTTGACAATGCACCAACACAAATATTGGCGCGTTTCGACCAAGTGGAAATTCTATTGAAAAAGAAGCAAGAGAATATTCAATTATCCGTGAAGAATATGGGGTTCAATTACAGTCCAGATAATGGAGCGAATTATAGGATATTAACTAGGATTGTGCAGGCGTTAGAAGAGAAATAGAGCAACAAAAAAAGCGACCCTCTCGAATCGCTTTCTCTTATTTCTTAAAAAATGCTTTCTGATTGAAAAGGACAATGACCACTCCTACGGAGATAGATCCGTCAGCAAGGTTCCAAATGGCTGGAAAAACCTCATTTCCGCCAATTAAAGGCATCCAGTCGGGCCAGTAGGCGTGGAACTTGAACATATCCACTACGTTCCCTAATAAGAACCCTTTGTGCTTTACTTCTATTTCTCCAAATAATGGACATTCATGCATGTTTCCAGAGCCTTCCAAATGATTGAATGGCATACAAGGGTCATACGGGAACAGGTAGTCGTAAAACATGGAATCGATCAAGTTTCCAGTGGCTCCTGCCAGTACCAAGGCAATACCAATATGAAAAATCATAGGGGCATCGGACTTCGCTTGCTTGAACCAATAGTAGGCGATTCCTCCAATGGCAATGATGCGGAAAATAGATAAAGCTAATTTGCTCCAAATACTCGAACCAAAAGTGGTTCCGAAAGCCATTCCTTGATTTTCGATGTACTCCAAGATGAACCAATCTCCAATGAGAGAATGCATTTCACCTGGCGCATATGTCGACTTGATGTAATACTTAATCCATTGGTCAAATAACAGAACCAATAAGACAAGCGAAAAGGTAAGAATCGCGCCTTTGCGGAGCGACCAATTAGCGGTTTTGTGCATTTTTGGCGTCGATACTCAAGGTAGCATGAGGCACCAAACGAAGGCGCTCTTTCTTGATCAATTTTCCAGTTACACGGCAAATACCGTACGTCTTGTTCTCAATTCGTACCAAGGCACTGTGCAAACTTTGGATGAATTTTTCTTGACGCGCAGCCAATTGGGCCACTTCCTCACGAGATAATGTATCCGAACCGTCCTCCATCATGTTGAAAGTACGCCCTGTATCATCTGTTCCGTGATTGTCTGAAAGAGACAACGAACTTTTCAATAATTCGTAATCTTCTTGAGCTTCTTTCAATTTTATGTTGATGAGTTCTTTGAACTCCGCCAATTCAGCGTCTGAGTATCTTGTTTTTTGTGTTTCCATAGTCCTACGGGTTAACGTTCCTACAAGGGTTGATGGTGTTATGAGTTGCGCAAAGATAAACGAAAATTCAAAATGGGAAAATTAAGATATCCACCACTGTTAATAAGTCATAACGGCCTTTCGGGTTACACCTTTTTTAGGTTTAGTTTTCTACGACAATCGCGTCTGGAAATCCATTTTTTCGAACCTTGGCTAATTCGCCCTCTGCTTCCTTTTTTGTGGAATAAGAACCCACAACATATTTGTATTTATAACTGTTGCTTGTATTCAATTTAATGCGTTTTACAGGACTTTCCAATTTTCGAAACGAAGCATCTTGGGTGTCGATCGGCCCCTTCGAAGACAAGATTTGAATGGTATATGCCCCGCTGCTTCCGGTCTCCAGCAAGGATACAGTTGGAAAATCTGCTTGCGCTCTTGTGCGGAAGGCTCTAAAAATGGCAGAAGCCAAAATTTCTTGACCGTAGGAGCTATTCAAATAGGCAGCCTCTGAATGGTTGGTCATAAAACCACATTCCACCAATACACTGGTCATACGGGTAAATTTCAATACCTGAATACTGTGCGCTCTGTCATCGTTGTTTTTAACTCCTCTAGAATAACGGCCTGCTCGTTGTGAAAATTGCTTTTCTAGCTCCAAGGCAAATTTATACGACTGTCGAGCATCGAAATTGTGAATGTGCGATTCTGTTCCATGTACACTTTTCTTTGCATTACCGTTGCAGTGAATACTGATGAAGTAGTCGACATTGTTGTTGTTGGCCAAGTCAACACGCTGATCCAAACTAGGATAAGTGTCGTCCGTTCGGGTGTAATAAATGTCAACGTTCGACAAGTATTTGTTTATGTAACCTCCTACCAACTTGGCTATTTTTAGGTTGATGTCTTTTTCGGGTAAAAACTTGCTGGAGTGCGAAAGGTGACCTGGGTCATTTCCGCCGTGTCCAGGATCAATAACAACTTTAATGCGCGTCTTGCTCGGGGCAAAATGCACGGAACAAGTCAGACCGAATAGAAGGATGAGAAGCACATATCGCATACTACAAAAGTAGAGGAGGAAAAGTGCTGATTGAAAGGCTGCTGAAAGGATTTTCCCAAAGGGAAATGTGAATAAGTTAGTCGGCGAAATAGCGTCGAACAATCTGAGCCTTTGCTTCGCCAATCTCTGCTTTTAAATCTTCAACACTAGCAGCGCGAACTCCTTGAACGGATTTGAAACGTTTGATCAAGGCTTCTTGCGTTTTTGGTCCGATACCTTCGATTTGTAATAACTCGGATTGCAATGCCGTTTTTGACCTACGGTTGCGGTGATGTGTAATGCCGAATCTATGCGCTTCATTGCGGAGATATTGAATCACTTTTAAACTCTCTGAACGCTTGTCAATGTAAATAGGATATTGGTCTCCAGGAAAAAAGATCTCCTCCAAACGTTTCGCAATACCAACAATTACAATCTTGCCTCTTAGTCCTAGTCGTTCTAGCGCCGATAATGCCGAACTCAGCTGTCCTTTACCCCCGTCAATCACGATTAATTGAGGCAAAGGTTGGTCTTCGTCAAGTAATCTTCGATAGCGTCGATAAACGGCTTCTTCCATCGTAGCGAAGTCATCTGGTCCTTCAACGGTTTTTACGTTAAAGTGTCGATAGTCGGCTTTTGAAGGTTTGGCATTTTTGAAAACCACACAGGCAGAAACCGGATGGGTTCCTTGAATGTTGGAGTTATCGAAACATTCGATATGCACTGGCAATTCAGGCGTACGGAAATCCTTTTGAATTTGGGCAAGTATGCGCTCGGTGTGTTTTTCGGGCGACACTATTTTTTCTTGCTTTAGTTTCTCCAGTCGGAAGAACGTACAGTTGCGAAGGGATAAATCGATGAGGTTTTTCTTGTCGCCACGCTGGGGAACAAACAATTGTACCTCTGGAATTTCCAAGTCCAAATCTTCTTGTACCAAAACTTCCTTGCTCAAACTGTGGTAACGCTCGCGCATTTCTGGGAGAACATAGCCTATGATCTCAGACAAACTTTCGTCCAATTTTTTCTTGACTTCTAATGTGAAACCATGAATAATAGCTCCGTCTTTCACCACCAAGTAATTAACGAAAGCGGAAGATTCATCTTGAATAGCTGTAATCACATCACAAGCCGCAATCGTAGGCGAAACAACCGTCGATTTGTGTTGGTAATTTTCGAGAACTGTCAATTTTTCCTTGATGGCTTGCGCTTCTTCGAATTGATAAGTGCTCGCAAAGGTTGCCATGTTCTTTTTCAACTCTTGAATCACCGCACGGAAGTTTCCTTTTAGTATCTCTTCGATTTGCTGGATATAGTCGTCGTACCCCGTCTTTTTTTCATGACCCACACACGGACCTTTGCAATTCCCAATGTGGTATTCCAAGCAAACCTTGTAGCGTTTCTCTTCAATTTTATTGGCAGCCAAATCCAAGTTGAAAGTGCGCAAAGGATACATTTCCTTGATTAAGTTCAAAATGGTGTGCATTACCTTCCCAGAAGGGTAGGGACCGAAGTATTTCGAACCGTCTTTGATCATTCGTCGCGTCGAAAACACACGAGGGAAAGGTTCATTTTTAACACATATCCAAGGGTAGGTCTTGTCGTCTTTTAGTTGGATGTTGTAGCGCGGCTGGTATTTCTTGATGAGGTTGTTTTCCAGCAACAGAGCATCTAACTCCGTGTCTACAACGATGGTTTCGATGCGGACAATCTTGCGGACCAAAATGCGGGTTTTCGCATTGTCGTGAACCTTCGTAAAATAAGACGAAACACGCTTCTTCAGGTTTTTCGCCTTGCCGACATAAATAATCGTATCGCTCTTGTCAAAGTATTGATACACTCCTGGTTTTTCGGGGAGCGCTTTTACCTGAAGATCGAGTTCTGCTTTTGTCGACATGAAACAAAGATAGTTTAGAGTTTAGAGTTCAGGGTTTAGAGTTCAGAAATTGATGAGATGATATTTTGTTTCCCCCTTGGGAGGGGGATCAAGGGGGAGGAAATACTTGCGCCTACTACCACAGTATTATGTCATGTTTAAATGTCCGCTATGTTGATTAAATAAAGAAAAGGTTCATTTTGTTTCCGACAAAACCTCCCTTCAATCCCCCTCCAAAGACTTGCCTGGCGATAGACAGGTGGAAAATGGTGATAAAAGAAAAAGCCGCTGTAGGTAATCAGCGGCTTTTACATCTGTAGAATGTTTGTTTTTTTATTTACCTATGATCTCGAAGAGCTCGTTTAAATTCGGCGAGATGATGATCTCAATGCGACGATTTTTCGCCTTGTTCTCTGGATCAACTGGGAGAAACTCTCCACGTCCAGCAGCCATCAACTGCTTTGGATCCATTTTGGAATTTGCCAACATAATCTCAATAACAGAAGTTGAACGCAATACGCTCAATTCCCAGTTATTCTTTGGACTTGTCGCCGAGTTTAATTTGTCCGTGTCAGTGTGACCCTCCACAATAATTTCTAAGTTTTTCTCTGTCTCCAAGACTTTCGCCAATTGCACCAAAGCCTTTTTACCTTCCGACTCTACTGTAGTAGATCCAGATCCAAACAACAATTTCGCTTCAAGTGAAACATAGATTTTACCGTTTTTCTGAACCACACTCAAACCTTTGTTTTCAAAACCAGTCAAGGCATCCATTACACGTTTTTTCAACAATTGTTGGGCTTCATCCTTGCGGCGTATAGCTTCTTCTAGTTCATTTACACGAGCTTCGCGTTCGGCCAACAAACGTTGTTTGCTTTCCAACTCGCTTTCCAAGTTTTCCAACTCCAATTGCTTGCGTTGCAATTCCAAGTTCTTCGCTTCTAAATCTGCTTGCAAGCTGGCAGTTGCCTTTTCGCCGCTCTTGCGAACATTGGTCATTTTTGCTTCCAATGCAGCATTTTCACCGGTCAACCGATCGATGGTAACTTCCAAATTGCGAAGCTTGTCACCCAACACAGAGGTGTCAAGTTTCAAAGCTGCAGTTTCCGATTTACAGGTGTTATATCGGGCCTCAAAGTCCTTGTACTTTCCTTCAAAGTCAAGCGAGCTTGCTTTGTACTTTTCTAATTCGTCTTGACAGTTCTGTTCCTTCTCCAAAAGTTCATTGTATTTTTTGGCTGGAACACACGCCTCTAGTGCAAATAGAAATACAACAAGTGGGATGAAATTTTTCATGATGATCTATCAGTTTGCTACAAATTTCAAAAGATCAAGCCCTGACAATTGAGTAAGAAGTCTATTTTTGTACACGCTAGTACGTTGATAAAGAAAATTCAGAGGAGATTTTGCAAAGTCTAAGCGAAATTTTCATTAATCATTTTGTCTATTTATATTCGCAACCTTAATTTAAAAGCACAATGGCATTAATAGGAAAAATCCGTGATAAGTCAGTATTGTTGGTAATCGTCATTTTTGTAGCCTTAATGGCTTTTGTACTAGGCGATTGGCAAAGTTTTTCAAGAGGTGGAGGTGATGAGATCGGGTATGGTACCATTGCTGGAGATCCCGTTGATGGAAATGCTTACCTAGAAGCTGCTGAGAACTTTGAAAACAATGACAAACAAAACGCGGCACAACAAGGTAGACCTTATACACAGCAAGATGCGGACGCATCGGCAGATAAGGCTTGGTCGTACATCGTGGAAACAAATGTTTTGAATCGCGAAATTGAAGCCCTTGGTTTGGCAGTTGGCGCGCAAGAATTAGACGCGTATTTGTACGCTCGTGATGGCTTTGCTCCGCTTCCCGATTTGGCACAAAACTTTAGTGATTCCTTGGGTCGTTTTGATGCGAAAGCTTTGGCTCAACGCATCGAGCAAATGGAAAATTCAGAAGATCCACAAGCGCGTAAGTCTTGGGAAGATTCAAAGAATTACTACATCGAGCGTCGCAAGCAGGAAAAATACTTTGCCTTGATTAGTCAAGGTGTATACGTAACCAAAGCAGAAGCGGAGGAAGAATACATTGCTCAAAAAGAGTCCAAATCAATCCGTTTGGTTTTGAAGCGCTACTCCGATTTGTCTGATGAAGAAATCAAGGTTACTGACGAAGAGATGAAGGCGTACTACAACGAGCACAAAAACGACAAAAAGTACGAGCAAAAATTCGATAGCCGTAAGGTGAAGTACTTCGACGTACGTGTAGACCCTTCGGATGAGGATGTGAAGAACTTCAACAAGGAAATGGAAGCTTTGAAGGCACAATTCGCTGCTACGGATAACGATTCCATGTTCGTAATGAAAAACTCAAACCCTGATTTCCGCTTCTTCTCAAGTTCACATCAGGCTACTTTCTTGCCGCTTGGAAATGAAAAGGCGCGTCAAGGTTTAACCTACCCGTCTACAATGGATAGTGTTTTTGCCTCGGCTCCGGTTGGAACAGTGGTAGGTCCTTACAAGGATGGTGAGAATACGCGTATTGCGAAGATTTTGGATTACAACACCAAGACCTTGAAAGTTCGTCACATTTTGTTGTCTGCTCAACGTGAGGATACTGCGAAAGTGGACCAAGTTCGCAAAACAGCAGATTCATTGTTGGCTTTGATCAACAAAAACAATTTTGACGAGTACGTGGTGAAGTACTCCGAAGATCCAGGGTCAAAAGATAAAGGAGGAGTTTACGAAGACTTCTTCGATTTCGAAATGGTGCCTGAGTTCTCGAAGTTTGCTTCAGATGAACCAATTGGAAAAATTGGGGTGGTACAAACGAACTATGGTTTCCACATCATGGAAGTTTTGGATAGAACTGCTGTTCGTTACCCAGTTTTGGCAGTCGTTCAAAAAACCTTGAAAGCGTCTCCTGCAACAATCGCTCAAAAAGAATCTGAGATCTACGACCTGTTGTACAAACTAGACGGAGGAATGAAAGGAATCGAAGACAATGCGAAAAAAATCGAGAAATTCGATACCATCGTTCAAAAGGCAGGTTATTTCTCTCGTGAAATCACAATCAACGGTAACAAGCCGGTTGTTTATGGATACAACACGAAGTTGGCTGAAGACAAATTGATCAAAATGGCCTTTGATGAAGATGTACAAGTTGGAACCTTGGTTGGTTCGCCGATCAAAGACAAAGACCGTTACATCATTGCGGTGGTGTCAGGCGTTCGCGCTGCTGGTGCCCCTTCATTCGAAGACATCAAGGATGCAATTAAGTTTGAATTGGTGAAAGAAGGAAAGGCAAAACGCTTTATTGCTCAAATGAACGGAGCTAAATCTGTGGATGAATTGGCGAAGAAACTGAACATCGCTCCTGTAGATGCCGAAG
>JAOASF010000113.1 GCA_025210175.1 Crocinitomicaceae bacterium | reverse complement strand
GTTCACAACAACGTCAAGCGAGTTACTACGCATACCTTGCAAGAAATGAAGAATAGTGGAGAAAAAATCTCCATGCTCACAGGGTACGATTTTTCAATGGCAAGAATAATTGATGCAGCTGGTATTGATTGTATTCTGGTTGGGGATTCTGCCTCGAATGTTATGGCTGGTCATGAAACGACTCTTCCCATTACATTGGATCAAATGATTTATCACGCATCCTCTGTGGTTCGAGCTGTTCAAAGAGCATTGGTAGTCGTGGATATGCCATTCGGTTCGTATCAAGGTAATTCACGTGAGGCCCTTTCTTCGGCGATTCGAATCATGAAAGAGTCAGGCGGCCATGCGATAAAATTGGAAGGAGGTAGAGAAGTTCTTGAGTCAATTTCTCGTATTTTAACAGCGGGTATTCCGGTTATGGGCCATTTAGGTCTGACCCCTCAATCTATTTACAAGTTTGGAACTTATGTAGTTCGAGCAAAAGAGGATGAAGAGGCTCAGCGATTGATTGAAGATGCAAAGATGTTGGAAGAGGCAGGTTGTTTTGCAATTGTTTTGGAAAAAATTCCCGCTCAATTGGCAGCCAAAGTTGCCCAGTCGGTAACAATTCCTATTATTGGTATTGGAGCCGGAAATGGAGTAGACGGGCAAGTATTAGTTGTTCATGATATGCTTGGGATTAATAATGAGTTTAGCCCTCGATTTTTAAGAAAATACGCTAACCTCTTTGAAGAAATGATTGGATCCTTCCATCGATACATTGAAGATGTAAAATCGGGTGACTTTCCGAATGAAAATGAACAGTACTGATCAAATAATTGCTACGAATTACGGTTTAGATCCATTGTTTGAAGACAATCATTTGATTGTTCTCAACAAGAAAAGCTCGGATATTTCACAAGGTGATATAACTGGAGATAAGAGCTTGCCTGAGAAAATAATGGCCTACTGGAAAGTGAAATACGAGAAGCCAGGAAAGGTTTATGTGGGTGTGGTCCACCGTTTAGATCGACCTACCAGTGGAGCAATAATTTACACCAAAACGAGCAAGGCTTTAGAGAGGCTTTTTGCACAGTTCAAGGCAAAGACAATTCAAAAGACCTACTGGGCGGTTGTGGAAAAAAAGCCACCAAAGGAAAAGGACACCCTAGTTCATTATATGACTAGAAAAGAGAAAATCAACAAAAGTTTTGCGAATAAAATAGAACTGGCTGGCAGTAAAAAGGCCGTTTTACATTATAAATATCTATTGAGTAGCGATAGGTATCATCTATTGGAAATCAAACTTGAAACTGGTAGGCACCATCAAATAAGAAGTCAACTTTCTACTATTGGCTGTTTTATTAAAGGAGACGTAAAATATGGTGCTCGCCGAGCCAATGAAGACTTAAGTATTCACTTGCATGCAAGGAATATAAAATTCGAACATCCGGTTAGCAAAGACTTGATGGATATTACGGCTCCAGTTCCTAGCGATCCACTTTGGAAATTTTTTGAAAAAGAATTGAAAAACAGTTGAAAAAATTGATTGGTCGCATTCGTACCTAATCGATCATTTCAACATCAAAAGGCATATTTTTCTTTTTGTTTTTTGACTGCGGAATGACATATTTCCAATTTTTAAATCGTTTATCGTGCTTTAGGTACGAAAGCGACCATTCAAAAATTTAGATAGCGAGAAAATCAAAATTATTCAACCACAATCTTCTCTCTAGGACTCCTAACCAAAAAATAAACCCCTATCAAAATCAAAGGAATACTCAATATTTGTCCTGTATTCAGATCCAAACTGAAGTCTCTCGCCGTTTGACCAACCTTAATGAACTCAATGGAAAATCTGGCTCCCCAAACCAAGACAAGAAACCATCCAAACATTCGACCTGAAATCAAATACAAGTTCTTACGGTAATACAAATACGTCAAGAAAAGAAAGATTAATAAGTAGGATATTGCTTCATAGAGTTGGGCAGGGTGTCGAGGCGTGGGGTCTAACTGACCTGTCAATTCATTGTAGTAATTGGGGAAACTAAATGCCCAGGGAACGTTAGATACTTCACCAACTATTTCACTATTTACTAAATTTCCCAGGCGTATGAAGCATCCAGCAATAACGATCGGTGCTACTATTCTATCCAAGATCCAGATGTAGGGTTTCTGAGCAACTTTCTTCGAAAAGATATACAAAGCAATTAGGATCACAACGGCTGCACCATGACTAGCAAGCCCACCTTCCCAAACTTTAAAAATATCCTCAGGGTGACTCAAATAGCCTCTGTGAACATATCCATTGGCATCTATTTCATCAAAGTAAGGGCCGTAAAAAAACACGTGTCCTAAGCGAGCTCCAACAATGGTACTGATCACCATGTAGAATACGAGCTTATCCAGAATTTCGTCCTTAACACCTTCCCTTTTGAACATGTTTTTGATCACGAAATAGCCAATCGCCAAACCGGTAACAAAAAGAAGTCCGTATAAATTTGGCGTTTTTAAGCCGTCAAATATCTCTGGAGTAACGTCCCAAGTAATAAATAGATTCACAACAAAAAATTTGCCCCTAAAGATAACAAACATCTTTAGGGGCAAAGGATATATTTTGTATTTGTCTTAAGCTTCTGCGCAACCTCCCTGAAAGGGTAGTTTTTCGGATCTCCCCTTACGGAATATTAAGTTGGAGTTCTGAAGACCTTTTCGTTTTTCTTTTTGTACTTCTTCTGGTAAATGAGTGAAGTCGACGCAATCTTGCGAACAACAATTTTCCATTTTTTCAGCACATTCATCACATTGGATGAAGAGAAGGTGACACGCGTCGTTCTTACAGTTCACGTGTGTATCAGCTGGTTTTCCACATTGGTGGCATTGAGCGATAATATCATCCGAGATGCGCTCTCCTCGTCTTTCATCGAAAACAAAGTTTTTACCGATGAATTTATTGTCAAGCCCTTGTTCCTTCACATCGTTGGCATATTTAATAATTCCACCTTCTAACTGATGAACGTTTTCAAAACCTCTATGTTTAAACCAAGCAGAGGCCTTTTCACAACGTATTCCACCGGTACAATACATAACGATGTTCTTGTCTTCGTTACCTTTTAAAAACTTGTCTTCAATATAGGGCAAAGAGTCGCGAAATGTGTCTACATCGGGAGTGATTGCTCCTTTGAAATGTCCAACCTCCGATTCGTAATGATTTCTAAAATCGATGAGAATTGTGTCGTCTTTTTCGGTTAATTCGTTGAATTCGGCAGCGGTCAAATGTTTTCCTTTATTGGTAACATCAAAGGTTTCGTCATTTAGCCCATCAGCCACAATTTTTGGGCGAACTTTCACTTTCAATTTTAAGAATGGGAAAACTTCATCCGGAGACTCAACAGCCATATTCAAGCGGATTCCTTTTAGGAAGTCAATTGTATACAAACTTTCACGGAAATCGTCTACATGTTCAGATGGAACAGAAATCTGCCCATTAACCCCCTCGCTTGCCACATAAACGCGACCAACGATTTTAAGTTCGTCCATCATTTTGTACAAATGATCTCGGAACAATTGAGGGTTTTCAATTTTGGCGTACTGATAAAAGGAGATGGTTACAAACTGAACGTTTGCATCAGCTAATTTTTTTTCCAACTCCTCTTTACTTAAGGTATTACACAGTTGCATGCTATGAATAATTAAATAATGAGATTGCAAAAATAAGGAAGAGGAAGGACTCAAGCCGTTTCTGCCTCTAGAATTTTCTTTACGGCAACCTTTTGCATTGGTTTACGCTCAGCTTTTGCTGCTCTTTCCAGGCGGAAGGATACATAAATCAAAAGCGCATAACAAGCGGCCATGAAAGAAATCAAAATGGTGTAATGAAGATATTTACACGCGATGTAACCGAGAGCCGTTATGGCCAACCCTGATAGGGAAATGAACAAAGATGTCTTTTTGTGACCCCAATTCAAACGGTCCAAGAAGTAGTGGTGTAAATGTGTTCTATCCGGGTGAAAGGGAGATTTTTTCTTGAATACTCGCATGCTCATCACACGAAGTGTATCTGCAACTGGGATGAAGGTGATGAAGACCAAAAGGAAAGGGATGTTCGCTAAAGGAATTCCCAAGTTGTACAACTCGCCAGTTTCCAAGGTCAATATTCGGATACACCCAAAGGCGAGAACAAACCCGAGTATCATGCTTCCTGTGTCACCCATGAATATCTTCCTGGACTTCGAAAGGTTGTAAGGCAAAAAGGCAATCAAAATCCCAATCATGCTCAACATGAATAAGAAACTAAATTCCTTTCCAGCAATAAAGAAGAAAAACGCCAAACTTGACAGCATGGATATTCCCAATCCAGTGGCCAACCCATCGATACCATCAACTAGGTTTACAGCATTGATCAATCCTGTAATAATGATGTAAAAAAGAAGAATAGAAATAAGCGGCTCAACCGAGTAAAAGTTCAAAAAACCATGCAAACTCCTGATTTCCAATTCAGGATCGAAAATGAGAAAAGTACCTACAAGAATTTGAGCAATGAACTTTGTGCGTGCAGACAAAACAACCAAGTCATCCTTTAGCCCAACGATAAACAGAATCGTTAAACATGGAGCAATGGAACTAAAAAGTCCACTTTGATCCGAGCGCTGCATAAAATAAAATGCGAGCATAAGTGTTATGTAAAACGCTATACCACCAAGGCGAGGAACTTGATTGGTGTGAGAACTTCTATGGTTAGGTTTGTCCAATAACTCTTTGTACCTCGCAACACCCACTATTTTTGGAATGATGAAAGCCGTAGCAATTATTGAACCCAGTAAAACAATTAATACTTGTAGATTCATAGAATTCTAATTCCAGACAAAGATAGAGGTAATATAACTAATAGCAACTTATTAATTAAATTTTAAACTTCTCTTCAAAGCGTATTAACGTTTCCAGAATTTGAATTTATCACTCCATTTTTTTTCTTCTTGTTGACCGTAACCGTACCCATAGCCGTACCCATAGCCGTATCCATAACCATAACCATAACCGTATCCTTTGTTTGGTTCTACGGCATTGAGAATCACTGATAGGTTGGGAAGTCTGCCTTCGTCTTCAAGCTCCTTAATGAATGGCAGATTTCTCTTATCCAAGGTGTGAGCTCTTGCTATGTACATGAATAAGTCCGCTTTGTTAGAAACCAACAATGTATCTGTTACAAGACTCACGGGTGCGGTATCAACAATAATCAAATCATAGATTTTTTCTAGTTCCAAGAACATAGTTTCAAGTCGTGGATGATTCAATAATTCAGCTGGGTTAGGTGGAATAATTCCGGAAGGAACAATATCGAAACCAAAACCTGTTGGATCTTTAAGAATGACTTCATCAATGGATAATTTATCTTCAACTATAAAATGAGTCACTCCTTTGGCGTTCGGCAAATCCAAATACTCAAGAAGTTTTGGAGCTCGTAAATCAAGCCCCATTAACAAGACTTTCTTATTCGACAAGGCGTATACCGAGGCAAGGTTTGCCGATATGAAACTTTTACCTTCTTTTGGCATGGTGGAGGTAACAAACAATGTGTTTGCATTGTCAAATTTCTTCGAGGTGAGTGAATTCAACTTGAAGTCAATATTGGTTCGAAGAATCCTGAAAGCCTCTGCTATATTCGTGTTATCTTTTTCATGGACAACGATTTTCTCACTAATAGAACTTAACGGTATATCGCCGATGAATTGTAAGTTGAATTTTTCTAGATCTTTTTTGGAGTGAACTTTGTTGTCTAATAATTGAGCTATATAGATGAATATTCCAGGAATTACTAGCCCTAAAAATAGACAAGCGATATAAATGACTTTCGTTTTAGGTGAAATAATCGTACCACTGCTATACGCTTCATCAACTATTTTTGAGTTACCTAAATTGGCTGCTTTGTTAATCTCGTTTTCTTCACGCTTTTGCAACAAGAACAAATACAACGTTTCTTTAATTTGCTGTTGTCTCAATATTTCGCGGAATTCTCGCTCGTATTTTGGTATTTCGGATAGTTTTGAGTTGAATTCTTTTCTTTTTTTCTCGTTCAATTCCAGCTCTATCTTTGTTGAATTTAGATAGTTATCGACACTTTTATCCAAGTTTCCTCGCAGGGATGTCAAAGTAGACTCCATATTGTAAACCAAAGGATTCTTTTTACTAGAAGCTTTGATTAACTTGTTGCGATTCAATACGACTTCATTGTATTCACCAATCAATGAGTTGATGCTGTTGTCCAAAACACCAATGTTAGCTGGAAGTAACTGGTCCACATCTTCATTTTTTGAAAGGTAATCTTTCAGATATTTTATTAAATTAACCTGTACAGAAAGTTGGGTGATTTTAGCATCGAGATCGCCTTCTTTTTCAATGATGTTGGCAGCATCACTCGTTACATCTGTCAGATTGTAAGTTGATTTGTAATCTTGTCCCTCTTTTTCTACGGTATTCAATTCATTGATGAGGTAATCAACACGATCGTTAATAAAATTACTAGTTTTCTTCGCTACTTCATTTTTATCTTCTAATGCATCCAGTTGGTGCTGTCTTATTAGTTCATTGAGGATGTCATTTAGTCGAGCAACATTATCTCCAATCATTTTCAATGACAGAATATCAGCATTCTTTGAGACAGAGGATATTTCAATTTTTGATTTTAAATTATTGATAGCCACATCCTCTGGAACTAGTGAAACTAAATAATCATTCCCATGTACTTCTTTTGAGAACAGGTGGTTTTTTTCTACTCTAAAGCTCGAAAATCCATATTGAATTTTTTTACCAAAATTTTCTTTGGAAACTTTGTCTCCATCTTTGTTTAATAAGTTGAAGCTAGTATTGGAAACAATTTCTATTCGCAATGAAATCTTTGTTTCTTTTACCGTACTGTCCGGTACATCAAATTGTATTTCAAAAGGAACTTCACCGTATGCATTTTGTCGGACGGCTCCTGTGTTTTTTCCAATATGAAAGTAGTTGACATTTAGTTTTAATTGATTGACAACCCTCTTGAGTAATCTTCTGGATTTTAGGATTTCAATTTCGTTATCCAATTTTGCCGTACCGCCCTGTACTCCTAACTCACGAAGTAAATTTATTTCGGTCATATTTCCACCGCTTTTATCATTTCTGATTAGAATGGAAGCTTCAGAACTATATATTGGAATGGTGTATCGGATGTAAATAAATCCAACAAACAATGCCAAACCACACGCAATGGCGAATAAATACCATCGCTTCAGGTAAGGCATGATTACTTCTTTGATATTTAATGTGTTATCCTGGTTGTTGGGAGCTAATGAACTCATTAACGTAGAATTAAAGTAATGGTGGAAATAAGAAGTGAAGTAACTGAAATTACAACAGGCGCGATACTCGGAATAAGGGTCGAGCGATAGCGAGATGTGGCATTGGGTTCAACGTACACTACATCGTTTTGTTGAAGATAATAACAAGGTGAATTGAAGACTTCCGTAGTTGTCAAGTCCAATACGTATTGCTGT
>JAOASF010000016.1 GCA_025210175.1 Crocinitomicaceae bacterium | reverse complement strand
TCAGGAACCAATACCACGACAGACGCAACGGCTTTGGATGGAATCAATTTGGTTCGTTTCGATAATGGAAATGAATTGAATGCTTCTACCCTTGGTGTTTGTGCCAGTTATTATTCAGGATGTAGCTCCTCGGGTACTTTGAAGTGGTATGTGAGTGAGTTGGATGTTACATTTAATGATGATTTCAATAGTGTGTGGCATTATGGAGGTGGTACCATCGCGTCGAACCATTACGATTTTCGATCAGTTGCTTTGCACGAAATGGGACATGGACATCAGATGGGACACGTGATCAATTCTTCCTCTGTAATGCACTATGCTTTGTCGAATGGCCAACAGAACGCAATGCTCTCTGCCAATGAAATTGCTGGAGGTAACTACCAAATGAATTTGAGTACCACGGAGTCTCGCTGTGGTCAACCTGTAATGGTGGCAACGAATTGTAATACGGCTCCTGTTGCGAATTTTACGGCAAGTCCCAACGTCACTTGTTCTGGAAACGGTAATACCATTCAATTCAACAATACTTCTACATTTAACCCGACAACTTATGCCTGGGACGTGAACGGAGATAATGTAACGGATTATACCTCCGCCAGTCCGAGTCACACCTATCCATCAGGTGGTTTGTATACCGTTACCTTGACTGTTAGCAATGCTGTTGGTTCTGACACCAAAACCATTTCCGTATATGTTGGAGGATCGTTCACTCCTATTGGTTGTTCGCCGACCACCACCAATCTTGGAAATTATGGTACAGGGATCAATACTTTCGAGTTCAATACCATTGTTTATTCCAATACAAGCAACAACAACGACGGTTTGCTGGATTTAATTTGCGCTGAAAATACCCTTGTCAATAGTGGTCAATCCATTCCGTTTTCTGTGATTTTGGATGGAGGAAATCCGGAGTATTGCAAAATTTGGATAGACTACAACAACGATGGATCATTTAATAATACCAATGAGCTTGTGTACAACGGCACGCCTGCGACTTCACACTCTGGAACGATCAGTATTCCAAGTACTGCCACACAAGGAGCTATTTTACGTTTGAGAGTAATATCGGACTTCAACACCATTGCGAATGCTTGTTCGGATGTCAGTTATGGAGAGATCAACGATTTTGGTGTGTATATTTCATGTACAGGAGCACCGAGTCCTACAGTCGCGTCACTACCCAATGCAACCGGTGAGTGTTCCGTGTCCAATGTTGCGGCTCCAACTGCAACGGATGCTTGTACTGGAGGAACGATTACAGGAACTACATCCGATCCAACATCCTATTCTGCCCAAGGAACTTACACCATAACATGGACTTATACGGGAACAAATGGCGCAACTTCTACCCAAACTCAAACGGTAGTTGTAGACGATATTTCCGCACCTGTTCCCAATCAGGCTAGTTTGGCTGCAATAACAGCGTCTTGTGAAGTAACTAGTTTAACGGCACCAACCGCAACAGATAACTGTTCTGGAAGTGTTACTGGAACCCACAATGTTTCCTTGCCGATAACCACACAAGGCACTACGGTTGTAACTTGGACCTACACGGATGCAGAAGGAAATAGTGCAACGCAAACGCAAAATGTGGTCATCAATGACAATACGGCACCTGTACCTAATCAAACCAATTTAACCGATATTTCTGCTGCCTGCGAAGTAAATAGCTTAACTGCCCCAACTGCCATTGACAATTGTTCGGGAACCGTTACAGGAACCCACAATGCTTCCTTGCCAATAACCGCTCAAGGAACCATGGTAGTTACCTGGACTTACACCGATGCTGCTGGAAATTCGAGTACCCAAAATCAGAATGTCATTATTAACGATAACCAGGCACCAGTTCCAACTCAAGCAAGTTTGTCAGATATTTCGGCTGCCTGTGAAGTGAACAGTTTAACAGCCCCAACGGCCAATGACAATTGTTCTGGAACTGTTACAGGAACCCACAATGCTTCGTTGCCAATTACCGCTCAAGGAACCACGGTAGTTACCTGGACTTACACCGATGCTGCTGGAAATTCAAGTACACAAACTCAAAATGTGGTTATTAATGACAATCTTGCTCCACAGGTGAGTAACTGCCCTGGAAATATGACCCTAACGCCGAATGCAGCCAATTGCGCCGCGGTGGTAACTTGGTCAGGGCCAAGTGCTTCAGACAATTGTGGCTCGGTAACCACTTCCTCTACTCATTCTTCTGGAGATGTTTTTCCGCTAGGTGTTACAACAGTTACGTACACTTTCAGCGATGATGCAGGAAATCAAGCCACCTGTTCTTTTGACATAACCGTTCAGGCTGACCTCAATATGTCCGCTATAGTAAGCCCAGAAACTAACGGTTCTGACGGCTCGATTGATCTGACGGTTGTAGGAGGATCTCCTGTATATACTTTCGACTGGGACAACGATGGAACCGGTGATTTTGATGATACAGAAGATTTGACAGGATTAACATTGGGAACATACACCGTTGTGATTAAAGATGGCAACGACTGTACAAGAGATTCATCCTTCACCATTGATTCTCATGTTGGCTTATCTACATCCAAACTCGGTTATTTAAAGGTATATCCCAATCCGAGTTCTAAGTTGGTTACAATTAGTAGAGGAAAAAATACAGGTGAGCTCACCATAAAATTGACCAATTCCTTAGGCCAAAAATTAGGGCTTTATAACATGACAGGAATGGATAAATCGATATCTATTGAAGAGTTTGCTGCTGGAGTTTACTTCTTCGAAATTTCTCAAGGCGATGTCAACACTTTAATTCGAATCGTAAAAGAATAGTGAGGAGGAGATATTGTAATTTTGCCGCATGAAAATTGGGGTAATAGGTGGCGGAGCAGCTGGTTTTTTTGGAGCAATTCAGGCAAAAAAAAGCTTTCCCGAAGCCGAGGTATGTATTTTGGAAAAGAGTGACAAAGTACTATCCAAAGTGAAGATTTCAGGAGGAGGAAGGTGCAATGTCACCAACAATTGTCCTGACCTCAATTTGCTTTCCAAACACTACCCTAGGGGTGAAAAATTTCTCAGAAAGGTTTTTTGCGTATTCAATGCAGTTGACACCATGCATTGGTTCGAATCGAAGGGAGTAAAACTCAAAACCTATCCGGATAATTGCGTTTTCCCTTTGGCCAATGATTCTCAAGTCATCATAGACTGTTTCCAAAAAGAAGTGGCAAGATTGAATATTGAGATGAAAACCAAGTATCCTTGTTTAAGGATTGAAAAAACAGACCAAGGGTTCAAAGTCTATTCCAGAGAGGGATTCCGCCATTTTGATCGATTATTGGTAACCATCGGCGGTCAACCGAAATCTTCTGGTTTTGCTTTGTTGGATGGTTTGGGAATAAAATGTATTGAACCCGTTCCGTCTCTGTTCACCTTTAACATGCCTGGTAATCCAGTTGTTGAATTGATGGGGAATGTGATGGAAAATGTCACCACCAAAATTGAAGGAACCAAATTACAAGGAAGGGGACCATTGCTTATTACACATTGGGGTATGTCTGGTCCAGCAATCCTCCAATTAAGTGCTTGGGGTGCGCGCATTTTGGAAGAAAAGAAGTATCATTTCCATGTGTTGGTCAATTGGTTGAATGAAGCAAAGGAATGGGACGTCCATAACCTGATTCGTACTGCGCAAAAAGATCATGGGGATAAAAAAATATCCAATTACCATCCATTCCCAATGACGATTCGCATGTGGAGTTTTTTGAGAGAAAAAACACAACTGTCTCCAGATTTGCGCTGGAAGGAAATTGCAGGGAAGAGTTTGAATAAAATGACGAATACCTTGATCAATGATCGTTACGAAGTACAGGGCAAAACCACCTTTAAGGAAGAATTTGTAACGGCAGGAGGGGTTTCACTGGCTCAAATCAATCCCAAGACGATGGAATCCAAAGACGTTCCTGGTCTATTTTTCGCTGGTGAAGTGATGGACATCGATGGAATTACGGGAGGTTTCAACTTTCAAGCGGCCTGGTCAACCAGTTACCTCGCAGGAACACATATAGGTCGTTAGGTTGTGTTTAAAGTGACATTGTAATTCCACCGGATGCGGTCTTGAATATAGCGCTGATAGAATTCATCTTTCAAGAATAAAGGACTCATTTGCCGCCTTATTTTCATGAATCCAGTGGTTCGGAGTTCAATCACAAAGTGGTAACAAGAGTAGATTTGATACGATTTTTCCTTTTTGCGTAAGTGGCAATATTCGAGATGGAAACCTTGTTTGCTTAGAAAGTTTAGGTGGGTTTCAAATTGATCATTTCGGGCGTCCATTAGTCCCTCAAGCAGTGTCAAGTTTCTTTCTCGTCGTTGATTTTCCATCTCCACCATATTGCGTAAATAGCGTCGTGCAATTTGATGATGTTGATTTTTACATTTTACGGAACAGAATCGCTTGTCTGAGCGCCCGAAGAGCTTATCCTTGCAAATGGGGCAGGTGGGGTGTTTGTGCATGGTAGTAGTTTTGAGTAGATAGAAGATACGGAAAAAAGATGACAAGCTAAATGGTTGATTAATAAATATATATTCGTTGGCTAACGGTTAGCATGACTTTCTGTCAGCTTCCAGCTTTTGGTTCAATTTTCGCTACCTTCCCCCCATGCAAAAAGAAAAAGTCTCCCTCTCTTGGGCCTTCAAAAAATACATCTGGCCAAGAAAAAAAATCATCGCAATCGGCCTACTCCTCATCCTCCTCAAAACCAGCGCCGGAATGGTCCTCCCCTATGCGTCCAAACTGTTGATCGATGAAATAATTCCCAGCAAAGATATGGAGGCGCTATGGTTACTTTTGGGAGCAGTAGTGGCAGCCATTTCAATTCAAGCGGTAACTTCCTTTTCACTTACGAAATTGCTGAGCGTAGAAGCCCAACACCTTATTTCAGTTCTTCGCTCCGAAGTCCAAAGAAAAATTTTGCGACTGCCGATTCGGTTTTTCGACGACAACAAAAGTGGTGCCCTTGTCTCCCGAGTTATGAGCGACGTGGAAGGGGTACGAAACTTGGTAGGTACTGGCTTGGTCCAACTCGTTGGAGGCAGCCTTACTGCTATTGTAGCCCTCGTTTTCCTTCTAAAAATAAGCGCGCTAATGACCCTTTTTGTTCTGCTTCCGGTTGCCGTTTTCGCCGTTATCGCCCTAAAGGCCTTCGGTAAAATAAGACCCATTTTTAAGGACCGAGGTCGGATCAATGCGGAGGTAACGGGGCGTCTCACGGAAACGATCAACGGAGTTCGGGTTATCAAAGGATTCAACGCCGAAGAACAAGAGAGCCGCACCTTCGAAGAAGGAGTCGAACGCCTTTTTCTCAATGTCAAAAAGTCCCTCACAGCAACGGCCTTAATGACCAGTAGCTCCACCTTTTTGCTCGGACTAGCTTCGGCGGGAATCATGGGCATCGGAGGGTTTTTTATGATCGGTGGAAGCATGACTTCGGGCGACTTCATTTCCTTCACACTCTTTCTTGGGTTCATGATTGCGCCCATCGTTCAAATGACCAACATTGGAAGTCAACTTACGGAGGCCTTCGCTGGACTCGATCGCACCCAAGAATTGATGCACATGGAAGAAGAAAATAACCCAGAGCAAAGAACTATTCATTTGGATAAAATCAATGGTGATATCGAATTCCAGGATGTTCATTTTGCCTACGAAGAGGCCAAGGAAGTGCTGCACGGAATCAATTTCACTGCAAGAGCAGGCTCAGTCATTGCCTTGGTGGGGTCTAGTGGTTCTGGAAAAACGACCATCGCTGGTCTCGCTGCAAGTTTTTTGGTGCCTACCTCTGGACTCGTAACGGTAGACGGTCAATATTTGTCCAAAGTCGACCTGTCATCTTTTAGAAACCAATTGGGAGTGGTGCTTCAAGACGATTTTCTCTATGAAGGAACCATTCGCGAAAACATTCTTTTTCCCCGCCCAGATGCATCCGAAAAGGACTTGATGGAAGCGGTCCGAGGGGCTTATGTCAATGAATTTACCGACCGTTTCGAGGATGGATTGGATACTGTTATTGGCGAAAGGGGGGTGAAATTGTCAGGTGGACAAAAGCAAAGAATCTCCATCGCCAGAGCCATTTTGGCCAATCCCAAAATCTTGGTTCTCGACGAAGCAACCTCCAATCTCGATACCGAAAGCGAAAGTTTCATCCAAGCCTCCCTCGGAGAATTGATGAAAAATCGAACCACCTTCGTCATTGCTCACCGCTTGAGTACCATACAAAAAGCCGATCAAATTTTGGTCATCGAAAAAGGACACATCGTAGAACGCGGAAAACACCAAGAATTACTCGAAGCAAAGGGCAGATATTTCGATCTCTATACCTATCAAAGTAGAATTTAAAAGTAGAGTAGGGCGCCTCCTCTTGGCTCAGCCAAGAGACCGTGCTATTCGTTCATACGCCTTCTTTCTGGCCAAAAACCAGAAAGAAGGGGTATCCACTGCTATCACTGGCGCGGGGTTTCGCGCCTTGGTACTAAGCCTGCAATTCTTTCTTGGGAGAAATCTTCGCTCCAAGTTTTCCACCCAAAAAGGCAAATGGGAAATAAGCAAATACCAAATCCAGAATGGTGAATTTCCAATTACCGGGTAATAAGAAGTTAACCATAATGCCACCTATAAAAAACAAACCGCCTATTATCCATGCGGCGCGCATGCGCTTTTGGGTGGCAATCAAATAGGCAATAAAAGCTCCAAAAAAGGTTCCCAGCGCATGAGCCAAAAACGGGAAAACGAAAAACTTTGGTTCCAAATTGGGTATCATTGCTGCCAGTGCATCCATGTCGTTGGGATCCAACCCTTCAATGGGATAGACCACCATTCCCATGTCCACAATTGACATGTTCACGACTCCTCCGATTACCCAGCCTAACACGATGGCCAAAACAGTGCGTAGATTTTTATTCATAACATATATCGATTTGTATAGAACTAAATGTAGTAATTAAGAAGCGAAAAGGTGAAGTTTTACAAGTATGGACGAGGTATGATTCCTTGCTCAATATCCTTCATCAGAATCTCAATTCGTTTTTTTCTGGTCTCTTCTCGCTTAGCCATTTTCAAAAAATGCAAGCAACCTTTTTTGTTGGAGTCAGAAAGACTTTCATAAAATGAAAAATAAGCTGGCTTACGCTTCAAAGCCTTCTTAAAATCTTCGGGAACAAGCAAGTTTTCAACGTCATCCAAAAAGTTCCACATGCCATT
This sequence comes from Crocinitomicaceae bacterium, assembly GCA_025210175.1. GTDB lineage: Bacteria > Bacteroidota > Bacteroidia > Flavobacteriales_D > Crocinitomicaceae > UBA2040. The sequence goes on along the minus strand of JAOASF010000016.1, from coordinate 4,941 downwards.
CTTTTTCGCCATTTCTATACATGCCATGCCAGCGGGGTGCATCAAACCCTCAGCTTCCAAAATGGCCACTTTCTTTTTGTTTACTGCCGACCAAGTACTGTTTTTCTTGCGAGGACTAAATAACTGCATGTACCTCTCCTCATCTATCGTCTTTTTGGTACTGTCCACCCAGCCAAAACAGAGGGCTTCATCCACTGCCTCACTCCAAGTTAAACTAGGTTTTCCAGTATCCTTCTTGTAATAAATCAGCCAAATTCTTTCTTCCTTTGCATGGTGTTCCATGAGCCATTGCCTCCAGTTCCCTTTGCTTGAGGCGTAAAAAGTGGGGTAACCTTTTATCTCCATTCTACCGAATAATTTTCCAGATTAACCTGTGCTTACCAGCCTCTACCACCACTAAGAAGGTCGCTTCGGGAACCCAATCTAGGGAATATTCTGCTTGATTATCACCCGTGCCAAGGATTCGACCCATTTCATCATAAAAAAGTAAGCTCATTTTTTGTCCCTCAGTATTGGAAATCATACCGTTTTCAAACAGAAAGAATCCGTCTATCTTACTTTCTTCCAAACCTAGCTCTCCTACTCGGAAATGATATTCAATGTTCTGGCGCTCTAGGGGTGCATAAGGGTTGTAGATAGTGAAATACACAATTCCCCAGCCTGGTTCTTGGTTGGTTTCTGCTCCTATAATCAATTTCTGTGCGCCAAATACATCCTTTAAGAGGACTAAGTCTGCACTGTCTCCGTCATTGATAGTGGGATGATTGGTGTGTTGATCGTTAAAATTAATGTTCCAAGTAGAAGGAATGTTTTCAAAACGAGTCTTCCAACGGAGTAAGGTGTCTGTGTTGGCATCATTGTATATTTCTATGTACCAATGAGCGGGCGACTGACTCGTGCTCACCGCAATGACTGCTGTAGTATCATTAAAATGAAAAAGAGAGGATTGCCCAAAGGTGAAACTGCTCATCCACAGGCCAATAATCAATAAGAGTATGCGATTTCGGTTTTGCCTCATACCCGAATTTAGCCATTTGTAAAAAAAGGAAAAGAAAAAAGGGGCATCTGATTGTCAGATGCCCCTCTTCTAGGTCGTTGTATACTTATTCCTTAATGATTTTTACAGTTGTTCCGCCATTGTTAACGAAGTACACTCCAGGAGTCAAATCAGCAATTTCCACAGTCTGTCCATTCGCTTCCAATTCGAACGTTCGAATCGTTTTTCCAGACAAATCTGTAAGCGTAAATGTGCTTCCAGTTGTAAAGTTCTCCATTGAAATTGAGAAACTAGAAGTTGCAGGATTTGGATAAACTCCAAATGTTGTTTCTTTCTCCAAGTCATTCAATCCTACAGTGTGAGAGAAACATTTTGAACCTCTGTAAGAATCTCCTCGAATCTCACCATTCATGTTGTTCATGTTGTGAATGTTCAAGTATGCGTTCCCATTTCTGAACAACAATTCTTGTGCTGGTCCAAATGGTGCTGTATCTTCTGTTGTTAAGTAGGTAAATGCTCCAGAAATATTTGCATTCCCCGAGAAGTAGCTCGTCAAATCCAAGAATACGTTTCCGTTTGCTCCTGGCATTCCTTCGTGGAAGTGAGCACCTGAAATGTCAGCTGACATTTCTTTGGCTACTACCATCAAGTGCGCATTGTCTCTTTCTCTTGAAATTGACATCATACCTCCACCTGATGCACCTGTCATCACGGCTGGCACTTCAGACTGACCATTCATTTCAAAGGTGTATCCTTCACGAGCCAATCGGTTGATTTGACCGCGAATTTCTCCATTCGGGTTAGCCGCTGTGTGAATGTTTAGATAGATGCCGCTAGACAACATGCTTTCCAACAATTCTTGCGTCAGGTCAGTTCCTGTAATGGTTCCCGCCATAACGTTTCCTACAACAGATGTAGACAAGTCAACAACCACTGGACCATTGTTTCCAGCAGTTCCTTCATGCAAGTGAGCTCCAGTAATAGCACCAGACAAACCATCTACTTGTACCATGAATGTAATGGCAGTCATCGTAGAATTCAAGGAGAAAGAAGCTGTACCAGTAGCAGTTGTAGAAACTGCTGGAACTTCTTGCGCTCCGTTCAAAAATGCGTCAAACATAATTGCTGCATTGTCATAAGTCAATTGACCTCTGATTTCCCCATTGGGATTGGCTGCAGTATGGAAGTTTATGTAAGTGTTTCCAGCTTCTAAATCAGCAATTAAACCTGGAACGGTAGACACATCAATCGTGTCGATAATGGTGTTTCCATTGATATTTCCAGTTAAGTTAACCGCAACACCACCATTCGTTTCGATTGCCCCTTGGTGAATGTGTGCACCAGTGATGGCTCCAGACAAACCATTGGCTACGATCCAGATGTACATTTTCTTTTTGTTCAAAGAAAGGTTGAACAATCCAAGACCGGTCGCATTAGTCGCCACAGCTGGAACCTCTTGAGCTCCGTTCATGATCGCACGGTAACCAAAGTCTTGTTCCAATTTCACTTGACCGCGAATTTCACCATTCGGATTGTTTGCAGTGTGAGCATTGATGTAGATGTTTCCTTCAATGATTTTTTGAACCAAATCGGCCGGCAAACTAGAACCTGTTAAAACCACCTGGATATTTCCGTTTACTATGAATGGGCTAAGGTCTACCACCACGTTTCCGTTGGTACCTGCTGCTCCCTCATGAAGGTGAACACCTCCTAAGTTCGAACCAAATCCGCCCATGTAAACACTGATACACAAGGAGTCCATTTCTCCGTTTAATACCATTGAAGCAACACCAGCTGCATCGGTGGTTACGGCCGGAACTTCTTGAGCACCATTCATCCTTGCACTAAACATTAATTGAGATCCCAAGTGAGCTGCAGAGGCTACACTGGTAAAACCGATAAATGTAATAAGGGTCAAAACCCATTTACCTTGTAGTAATTTTTTCATTTGATTGATTTTTGTATTTCAGGAAAAATTAGGCCCCAAAATTTTGTTCACTAGCACTTACGAGAAGTTCAAGCGTACAGATTTTTCATTTGGCAAGCAAAGGGTGTAAAAAGAATGTTGGATTATCCTGAAAAGGCTGTAATGACGGGCTTTCAGAAAAAAAATAAAAAAAATAAAAATAGGTCAAGCAGCAGGGTAAAGAGCACGATAAAGAGCACGATAAAGTTGGATTCTTAATAAAGAATGTGCTCGTCCTGGATCGCTATGGTGTAAATATTGGTACCTGCCTTGCTGCTATTTCCATATGCTTCGGTTGAATATTCCCAGGACTCACGAAGTTTAGGGTTTTTGGATACATAGCCGGTGTCGTTCACAGGCGCAAAATAGATATTCTGAAAGCCGTGATAGGATAGAAAGTCATCTCCTTTATCCTCCAAACCTTCGTCTCCAGCGAAATAGCGAATGATCTTGTTTTCGCCGGGTAAAACATGCACGGTGTCTGTAGCGGTCGACAACTGAAAAATGATGCTCAAGTTTTCATTGGATTGATTGTCTAAATAATATTTGTAATCGCCCTTATAAGAGCACGAAAACAAAAGCAAAGCAACCCAACAGTATCGCAAACCGAAAACAGAAAATTTCATACAATGAATTTACAGAATAATTCGAAAGGACCCTAAAGTGAAAGTGGTGAATGAAGAGAAAGCATTGCTTTCGAAGACCAAGCGATAGCGCCGGGAAAGAGGGGTGAGAGCCCAACTCGAAATAATTAAGTGAAAAATGATTTGTTTCGGGATTGGATATCCCTTTGTCCCGACGTGCAGTGGACAAAAAGCATCGCTTTTTGGGACCAAACGGAAGTGCAGGGACATTTGCTTTTCCTTGTTTAGGATTATGAAATTTGTGTTGAAATGGAACAGTTGATTTTCTTGAATATAAAGCATACCCGCTCGTACCTCGCTTGTGCTGCTTTTTTCGTTTCCATTCGCTTGATCGACTTTGTCGCTCAGACTTCTGTAAACATGAAATGTATTTTTGAATTTGAAGTTAAGTCGGGATTGAATATCCCTTTGTCCCGACGTGCAGTGGACATAAAGCATACCCGCTCGTACCTCGCTTGTGCTGCTTTTTTCGTTTCCATTCGTTGACCGACTTTGTCGCTCAGACTTCTGTAAACGAAAAAAGCATCAGCCTTTCGGCTAATGCTTTTTGTCAGAGTGGGAGTTGAGGGATTCGAACCCCCGACCCTCTGCTTGTAAGGCAGATGCTCTAAACCAACTGAGCTAAACTCCCATTTTCCAATCGTTTTTGAAACGCTTTTGTTTTCTCGATTGCGAGTGCAAAGATAGTGTTCTTTTTGAGTTAGCTTGTTGAGTTGACTAAAATATTTTGAGATTTTTTTTACCTCAATTGTGCATAAGCTATGAATACAAAACTTACGTTTTTTTTCATAGTGAAGAGGAATCACTGCTATCGAAGACCAAGCGATAGCGCCGGGAAGGAGGGGGGGGAGAACCTAACTCGAGATAATTAAAAAAATGATTTTTTTCGGGATTGGATACCCCTTCCTCCCGACGTGCAGTGGACAAAAAGCATCGCTTTTTGGGACCAAACGTAAGTGCAAGGACATTTACTTTTCCTTGTTTAGGATTATGAAAATTGTGTTGAAATGGAACTGTTGATTTTCTAGAATATAAAGCATACCCGCTCGTACCTCGCTTGTGCTGCTTTTCTCGTTTCTATTCGCTTGACCGACTTCGTCGTTCAGACTTCTGTATGCATGAAATGTATTTTTGAATTTAAAGTTAAGTCGGGATTGAATATCCCTTTGTCCCGACGTGCAGTGGACATAAAGCATACCCGATCGTACCTCGCTTGTGATGCTTTTCTCGTTTCCAATCGCTTGAACGACTTCGTCGCTCAGACTTCTGTAAACAGGGAGTAGAATTTTTGAAAAGAGGGTAAGGCGGGATTGAATATCCCTTTGTCCCGACGT
>JAOASF010000112.1 GCA_025210175.1 Crocinitomicaceae bacterium | reverse complement strand
GGCAATTACTGCTGATTCCTTCATCACATCTCCCAGGTTACCTGTAAGGGTCAATTTCCCTTTTCCTTTGGTGATGGACGATTCAATGAAAAGAATATCTCCTCCTACACTCGTCCAAGCCAAACCTGTAACCACACCAGCAACCTTGTTGTTGTCGTATGTCGTTTTTTCGCGATTAGGACCCAAGAATTTCAATACATCCTCCTTGGTTACTTTGGGTTCAAACTCCTGATCCATCGCTTTTTGACGGGCGCGCGAACGAACCAATTTCGCCATTCGCTTATCCAGTCCACGCACACCACTTTCATTGGTGTAGCCATCAACTACAAATTTCAGTGTTTTCTTATCGATGGAAAATTCAGCTTTGCTCAATCCGTGCTCCTCTAACTGTTTTGGAATCAAATGGCGTTTAGCGATTTCCACTTTTTCTTCCAAGGTATAGCCGGATACATCGATGATTTCCATTCTATCTCTCAACGGCCCTTGAATTTCAGCCAATGAATTTGCTGTTGCGATGAACATCACGCGAGACAAATCGTATTCGGTTTCCAAATAATTATCGTAAAACTGGTTGTTTTGCTCAGGATCTAAAACCTCTAGTAATGCACTAGATGGGTCTCCATGATTGCTTCTGCCGAGTTTATCTATTTCGTCCAAAACGAAAACTGGATTGGAAAATTCCGTCTTTTTCAGCTGTTGAATAATACGTCCTGGCATCGCACCGATGTATGTCTTACGGTGACCGCGAATCTCTGATTCATCGTGCAAACCACCCAAGGACATGCGCACATATTTTCGTCCCAATGCCTCTGCAATACTTTTTCCCAAAGAAGTCTTACCTACACCTGGAGGTCCGTAAAAACAAAGGATAGGCGATTTCATGTTTCCTTTCAACTTCAAAACGGCCAAGTACTCCAAAATACGCTCTTTCACGTCCTCCAAGCCATAATGATCTCGGTTCAAAATCTTTTCGGCACGTTTCAGGTCGAGGTTATCCGTTGAAAACTCATTCCAAGGAAGATCCAAGATCAAATCCAAGTAATTTAATTGTACAGAATACTCCGCTGCTTGGGGATTCATACGCTGCAAACGATCCAATTCCTTGGCAAATAACTTTTGCTCTTTCTCTCCCCACTTCTTGGCATCTGCTCTCTTTTCCAAATCGCGTATGTCTTCTTGAAATGGATTGTCGCCCAATTCTTCTTGAATGGTGCGCATCTGCTGTTGCAAGAAGTAATCGCGTTGTTGTTTGTCTAAATCTTTGCGAACCTTGTTGTGAATTTCGTTTCGCATTTCCAACATTTGCGATTCCAAGGTTAGCATTTCCATCAACTTGTTCGCTCTTTTGGTCAGATCTAGTTCTTCTAGCAATTCTTGCTTTTGAGCAACATCCGCATTCATGTTGGACGAAATAAAGTTCACCAAGAAGGTTGGTGAATCAATATTTCCAATGGCAAATGAAGCCTCTGAAGGGATATTGGGACTGTCGCGTATGATTTGTAAAGCAAGGTCTTTGATGTTGTTAATCATCATCTTCAGCTCCTTGTTTTTCGGATTCATTTTTTCCTCCGTCAACAAGTGAACTTTTGCCTTCAAATACGGTTCTTGCTGAGTTAATTCAGCCATTTCAAAGCGACGTTTACCTTGAATAATAGCCGTGGATGATCCGTCGGGCATTTTCAGCAAACGAATGATTTGCGCCACGGTTCCAATATTGTGTAAATCCTCAAACTCTGGCGCTTCTTCTGCGTGATTTTTTTGGGATACAACCCCAATTATTTTATTGCCTTTGTTGGCATCCTGAATCAACTTAATAGACTTGTCGCGTCCCACGGTAATAGGAATAACAACCCCTGGAAACAACACATTATTGCGCAATGGAAGGATGGGTAAAACCTCATCAAATTCCTGGGTGTTCATGCTTTCTTCCTCCTCTGAAGTAATCAGGGGAATGAATTCGGCATCGTGTTCGGGTCTAGTTGAAAATTGGATTATGTTTTCGTCGAATAAATCGTTCATCTTTCTTATATCTTAACAACACTGACAGTTCTGCAGTATTCTGGCTGGAATACCTACGCGGAATTAGTCGTTTTGGTGGAAACAACCTATTTCAAAGGATATGCCAAGAAAGATTTACTGAAATTTTGTCTTACTTTTTGTCATACAAAAAGCGAAGCATCTCCAAATCGTCAGCTTCTAGCTTTTTTCCGCGGCGAACCATCATGGCATTGGCTGCTTCAACCGCTTTGTCAAATTTAAACGGAACAAACTCCGCCCCTCCCCATTGAAAAGAAGGAATGAATTTTTGCGGAAAATCTCCACCGTAAATATTGGAAGAAATCCCTATTACAGTGGCCGTATTGAACATGGTATTGATCCCACATTTGCTGTGATCGCCCATGGTAAGTCCCATGAATTGCTCCTGTGTTTGTTCTTCGCCACCCAATGCATAATTATAGGTACGAATGCGACCATAGTTATTTTTTAAATTGGAAGAATTGGTATCGGCACCCAAGTTACACCACTCCCCAATGAGAGCATTCCCAATATATCCATCATGACCTTTGTTGGAATATGGCTGTACAACCGAGTTTCCGACCTCTCCTCCTACTTTGGAGTAATGACCGATAGAAGTTGCGCCATAAAGCTTGGTTCCCATTTTAAGAGCGGCGTGTTGACCTAAATAAAGTCCTCCTCGCACCATCGAACCTTCCATAATTTCAGAATCTTCGTCGAGGATAATCGGACCATCTGTGGTGTTTAAAATCGATGGTAGAACTTTGGCGCCTTTAGATAGAAAAACCTTGTTCTCATCACCAATTACCGTTACGTAGCCCGGAAGCTTTTCACTATCTCCTCTTTTTTGAAAAATGGCCAAATCATTCTCCAGAATCTGAGCGTTCTTTTTGAACAATTCCCAGCGCTTCTCGAGAACCACCAAATCACCTACGAATTCAATCGAATTTGTTGCATTGGAAAAACGAACAATCTCTTTCCCTTGAAAGGAAATGTTCTTTCCCCAGTTGTCTTTCAGAAAAGTGGCGAAAGTCAAATTGGGGATAACATTTGCGGCAATACGAACTTCAACATCGGGGTTAGCAGGAAACTTTTTGCTTAAATAATCTTCTGTTTCGTAGGAAATTTGGGCATCTGGAAAAAGTTCCTTCCAGCGATCTTCAATGATAAAAGCACCCACCAACAATTTTGCAACAGGTTTCAATAAAGTCAATGGAGCGAACTCCATGTGTAAGCCATTATCCGTTAAAAGAAGGTTCATTTACTTGTGTTTTTTTTAGAGAAGACAAATAGTAATAAATAGGTGATGATTGAATTGAAAATAATCAATTCGTATCCTATTTTATACCCGCCAAAGATACCTGTTCCATCCGGATTTCCACCGGGAGCACCGGCTGAAAAATACCAAATTAAAATGGTCAGTAAACAAGCTCCAACACTCAAGAAAGGCACATGCTTGTCTGTTAAGGTCCTTTTCGTCAAAATCCCAAAAAAGAACAGTCCGATCAAAGGGCCATAGGTAAAGCCAGCGAAAAACATAATGCTATCGATTGCATTTCGACTCGTGGTATATTTCAGGATAATGATGACCAAAAGGAGTAAAAAGGAAACACCCAAGTGAATTTTCTTTCTGGCTTTTTCTTGATCGATGTCGTCTCGTTTGTTCAATTGCAATAAATCGAAGGAAAAGGAAGTGGTCAAGGCAGTCAAGGCACTGTCGGCACTCGAGTACGCGGCTGCGATCAAACCTACGAAGAACAAAATTCCGATGGTTAAACCAGTACTTGAATCCAAGGCGATGGTGGGGAACAATAAGTCCGAAGAAACACCTGCTCCGATTCCCGTTTTGGAAGACAACATGAACAACAAAGCACCTAAGGACAAGAAAATCAAATTGACGAAAATCAAGACAAAAGAGAAGCTCATCATGTTTTTCTGCGCTTCACCAATGTTCTTGCACGACAGATTTTTCTGCATCATGTCTTGATCCAACCCGGTCATTCCAATGGTAATAAAAGCTCCCCCCAAGAAATGTTTCCAGAAGTAGTTTTTCTCTAGGAAATCCCAGTAAAAAATCTGGCTATACGGACTTTCCTTGATGGAAGAAACCAAACCTTTTTCATACAACCCCAAATCATCAGAAATGATGTGAGCCATAACCAAAACAGCTGCGATCATGAAGAAAGTCTGAAGGGTATCGGTCCAAATAATGGTCTTGATTCCTCCTTTGTTCGTATACACCCAAATGAGGGCAATAGAAATAAAAACGGTCACTTCGAAACGTACACCAAGCTTGTCGAACAAGAACATTTGCAACACATTGGCCACCAAAAGCAAGCGGATAGAAGCCCCTAGAATTCGACTTCCCAAGAAAAAAACAGCTCCCGTTTTGTGGGCGTAATAACCAAAACGTTCTTCCAAATAGGTGTAAATGGAAGTCAAGTTCATACGGTAATAGATAGGCATGAGGACATAGGCCACCACAATGTATCCCACAAAATAGCCAAGGACCACTTGCATATAGGAAAACTGATTCGCCGGATTCCCAACCCATCCTGGAATACTCAAAAAAGTGACCCCTGACAAGGAAGCACCTATCATCCCAAAGGCCACTAAGTACCATTTGGAATTTCGATTTCCTACATAAAAGGTTTCGTTCGTTGCCTCTTTCGATGTCCATTTCGCAATCAACAAAAGCAAGGCAAAATAAAGGACGATGATGGTTATTATTATTGTTGGACTCATATTATTTGGACTTTTGGACTATAGGAGACAGGAGTCAGGACTTTTTACTAATTCTTTCATCCTTTTGTTTCATTCGGCATTCGACATTCGGTATTCAAGTTTGGACTTTTAGACCGTTGGAGACAGGAGTCAGGACTTTTTATTCACTCTTTCATCCTTTTATTTCATTCAGCATTCGTCATTCGTCATTCGACATTCAAGTTTGGACTTTTGGACTTAGGAGACAGGAGTCAGGACTTTTTATTAACTCTTTCATCCTTTTGCTTCATTCAGCATTTGGCATTCGTCATTCGACATTCAAGTTTGGACTTTTGGACTATAGGAGACAGGAG
>JAOASF010000111.1 GCA_025210175.1 Crocinitomicaceae bacterium | reverse complement strand
TCATTCCATTCAGAAACAACAATGCCGACTTTAAAATCGGCACCGTTTGGAACAAAGTCCTTATTGTATTCTGACAAATTGCGATTCGCTGTTGCCATTATTTACTTTTTTTGTTTTTCGCTCTCTCGATGTAACGATCGATCGATTTTTGGTTGGAGAAGCTCAAGTAATTGTCCTTGATTTCTGTGTACACTTCCGTTGCTTTTTCTGGGTTGTTCAATTTTTGCTCCAACAAAAGAGCTGCTTTGAACAAGTACATTGGAGTAGTGTAATCGTTTTTCTCAACTTGAGCAGCTTCCATGTAGCGGCGAACAGCTTCGTCGTACTTTTTCAACTCACTCAAACAATCTCCTTGAAGACCGATAGACATAACATTTACATACGTATCATTTACATCCACCCCTTCCAAAGTAGAAAGTGCCTTCTCGAATTCACCTTTTTCCATGTATTGGCGCCCCAAAACGAATTGTGCTACTTCACCTCCGTCTTTGCCGTCGAATTTACTAACTACTGGCTCCAATTCTTGAATTGCCAAGTCAGTTGAGTCTTTGTCTGCATAGTTCAAACCTGCAAATCCTACTTCTTTCGATTTCTCGTTATCCGGACCCCAGATAAAAGTATTGTAAGCAAAGTATCCAATGGCCAAGACCAAGATTCCACCAATAGCGTATGTAGCAAGGCGAACGTTCTTATTCTCCTTGAATTCTTGTTTTAAGTTATCTCCTGTAAGATTTTCGAACATGATTGATTTTTTATCGCTGCAAAAGTATATTAATTTTTCAAATGACAAGTGCTTGAATTCAAGCTCCCAATGGGGTCATATTCTGTGCTCTTAATCGATGATTTCGATACTGTCAATACTGTCTCCTTGACGGATATCATCAACTACATCAACTCCTTCGGTAACTTTTCCAAAACAAGTGTGGTTGCGGTCCAAGTGAGCTGTGTTGTTGCGAGAGTGACAAACGAAGAATTGAGACCCTCCAGTATTGCGACCTGCGTGAGCCATCGACAAAACTCCTCTGTCGTGGTGTTGATTTTCTCCGTCCAATTCACAATCGATTTGGTAACCTGGTCCTCCAGTTCCTGGGATTCCTGAAGCTCCATCACGAGAGTTTGGACATCCGCCTTGAATTACGAAATCTGGAATGACACGGTGCCATTTCAATCCGTTGTAGTAACCTTCTTTTGCCAACTTCACAAAGTTTGCAACTGTATTTGGAGCGTCTTTCTCGTAGAAAGTAACGCGCATTTCTCCTTTATTTGTTTTAATGATAGCTTCCATTGAATCTAATTTTTGCCCAAAAATAGACATTTACAGTGGTGCTCGGAAAAAGGAGCCCTTGTATTTTATTAACAAGGAAATCCACGTTCTTTTCCATCTTCTTTGGCCAGGGACATTATTTTTGTCCTCATGAATCGACATTTGATCTCCAGAGAAGAAACACAATCTTTCTCCCAACTTGCTAATCAGCTTGTGTATCAGCAAAATGAGCTTTCACATTTTATTCAGCAACCCTTTTCGGAAAAGGAGTTGTATGCGCAAATGGATAGAAAGAAAAAGGCCTACTCCTCAGAAAGTAGAGCCACTTTGGTTCAGGAAATCAAAAAGGCTTATGCATCTGTGAAGGTGGATAAGGCGGTGACAGATAACATCGAACTTTTGACCTCCGAGGATACCTTTACGGTAACTACCGGACATCAGCTTTCCTTGTTTACAGGTCCGCTTTATTTCATCCTGAAAATTCAACATGTTATTGAGTTGGCGAAACGATTGAACCAAAAAGGTGAGAAGAAGGTGGTGCCCGTTTTCTGGATGGCGACCGAAGATCACGATTTGGAAGAAATTCAGTCCATTCATTTGTTCAACAAGCAAATAACTTGGGAGCGAGAGGCACAAGGAGCTGTTGGTCGAATGTCAACCGAGAAATTGGATGAATTTAAAAGTGAAATCCAACAGTTTTTTGGAAACCATGAAGGATCTGAAGTTTGGCAGGCGCTAGATGCTTACCAAGGGAAAAATCTTGCCGAGGCTACTTTCAACTTGGTGAACCATTTATTTGGGAAAGAAGGACTGGTTATCTTGGATGCGGATAATGCCGAGTTGAAAAAGTCACTTCGTCCCGTATTGGAGAGGGAATTGAACGAACATGCTTCTCAAAAGGCGGTGCAAGAGCATACGGAAGATTTGGAAAAAGCTGGTTTTCATGGTCAAGCTCATACGAGAGAAATAAACTTTTTCTACTTGGGTGAAAACTACAGAGAACGCTTGAAGGAGGAAGGAGACGCTATTGTCATCGATCAAAAAGGTCAATATTCTAAAGAGGAGGTTATGCAACTTTTTGACGAAAATCCAGCTTCATTTTCTCCGAATGTAATCTTGCGCCCGATGTATCAAGAGATGATCTTGCCGAACATTTGTTACGTCGGTGGAGGAGGAGAGATTGCCTACTGGTTACAACTGAAGGGTGTTTTTGACGTGAACAATGTTCTTTTTCCCTTAATTCAGGTGCGTAATTCCCTGGGTATGTTGGATGATACCACGAAGAAAAAGATGGAATTGGCCAATTGGGATTTGAAGGATTTGTTCTCGGATGTGGACCAAGCTAAAAAGGACTTTGTTATGAAACAGAGTTCAGATTTAGACATTTCACCCATTCGACTTAAGCAAGAAGAAATTGCCTTTGAAATCATGGAAGCCATCACCAAGGTTGATGCTGCCTTGCACGATTTTGGTAAGGCTGAAATTGCAAGAATTTCGAAACAAATAGATACGCTAGAGCAAAAATTGATTCGTGCCGAAAAAGGAAAACACGAAAAAGTGCTGAAGGCCATGGATCAGGTCAAAGACCGTTTGTTTCCCGGGGGAACAATGATGGAAAGAAAGGTGAATTTCTTCCAATTGTGTGCAGACGGTCAAGTATTCGCACATTTGCAGAAACTGCAGGAAGCAATCGATCCCTTTGAGAACGACTTCATCATCCTTGAATGGTCATAAAATAAAGCTTCCAATCTGCCGTTTAGCCTTCGATCTATGTTGAGAACTGGTCTTGTTTCTTTCCTTTTTACCTTGCTAAGCCTTCTTGTTGTAGGGCAGGAGTTTACCGTGACTGGTAAAATTGTGAGCAAATCTGGTAAAGGAACTGAATTTGCAACCGTTCGTTCTCCTCAATCCAAGGTTAAGGTTGTTTATACCGACCTCAATGGACAGTTCTCCATACCCATTGAAGCAAACGATTCCTTTCAATTGTACATCAATTTAGATACGGCCAATATCATTGAACGATATGCTGTATCACCGAACATAGGAAAGCTGATGAACATTGGTGTGATCAAGATCAATGTCCAAGAACTGGTAGCCGTTAATGCGGAATCAACCAAGCAGAATGTTTTCGGCATAGAAACGGTAAATATTCCAGATCTGGACCTCATTCCGATGGGAAATTTGGAGAAGTTACTGGTGCTTACCACGGCCGCTACGTCAAATAATGAATTGACGAGCAATTACAATGTAAGGGGAGGTAGTTATGATGAAAACTTGGTGTATGTCAACGGATTTTTGATTTATCGACCCTTTTTAACGCGTTCAGGTCAACAGGAAGGAATGAGTTTCATCAATACGGCTTTGGTGGAAGATGTTTCGTTTTCGGCTGGTGGTTTTGATGCGAAATATGGGGATAAGCTGAGTTCGGTATTGGACATAAAGTACCGAGATCCAATTAAGTTTCGCGCTTCGGGGGTTGGTTCTTTATTAGGGGTTCAAGCTCACGTTGAACAAAGTGTAAACTCGCGTTTCTCTTACATGGTTGGTTTGCGATACAGAGCTAATGGATATCTGTTAAATGCTCTTCCTGCAAAAGGAGCTTACAATCCCGTTTTTATGGACGGACAGTTTGTAACGAAATATGCTATAACTGAAAAATGGAGATGGGAAGTGTTGGGGCATTTTTCATCCAACGATTACCGCTTTGCTCCTCAAACCCAGAAAACGGACTTCGGTACTGTGAATGAGGCGTACTCCTTTAATATTTACTACGAAGGTCAGGAAAGAACTCGCTTTTTAACAGCAATGGCTGGTACAGCGCTTAAATACGAGCCGGATAAAAAAACCAACTTGGATTTTTACGCAACGGTATTTAGATCCGTTGAACGTGAATACTTCGATATTTTGGGACAGTACTTCATTAATGAATTGGAAACGGACCCGAGTAAAGAAACCTTTGGGGATTCGGTGAATGTTCTTGGGATCGGATCTTTTCTCAACCATGCGAGAAACAAGTTGGATGCAACGATTTACAATGTGTATCAT
>JAOASF010000110.1 GCA_025210175.1 Crocinitomicaceae bacterium | reverse complement strand
GTATAATCCTTGAAAACTACTTTTGAGGATATTAGCACATAGAAAGATAATATTTCTTTCGGCGGGAGGGAAACCTCCCGTTTTTTTGTGCAAACTTTTTATTCAATAAAAAAAGAGGCTGCCTTTTGAGACAGCCTCTTTTTTATTTGATTTCTATCGTGTATTCCTTTTCGGTTAGGTTGTTTTTGTAGTCAACCGCTTGAACGCGTATGGTATGCTTTCCGTCAGCCAAAAAAGCAAGCGATAAAAAAGCATAATTACCTTTCGACTCGTACTCCAAAACTTCCCATTTTCCATCGACCCAAACGCCGTAATCCTTCAAGCCAGTTTCGCCATCGTACATGCGCCAAATCAATTGACTGGTTTTCTTGCGATAAATAATTGGCCGAATGTTGAGCGGACGAATGTCTGGTGCTTTCAAATCTGCCATTGCACTTATTTCGCCGAAATAACGACTTTCACTTACTAACCAACCATCTTCGAAACTTGTGCGCAAAGCATGTTTCCCATCTACCACCAAGTATTGTTTTGAAACCGGTGGATCCTTTAACGGTCTCAAATACACCGTAAAGGCATTCTGCACAGGGTAAAAATCTGAACCAAAAAAGAGTTTGTTACCATTTTCGAAAATTCTCTTAGTCATTGGTTCATACGTACAATTACGCGGTATTTCTAAGCGAGAATTCGTAAACTCCATGCTGTAACTCGAATCAGGGTAGAGCTTGGCTGTAGTGGGGACGGTTGCTGTGCGGTGTTCTCCATCGCCTACAACCAAATCAAATTTCAACAAGGTTTTATTGCCATGTGCGTCTTGTACTTCATACGAAAGTTGATAGGTTTTACCTATTTCGGGTTGAAACAAGCCCCTTGATGTCCCTGTATAAAAAGGAAGTGGATTGCTCGTGTTGGCAAAGGCTTTGTGGAATTTTTTTCCCGATCGAAAGGCTGCGTAATCGGTGTAAATGTTGAGGTAACGGGTGTGTTCAAAGGGTATTTTATCCAATTGGTATTGAACGAAGGTTTGACCGTTAACGTCAATTTTGAAACCATAGAGTCCGCAAGAGTTGTAAGCGTCTGTGAATTGATCCTCTCCACTAACAGCGAAGCCGATGCCGCCTTTTGAATCGAAAAAGCTCGGGTCAATTTGTACGGTATTGTTCAAGGTGGCTTCCTTCCCGTTTTGGAAAATTCTGTATTCTTTGATTCCTCCAGTGTGATACCCTTGTTCGTCTAAAGCGTAAATTCTCAGTTGATGAATGTTCGGGATTACATCGTCTTTAATTTGAAAACCATAGTGAAGCGGGTTGAGCGCAGCCTCCGTGTAGGTATCTCTAATTTCAAAATGCAAATGGGGGCCACGTGAACCTCCTGAATTTCCAGACAGCGCAAAAACTTCGCCTTTTTTTATTTTCAATTCATTGGGTTCAAAGTAAACTTCAATTTCAGAAGACTTGCTATCCAACTGAATTTGACGAATTTTTTCAGCCAGTTTTCCGGTGAATTTTTGACAATGTGCATAAACCGAAGTAATGCCACCAGGGTGATTGATGTATACACATTTACCATAGCCATAAGGTGAAACATTTACCCGTGAGATATAACCTTCATCAATTGAATACAGTTTGTACCCCTCTCTTCCATTGGTTTTGATATCTATCCCCATGTGGAAATGGTTGGTTCTCAACTCGCCAAAGTTGGCCGCTAATACCATCGGGATATCAACCGGTGGATGATATTCTTTAGGGGCGGATTCGGTTCCAAGGATAAAGTGCATCCAGTGAGCAATAAATACGAGAAAAAGATGTAAAGGCATTGACATTTTTCAAAATTAAGCCTTTGATAAAAAGTCGACAACAAACGTTTTAAAATCTTGTCATAATTCATCCACAATGCTACTTTTGTGTAAAGTCGAAAGTAAATGACAGAAAGTATTCAAGCTAAAATCAGCCAAATCAATGAGAAAATTGATCGTTTGAATCAATCTTTGATAGCTGAAAGACAGAAGAATACGGAGTTGTCTGAACTTTTAGTTCAACGTGAACACGAATTGGAAGAGGTTAAAAGTAACTTGGACAAAAATCGTGAAGAGCTGAAAAGTTTAAGAGAACAGTCAAACGCGACTATAGAACAAAACGTACGTTCTGAGGTTTCGAGATCGCCTGTAAGTGAACGAGAAATCGAAGAATTGGTAAACGAAATTGAGTACTGCATTCGTCAGTTGAAAAAATAAAAATGGAAAAGATATCCTTAAAAGTAGTGGTCGCTGGACGTTCGTACCCGCTTACAGTAAGTGAGGCGGAGCGTGAGCGTGTACTGAAAGCTGCTGAGGACATCAACAAAGCCATTCATGTTTTGAAGGACAATTATGCGGTTAAAGATATGCAAGACTTGTTGGCCATGGCAGCTCTGCAGTTGGCAACAAAAACAAAGGGATCCACTACGGTTGTTGAAAAACCAGCCAATTATCAAGAGATTGAAAATGCACTCGATAATTTGGATTCTCACTTAGATTCTTTGCTGTAATTTCCTTACCACGTTGTGTTCGACTCATGAACATAATTAGTAAAAAATGGACTTAGTTATTGGAATTGTAGTCGGTGTTCTTGGAGGAGGAGGAATTGCCTTTTTCGTTCAAAACATTGTACTAAAAAAGAAGAAAGAACAGATCCTTCAGTTGGCAGAACAAGAAGGAGAGTCTTTGAAAAAAGACAAAATCGTTCAGGCAAAAGAACGTTTTCTGAAGTTGAAAGAAGAACACGAAACTTCGATAAAGGACAGAGAGCGCAAAATTCAGTCGGTTGAAGATCGATTGAAAGCAAAAGAAAAGACCTTATCTCAAAAAATTGAAGAGGCGGGCAGAAAGGATAAGGACTTATCCAAGAAGCAAAGTGAGTTGGATACAAAAATCCAAACAGTCGACCTCAAGCACCAAGAATTGGAAAAGATTCAACAAAAGCGTGTTTTGGAGCTTTCAAAACTGAGCGGATTGAGTCAAGATGAAGCCAAAAACATGATGATGGATGCTTTGAAAGACGAGGCGCGTACAAGTGCCATGTCGCATATCAAAGAAATCATGGAAGAGGCGAACATGAATGCCAACCGCGAGGCGCGTAAAATTGTTATTCAAACCATTCAGCGCGTTGCTACAGAGCAAACCATCGAAAATGCCGTTTCTGTTTTCAACATTGAAAACGATGATGTGAAAGGTCGTATCATCGGTCGTGAAGGACGAAATATTCGTGCCTTGGAAGCAGCTACTGGAGTGGAAATCATCGTTGATGATACACCAGAAGCAATTATCCTTTCTTGTTTCGATCCAGTTCGTCGTGAGATTGCTCGTTTGTCTTTGCACCAGTTGGTTTCAGATGGTCGTATTCACCCAGCGCGAATTGAGGAAGTGGTTTCTAAAACGCGTAAACAACTCGAAGAAGAAATTGCAGAAACAGGTCGACGTACTTGTATCGATTTGGGAATCCACGGATTGCACCCTGAGTTGATGCGAATGGTAGGTCGAATGAAATACCGTTCTTCATACGGACAGAACTTGTTGCAACACAGCCGCGAGGTAGCTAATATGTGTGCCGTAATGGCATCGGAGCTTGGTTTGAATGTGAAAATCGCCAAAAGAGCAGGATTGCTTCACGATATTGGAAAAGTTCCAGATGAGGAACCAGAATTGCCACACGCAATCTTGGGGATGAAAATGGCTGAGAAGTTTGGTGAAAAACCAGATGTTTGCAATGCCATTGGAGCTCACCACGACGAAATTGAAATGACTACCCTTATTTCACCAATTGTTCAGGTCTGTGATGCCATCTCTGGTGCTCGTCCGGGAGCGCGACGTGAAATCGTTGAATCGTACATCAAACGAATCAAGGAATTGGAGAATTTGGCATTGAGTTACGACGGTGTGAATAGTGCATACGCATTACAAGCTGGTCGTGAGTTGCGCGTGATTGTGGAGTCAGAGAAAGTAACAGACTTGAAGGCGGATGAATTGTCTTTCGCCATTTCTCAACAAATCCAGACGGAAATGACTTACCCTGGACAGGTAAAAGTGACCGTTATTCGCGAGAAAAGATCCGTGAATTACGCGAAATAATTGCTTAGCTTCGTTCATAAGTGGTACGCCGATATGATTCGTAGTTTTAAGGAACATACATTTTTTAAGGATACTTTTGTATTAACACTAGGCACAGCTCTTTCGGCTGTGCTTGGTTATTTATTGGCCCCAGTAATTACTCGATTATACAATCCAGCTGAATTCGCTGATTTGGGGTTGTTCAATCAAATAGTTACGATTGGCGCCTTGCTGATTACGCTGCGATTGGACGTTGCACTACCGGTTGAAAAAAAGGAGTACAGAGCGCGCTTTCTGTACAGTACCATCGATCGAATGGTTTTTTACACTTCGCTATTCTTCTTTGTGGTATGTGTTGTTCTGTATGCTTTTCGACCTGCTCAAATTGATTTTTGGTGGCTTTTTTTACCCGTTGGTATGATGGGATTGGCCAAATTAAACTTGGGGACCAACTGGGCCATTCGCCAGGCAAAATTTGCAGCAATTAGTTATTCCAAGGTTTGGAATAGCGCTGTGTCCAACATAGGCAAAGTAGCCATGGGTGTCTTTGGTGTAGGGTCCATCGGATTCATTATTCCAACAGCTCTTGGGTATTGGATTTCTTCCATATTTCTTGCTTACAGAAATGGATTGAAAAGTGATTTTCCAAAGATTACCAAAATACGACATAGCATCGCTTTGATTCGTTCACATCGCGAGTTTGCGGTGTTTAATCTGCCGCATGCATTGGTAGATGTGGCCAAAGATTTGATCGTTTTACTTCTGTTTTGGTCTTATTTCAGCAAGTCAGAATACGGTGCATATTTGTTTGCTTTTCAAATGTTGCGACTACCCTTGAATTTGTTTTCCGCATCCTACGGTCAAGTTTTGTTCGGACGATTGGGTGAACGCGTTCAGAAAAAAGAACCCATCTTTCATTTAGCCTTCCAAAATTTGAAGGTGCTGGTAGGCTTGGCCATCTTTCCATTTCTGTTAATCGCTCTATTTGGTGAACCAATATTCGATTTTGTTTTCAGTAGCAAGTGGCATCAAGCGGGTACCTTTGCCGAAATAATGGCCTTTTGGTTGATGGTCAATTTCATTGCTTCGCCCTTTAGCTATCTGCCACTGCTCATTAAGAAACAGAAAGCCTTTTTTCTTTTATCACTTGCGGGACATCTCTTATCCTTAGCAGTGATTGTACTGGCAATAGGGTTCAAGTGCACTTTCGAGCAAACGTTGTTGTATTATTCGATCTTTCAAATCATTCAGTTGATTTCCATTTTATTCGTGAACTTCATTTACATTAAAAAACATGAAAACTAACATTGGCATTATCATTCAAGCGAGGTCAGGATCTACACGCTTGCCCGGAAAAATGATGCTTCCTTTTTATGAATCGGCATCTATTTTAACGGTGATCATCCAGCGTATTCAAAAGAACCTGGACCTACCCCTCGTTTTGGCAACTACGACCAATGCGATTGATGATGAGTTGGTACGCATGGTGGAAGCTCAAGGAGTAGAGGTTTTTCGGGGAGACGAAGACGACGTTCTTTCACGATTTACTGCGGTTAATACCGACAAGGATTGGTCGGCCTGTGTGCGCGTTTGTGCAGATAATCCCTATCTCAATATGGAGCTTTTGCAAAACTTAATTGCAGCCTATCAGGGTGAAGATTACTTGTCGTACCAAACGATAGAAGGAAAGCCAACCATTTTGAGTCATTACGGAGTGTTTGCCGAATTGGTGTCTGCTAAAGCCCTCCTGAAGGCGACTCAAATGACAAAGGAAAAATTGTACCGCGAACACGTCACGAACTTTATTTACAACAATCCTTCCGATTTCTCTTGCCGTTTTTTAGAGCTACCGTCATCTGTGAGTTGGGAGGAAGGTATACGTCTGACCATTGATACCAAACAGGATTTCGAGAATGTGAAAGAACTGTTTCACCAGTGGCCGAAGGCGCAAACATTGCTGGATTTGCAAGAGCTGTTTAATCTAGTCTTAACAAATAGCTTAATTTTGCAGGCGATGCGCAACGAACAATCGAAAAACTCAAAATGAAAGAAGTATATATTATTGGTGAAATAGGACAGAACCATAATGGATCGGTGGATTTGGCCAAAGTGATAATTGATTTGGTCGCAAAACCTTTTGAGGAAGACTTGTTTCATTTGCCTATTAAGCCTATTAATGCGGTGAAGTTGACCAAGAGAGACCTGAAGTATGAATTATCTGCATCTCAAATGTCGGCTCCTTATCATTCTCCTCATAGCTTTGGCGATACCTATGGTGCGCATCGTGAATTTCTAGAATTGAGCGACGAAGAGCACTATGAAGTATACTTGCATGCCAAAAAGAACAAGTTAGACTTTGTGGAAACTCTATGTGCACCAGGTTGCACAAGCTTGTTGAAACTCTTTACGCCCGATTATTTAAAGGTGGCCAGTCGCGATTTGACGAACTTACCCTTACTAGAAGTGATGGCAGAGACCAAAATTCCCATCATTGTTTCTACAGGAATGGCCGGGAAGAAAGAATTGGACGACGCCGTCGAAACCATTACCAAGTATCACAACAACCTTTCAATTCTGCACTGTGTTTCTCAATATCCGACACACCCTGATAATGTGAATTTGCTGACCGTAAAATACCTGCAAAAGCACTATCCAGAGTTCAAGATTGGCTATTCGGATCACACCATTGGTATCGCCATGCCTACAGCGGCAGTGGCCATGGGGGCTGAAATAATTGAGAAGCACATTACCTTGGATCGCAACATGAAAGGGACAGATCAAGCTGGTTCTCTCGGGCCAGACGGAATCAAGAGAATGGTTCGCGATATCCGCATGATGGAACGATCTTTAGGTGAGGAAAAAATAGCGATCGTAGAAGGAGTGGAAGCAGCAAAGCATAAGTTGGAAAGATCCATTGCTTCTGTTTCAGACTTAAAGAAAGGGCATGTGTTAACGGAAGCCGATTTCTGTCTTCTGTCTCCTGGTGACGGGTTAAAATGGGCTGAAAAGGATCAATTAATAGGCAAAACCCTCTTGCAAGATATCCCGAAGAATGAAATCATTTACTCAAATTTAGTGCAATGAAGATCCCGAAGTTAATTGCCACAGATATTGATGGTGTATGGACGGATGGTGGAATGTACTACGACCAGTCGGAGATGGAGTTGAAGAAGTTCAACACGAGCGATTCTGTCGGGGTTTTGTGGGCCAAAATGAACGATATTCCCTTGGCGATTCTTACGGGCGAAAATACTCAGATT
>JAOASF010000109.1 GCA_025210175.1 Crocinitomicaceae bacterium | reverse complement strand
TGAGGATATTAGCACATAGAAAGATAATATTTCTTTCGGCGGGAGGGAAACCTCCCGTTTTTTTGTGCAAACTTTTTATTCAATAAAAAAAGAGGCTGCCTTTTGAGACAGCCTCTTTTTTCATTTTAATGATTTTTACTCAGTTCAGAAGGTACAAGACCTTTGTGTTTTCTTTCTTTTTCACTTCAAGACTTTTGCTGTAGTCCAAAATAAATTTCAATGCTTTAATAGACGGTGCCATCTGAGATTCATTTTTTGAAGGAATTACTTTAGGGTATTTGTTTACCATAGGCTTGTTTACTAATTTATTCAATAACGGCCTATTTTCTATTTTATTTTGTCGGCTCAAAATTAATATCCTCCCCACCATTTGCGAAGGAACCATTCCCCCGTAAACAGTAGCAATAAGCCCCAAAACAACCAAGTCCAATCAATCAATTCCAAAAACTTCGACAGTGGATACGAAACCGTTGTTAAGTCCTTTCGCTGGCTGATAGACTGGTATAATTTGGCTCTATTTTGAAAAGTAGCAAACTCCCCTTCAGTTTGAGCAGCCATCTGCCTCAATATCATATGATTGGCCTCATTGGTCAATTGTTCAATCAAAACATCATTGATTACCAAGGATCCGGATTTTTCCAACTTTTTTCCGTTTGCTGTGGTGCTTGCAGACCATTGGTATAGCCCCGGTTCGAGTGAACCCAAGTTCAACTGATAGGCCTTTTCCGTCTTGGAGAAGTTGAAATCCTTTCTCTTTTTGTTTTCATCGACCAATACAAAACGAACCTCGGATTTATTGTATAGTTCCATTGCATCGATGTATACTTCCGCTGTAAATTCTATATCCTCCCCTTTGGCTCTACGTTGAGGTGGGTGCACAACAAATTGAGATTTGTTGCTCTTGGTGACTAAATATTGGGTGGTTTTTAGAAACAATTCATTGAACAAATTAAAGTTGCCGTTCTTAGCATAGTCTTGAATTTTCCAACGCCATACACCCTCACCGCAAATAACTGCATACTTTTGGTTGGCCTTTTTCGCAAAGAAAAACAAGGGGTCCTTTTTAATGATGCTTCCCAAGCGTTGGTATAACAAAGGTTGAGCAGAGGAAGGAAAGGTCCACTTTCCGTAACTCATCTTGAGCGGTGGAAGGAAATTCATGAGCTCGACTAGCTCTTCGCTCACCGTAAATGTCTCGAAACTTGAATTGAAAGAGGGCTCCACATCGTCCGTTTGTCGACCTGCTGGCACCACCAAACCACTGTTCAACTTCGCCACAAAGGCATTGGTACTATTCGGTGTAAACACATACAAGGTCGGAATCTTGTCTTTTTCGAGCAAGTCCTGAATAGCCTGAGGGTCTTTTGAACCTGGATCGTGCCAAACCACCATATCAACATTTTTGGTATTCTTATCCCATTTCGAAAAAAGATGAGAGCTGACCTCCAAGTTTTGATTCGTTTCAAGAGCCGACTTGATGGCAGCGATGTCAGGATGTGGACTTTCGGCCAAAAGTAAAATTCGATTTCGGGCTTCGAGTACTTCCACAAAAACGTCTTTTTGGTTGTTTTTTAGATTGTATTCTTGCCCCAATTCCTTAAGTCGAACCGTAAATCGTTGGATTCCTACTTTTTTCGCTTCTACCTCAAATGTCACCTGTTTGAAAGCAAAATCACTGGAATAAGTAAAACTCTGTTGACTCAATAGTTTACCATCAGCCAAAAGTTCAACGGTTCCCTTTTCTCCTTTCAACTTTCTTCCTTCGATTTCAATCTGTATAGGAAAGGTATTGTTGAGATAAGCGTATTCGTTCGCCGCAACATCCTTGATGTATTGATCTTTCTTTGGAACGGTATCTCCCACACCTAGGGTGTAAAAAGGAACAAAATCAAACTTTTCTGCGACATAAACCGGATTGTATCCTTGGTTGAAATTTCCGTCGCTGGCATACAAAACAGCACCTACGTTTTCGTTGATATAAGTCGTACGAATGGCCTCCAATTGGGCCGAAAGATTGGTGCTTTGTCCTCCAAAATTGGTCTGAACAGAATCTGGAAAAAGTGGTGCAAATACATATTCGAACTGATCACCTAATTGGGCCCTAGCCTCTTCTTGAAGAAGCAGTAGCTTTTCTTTGATCAGAGAAGAATCCTTGTAGTTCAACACGCTATTGCTATTGTCAACCACTGTAAGAAGTATGGGCTTCTTGTCTTGATAACTCTTGTATTCAAAAACCACTCCGAAGAGCAGGAGAATCAAGAGAGATAAAACAGAAAAACGCAAGCCAATAAGCAGCCAACGCTGGCCTTTTTTCAATTCAGATATCCAAGATTTTCCTTGGTAAAGAAAATAGGCACCTAGAAAGGCAAGTACGAAGGCAGGCAACAACCACCAAAGGGAAACGTATGAGGTCCAATTCATCCTGATACGAAAATAAGAAACTTCAGCACCTCCACTCTATTTTGTGAAAGATCCGTTCTTTATTTTTCCGAAAACTTAACAACTATTTTTTCTTCTCTTCGAAGTTTTTCATGGTATAGGAGATACCGATACCCAAAACAGACTTGAATTGTGTTCTTGGTCCGATATTTCCATCGGCATCGGTAATATC
Organism: Crocinitomicaceae bacterium; assembly: GCA_025210175.1. GTDB lineage: Bacteria > Bacteroidota > Bacteroidia > Flavobacteriales_D > Crocinitomicaceae > UBA2040. The sequence continues at coordinate 23,877 of JAOASF010000109.1, read as the reverse complement.
GATATCATCGTCGTAAATCAACAACCATTGCAAGGATGCTTGGAACCAAGAATTTACTTTAAAAGACCAAAGAACCTCGGCATTGACGTCGATATTTTGCGGATTGTTTGTGTAATTGGAGAAGAGTTCAAGCTTTGTTTTTAAATCAATATTCTTTGCCAGGTTTTTGTTGTATTTCATTTTGATATAAGAACCAAACTCACCGCGGAACATTTTACCTGGGGAAAGTAAAACCCCCATGTCATCGTAAACCGCTTTTTGAACTCCAAAAGCTCCTTTATCTGCTAATCGCTGGCTTTGCACCCAAGTCATCTTAGCTGTGAGTGGTGAGAAGTATAGGGTAAAATTGTCGTTGGCCGTATAGTCCAAACCAAGACCCATATTGAGATAACCTGGAGCCATAAATGTAGAAACCTTTACCGAGTCATTGGGGTAATTAAAACCATCCAAAAACTGGGTTCTAAATCCGTTGTTGAACGACAAATACCATTTCTGCCCTATTCTGTAACCCAAATTTGACGAGGCCTCCAAGCGGTCGTCTGTTTTTTGAAAACGTCGTTGACGGGCCGTGAGTTCCTTGCTGGTATATTGCAAACCACCAATAGCAAGATTTAAGTCATTGTCCCATTTCAAATCACCTTTGCTGTATTTTGCCTGTGCTGATACGAAGCCCAAAGCAGACACATTGTTCTGTCCACCCGCGTTCCAGTTTTTAAAGGAAGTTTGGCTACCATTCAAACCGTAAATAGCTTTCAGTTTCCAAGGCCCTGGCAAGGGTTTGGCATCAATATCCTCGCGCAATATTTTCTTCACTACAAAGGTTGCGAGACTGTCATTTTGAGCAAAAATCCAGCTTGAAAAGGTAATAGTTAAAAGGAGTAATAAAAATTTCATGAACCCGTTTTTTTCTCGCTTGCAAAGATGCTATTTTTTTTAGGAAAGGACCAAACCGTCAAAATTGATCTGGCTTTCAACATTTGCTTCATATTGAATTCGTAAATTCGCGCAAACTAAAAAATTATCATGAGCAAAGAAGTTTATATTATATCGGCGGTTCGTACACCAATGGGTTCCTTTATGGGAGCATTCGCAAACGTTCCTGCTACCGTTCTTGGTTCTACAGCCATCAAAGGCGCTATGGACAAGGGTGGTGTGAAACCAGAAATGGTGAATGAGGTATTTATGGGGATGTATTGCAAGCTGGAGTTGGACAAGCTCCTGCACGTCAAGCTGCACTAGGAGCAGGATTGAGCAATGATACACCTAGTACAACCGTAAATAAAGTATGTGCTTCAGGTATGAAGGCAGTTATGTTGGGTGCTCAAACGATCTTGGCTGGTGACAATGAAGTAGTTGTTGCTGGTGGAATGGAAAACATGTCTATGACTCCACATTACGTTGCTGGAAGAGCAGGAACAAAGTTTGGAAACATCACCATGCTAGATGGTATAACTAAGGATGGTTTATTGGACGTTTACAACCAAGTACCGATGGGTAACTGCGCTGAAACTTGTGCCAGAGAACACAATTTTTCACGTGAGGATCAGGATAACTTCGCCATTACTTCGTACAAACGTGCGGCAGATGCATGGGCGAACGGTCGTTTTGCCGATGAAATAGTTCCAGTTGCTGTTCCACAGCGCAAAGGTGATCCAATTATGGTTACTGAAGACGAAGAATACAAAAACGTTTTCTTAGATAAAATTCCTGCTTTGCGTCCAGCTTTCGAAAAAGACGGAACCATTACTGCAGCGAATGCATCTACCTTGAATGACGGAGCTTCTGCTTTGATTTTAGCTTCTAAGGAAGCGGTGGAAAAGTACGGCTTGAAACCAATCGCTAAAATTGTATCATACGCTGATGCGGCTCAAGAGCCAGAATGGTTTACGACAGCTCCTGCTAAGGCAGTTCCTGTAGCTTTGAAAAAAGCTGGTTTGGAAACTTCTGACATCGACTTCTGGGAATTGAACCAGGCATTTTCTGTAGTAGGTTTGGCGAATACCAAATTGTTGGGTCTAGACCCTGCGAAGGTTGACGTTAACGGTGGTGCAGTTGCTTTAGGTCACCCTCTTGGAAACTCTGGTTCACGTATTTTGGTCACTTTGATTCATGTATTGAAACAAAACAATGCGAAGATGGGTGGAGCTGGAATCTGTAACGGAGGTGGTGGTGCTTCTGCCATGATCTTGGAGAATCTATAAGATTAATTTGAATCAAAATAAAAGGTCGTTTGAAACAAACGACCTTTTTTAATTTCTCCATGTTGAGTTACATACATCCTTTTATTTCCTGAAGTTTTCCTGGATTCATGAGCATCTCTCGAAATGTCATTTGCGCCACTACTTGGTCACTTTTTTTATCGCGTACTTGTAGGGTCGTTAGTACCGTATTACTTCCCATCAAAAATTTTTGAATTTCTGATGAGAAAATAACCTTCACTTTTTTAAAGAAGGGGTATTTCTTTTGCCAATACATGATTTCTTTTTCTCGGGTATCCTCGCAAACAAACAAGGTATTTGATTTAAAAGAAGGGTCTTCAAAAAACTCCTCCAATTTTACCTCACAAGATGTACAATCTACCTTCGAAATGATGGCCACATTGTACGTTTTGGTTTTACAAGGCAAGGCTTCAACGTATTCTGCCCACTTTTCTTCAGCTGTTTTTTCAGCAGGAGTGCAGCCAGGAAGTATAAATAGAAGCAGTAAAAGGGAACTTACAATTCTCATTGTAATAAAGGTCTTCGTCATTTTGTTGGTTTCGTATTATAACAAGGGTAGATAGTTCAAATAGCAATTTTGCTCGTCTTTGCTGAGATAGATCAAGACATCCTTCTCCAAACAAAAGCCCATCCCGAACTCATCTATACTCAATAATTCTTTTTCTTCCTTCCCCTTGAGGTTGGTTTGAATGATGTTGTATTTCTTTTTTTCTGGAACAAAATAAAGGTAGGTCACATGGCTCTTGTCCACATAAAAATCCAGGAAAAACAATTCGTCATTTTTCTTAGGCAAATGGTAACAAGCATTTCTTTTGAGTGAAAGGACTTGAGATCCGTCGTTGAAGAAAATTTCTCCTGCTATCTTTTTAAATTGAGCCGGCAACATTCCTTCATTAGACCAAGCATTCTTTTTCTCGATGTTTAATTCGCCGATCTGGGGCAAACCTTGAACCAACTTCTGCTCCGCCAAGGCTTCGGCATGATTCATGCGCTTGGTGAAGAGTCGACCGTCGTTCACGACAAAACCGTATTCAAGAGTTCCCAGTTTGGTACTTATCTTGTTTTCGTCGTCTAGGTCCATGTGACCTCTCAAAGGCCATTCTTCCCCATCGAAGGTGTAAATTTCTACCCCGGCATCACTGATATCGAAAAGGGCGCTAAACCCAAAGCTGAATTGAACCTTCACTTCGTTCAAAACTCCGTTGTAAACAAAGTCAAAACTTCCCGAAACATATTTGTGTCCTTGATCTTCCCAATGTCCGGATAGCCAGTAAGAATTGGTAAACCCTGGTTCATCGGGTTGAACGAAATCCAAATAGTCGTATTCGCTCACCACTCTCTCCCAAACGTCATTCAACAAAGAGTCATTCATCTCAAAATGCTTGGTCAATTCACCCGTTTTGGGATTCAACTCAATTAATTGAGACTCTTCGTTTAACAAAAAGAAATGACCGTTATCGGCTCTTTGCAATTTGTCTACGTAACCTAGAATAACAGAATCTTCCTTAACGATAATTTGTTCCACTTCGTTTTTGGATCCACAAGAAAGCAAGAGGCAAAATGAACTGAAAAGGATGAAAGATTTGATTGGGGTTACCATATTGTGTGGTTTGAAATACCTTATTTAGTTAGTTTCAGCGAAAATAAGTTTCATTTTAGGTTGAGCGGTTAAAGAAAAGAATGTCGCCCCGAGGAGCAACATTCTTTTGAACAATTATTTATTTTCTCAAAATGTAGTCGGTGTATCCGATCCCCGTTTCTACATCAATTACTTTACCGTAGAATGCATAGTTGAACTCGTCTCCTACACACACCATAAAGTCGTCATCGTCGTAAGTTTTTGTGTATTCTCCTACTGGTTCAGCTATTGAAGTTAAATCAACAATGAAGTAACAAATGCGATCAGAAGGCATACATTTGATTCGTTGGTTCAATTGAGGTGTGCTTTGTGTCCATTTTCCAACATATACTTTTTTAATTGGAGAATCATCCAATTTCGCATATGCGTCTGATTTCATTTTTACGCCCAAATCTTTGAGGATGGCACGAAGGTCGTTGTTGGTCATTTCGGTGGTAGTAGTCATTTTGTTAGTGCGCTTCGTCACTTCCTCTTTTTGACAAGAAAACAATGATAAAACTAGGCTGATTGCCACTGCAGGTACGATTAATTTACTCATTTGATAGTATTTAAGTTGAACATTTAACGGCGATGAAGATATACAGAAATTTATAATTTGTTAAAATTTCTTCTCCACAATAAAATCCTGTTACGAAAAAATCGGTAAAAAGATTCAAGAAAACGGCTATTGATTTACCTGCGGTAATGGTCGTATCGAGCCTTGAGCATGACGTGATTGGGAATCAAATAATGCCCTTCATCGATTAACTTTTTTTCTTGAGTAGGAGATACATTTTCTGACTTTTTCAGGTAAAGACTTCCCATTTTGTACTCCAACGACTCTATTCGTCCCTTGTCTACTCCTTCCATTTTCTTCAGTTTTTTGAAAAGAAACAAGCAAACGTCAAACTCTTGATTGGCCGAGGTAATTCTTCTGTTATAAAAATTATTCTTGCATTTTTCTTCGTAGTCGGTAAACAAATCATAGCCTAGCTCAAACAAAAACTCTTGATCGATCCCAGCAGAATCGGCACTTTTCAACATCTCGCTAAAAGTGATTTGAATATCCTCTTTTTCGTTCAAGAGTCGTGCGCGAAATTCGTCTTTGAACAATTCAATCTCTAGGCGTTGAATCAGTTTATTTTCAGGATCTAAACTTCTCAATTTCTCGATGGTTTCTTTGGGCAACTCGTCCATTACTTCCCATTTAAAATTGATGGCCAATGTGTATGTTTGAATCAGGATCAATTTGCGCCACTCTTCATCCTTCACCAAATCATCAACAGCTACTTCTAGATCTTCAAAATCGTATTCCATGAAGGTTTCGTAAATCCAATCCTCCATTTCTTCCATTTCCTCGTACGAAGTTGAATAGTCTGCCTCGTTCATGAAATCGTCGGAACCAGAAAACATTGTGGCAGCATTGAAGGCATTGACTCCTTTTTTCAGCATCAATTCACTGAAAGCGGGATATTTCTGTGCCACATGACACAACAAATCGGAATAAGCCACAAAGGATGGCCAAGCCATCAGGGATATTTGTGATTTCGCCTGAGAATGAATGTTGCTCAGGCATAAATAAAGTGCAGCTCTGCTCCTAAAGCCTGTAACCGCTACCCCCATTCTCCCCATTTCGAAAAACCTTGCTGACAATTCCTTGTTGTTGGGTATCAAGTACATCGCTCTCATGCCCATTTCGCTGGCCTGCTCAAAATTGATTTTCTCTTGAAACAAATAAACCATCTGATTGGAGTAATCATACCCAATTAATTCCATCAAATTGACACGCGTTTGCTCGTTGATATAAATTTCATACGCTCGGTTCATGCCCAATGTGTCCACTTCCATTTGTGTCAACATTTTTCCGTTCAACATTCGATCAACATTGGCTTTTCGCACCTTTTCTTCCACTTGATAATCATCAAAATTGGGAGAAGTTGTTTGCAAAACGATGTATTCCTCATCTGGATAAGCTACCAGGAAAACATGGTCGTACTCGCTCAAAATGATATAGGGAATTCCGTAATGCTCCAACATTTCAGAATACAAGACACTCGCAGTAAAGCAGTTGTATTCACCTTTTCGAACCAAATCCGAGAAATCCACTTGTTCGCGGTAACGTCTCAAAAATGCATCGTGAATGGCCAGATAAAGAGCTTTTACATTCTTGATACGCTTTTTACCTGACTTGCTTGAAAAATTATTTTGCTGGTAAAAGTCCTTGAGCCGATTCTTGAACGCCAATCCCTCTTCCTTGGTAAAGGAGCTATCGATGGACATGGACAAATCGAGGTAATCTCTACTTGGATTTTTCCAACTTTCGCGCTCGTAGTCAGTTTTGAAATTCAAGTAATTGAAAATCACCGATTCCTGTGCAAACCCCAAAAAGGAAAGGGTAAATGCGAATGTGAGTAGTAGGTTTTTCATGGTTATTTTTTTCGAGAGATATACAGAACTTCTGAGGGTTGTAAACGGTATCGATCCACGCGATCTTGACCTATTTTTTCAGCTGGTAAAAACTCCTCAACTTCGAATCCAGCCTTTCTTAAATAGTCCGGATAGTCGCGGCCAAACAAACGGACGTGGTCTTTTTGCCAGAAGTGTTTCTCGCGGTCTGCCTCCGAGGTAATACTCGGATTTTCATAGGTTTCTGCTCTGTTGAAATCTTGCGGCACCTGCATGATGGCCCAACCACCTGGCTTCATAACGCGGTGTAATTCCTTCATACACTGAATAGGATCGTCAACGTGCTCCATCACATGGTTGCAAAACACCACATCAAAACGATTGTCTTCCAAGGGAATAGAATGCAAATCAAAGTGCATATCAGCAATGGGCGAAACCAAGTCACCCGTTAGATAATTCAGATTCTTTTGAGCCTTAAATTTTGAGTGAAAACATTGTTCAGGAGCGATGTGCAAGACATCTAACTTTTCAGCAGTAAAAAAAGGACTGAATTCCTTCAAATACAACCACATCAAACGATGTCTTTCCAAGGTTAAATCGCCCGGACAAAGAACCCCTTCTCTGTGTGCAACACTTGAACCGTAAGAAAGGAACTTGCGATACGACTTTCCACAAACGGGACACTCGACTTTATTCCCAGCATAAATCACAGGAGAAAACAGACGGAAAATATAACTCAAACGTATTAAAAGCGGACGTGGTAGCTTGTTCAGCAGGAACTTGTATAATTTCTTCATTTGATACCTTGTGCGACAAAAATAACCAAAGAAATATAGTATTTTCGAAGCATTGGAAAATCTGCCTGTAATTTACAGTCAACATGCTTAAAAAACCTGCTTTTCTGGCATTTTATCTCATGAGTCTTATCGTTTCGAATACCCACGCCCAAAATCAACCCAAAGCACCTAAAAAAGATCACATTTTAGAAACCCACGGTCACCAGCGTCACGATCCCTATTATTGGATGAATGAGCGCGATGGTAAGGAGGTATTAGAAGCCATAGAAGCTGAGAATCAGTATGCCCGCGACTATTTTAAACCACTGAAAAAGTTGCAAAAAATTCTCTTGGAAGAATTCGAAAACCGAATAGATCCGAACGAACAGAGTGCTCCTTTTGTCATGAATGGCATTACCTACCAAATTCGGCAGAAAAAAGGTAAGGATTATGCGTATTTGTACATTTTAAAAGAAGATGGTGACAGTTTATTTTTTGACGAGAATGAACGTGCAAAAAAGCATAAGTTCTATGATCTTGGAGACTGGAACCCATCGCCCAATGGTCAACTTTTGGCTGTGGGAGAAGATTTCATCGGGAGAAGAAATTACACCCTGTCTTTTCGAGACAATAAAACTGGAAAGTACCACCAAGATAAGGTAGAAAACACGGACGGTTCCGTGATTTGGGCCAATGATAATCAAACGGTATTTTATGTTCGTAAAGACCCGACAACCCTTCGCGAACACCAAGTTTGGCGCCACAAATTGGGTACATCAACAGAAAAAGACGAACTCGTTTTTGAAGAAAAAGACGAGCGCTTTTACGTTTACATCAGCAAAAGCATGAACAAGCAATACATTCAAATTGCTTCTTATTCATCGCTTCAATCTGAACTGCGTTTCATACCAGCAAACGATCCTACCAAAGCTCCAGAAGTATTTCTAGAACGCATGGACGGACACTTATATTCGGTAGAATGTCACGACAATGGATTCTACATCACCTCCAACCATCGCGCTAAAAACAAGCAAATCTTGTTTACCCCTAAAATCCCGAAGCATTTGGACGAATGTATCGTGGTTCAAGGGCATGATCCGGCGGTTTTGATAGAAAACATGTTGGTTTTCAAGAATCACCTTGTGATTGAGGAAAGAGAAAAGGGACTGACTCGAATCAAAACCATTGAGATTGAAACGAATACTTTTGAGCATATTTCATTTCCGGAGGAAACTTACAATTTATCATTCGCCTACAATGATGATTACGAAGGAGAAGTATTGAATTACTCCTACAATTCAATGACCACACCTCCAAGTATATATCGCTTTGATTTGAATTCCAGGAAGCGTGAATTATTCCATCAAAAACAGTTAATTGATCCTAGTTTTAGTCCAGATAATTATCAAAGTGAACGCATTTGGGCAGTGGCCAATGACGGTACCTTGATCCCCGTTTCTATGGTCTATCGAAAAGGCACGGATTTAACCAAAGCCCCACTTCTACTCTATGGATACGGTTCCTATGGAATTACGATTCCAGATGTTTTTTCGGCAACTCGCTTGAGTTTGTTGGACCGAGGTTTTGTTTTCGCTGTAGCCCACATTCGCGGAGGAAAATACATGGGTGAAGAGTGGTACGACGAGGGGAAATTCTTGAAAAAGAAAAACACCTTTACCGATTTCATTAATTGTGCAGAGTACTTAGCTCAGCATGGGAAATGTGATCCTTATAAAATCTATGCCCAAGGCGGTTCTGCAGGTGGATTATTGATGGGAGCGATTGTCAACATGGCCCCCCACCTTTGGAAAGGGATTGTTTCACAAGTTCCATTTGTGGATGTTGTAACTACGATGTTGGACGAAAGTATCCCCCTAACTGTAGGAGAATTTGAAGAATGGGGTAACCCGAAGGACTTAAGGTATTATAACTATATGTTATCCTATTCGCCATACGACAATTTACGCGAAGCCCACTACCCTTCTATCCTAGTAACAACGGGTTATCACGACTCGCAGGTACAGTATTGGGAACCATTGAAATACGTTTCGAAATTGCGCGAAATGAAATTGGATGAAAATCCACTTGTTTTTGATTGCAACATGGATGCTGGTCATGGAGGCGGTTCTGGAAGAAGTGTGGAACGAATGGAGATAGCACAGGTGTATTCGTTTTTGTTAAATCTTGAGGGAATTGAAAAATAGCATTCTTATTTTCTTTTTGTGTTTAGGTTCAGTTGTTTGGTCGCAAGAAAAGGAAGATCCAATTCATCGTTATGGTGAACGAATCGTATTGTATTCGGATATTGGTTTTGCTTCAGCGCCTTTCAGTTTGAATTACCCCTTTTCGAGTGAAACCAAGAAATTACCGTTCAAAAACAACTACAGTCCTTCGCTCGGTTTTGGCTTTGCTCATCAATGGTTTTCACTGTATTTTTCTTTTTCCCTGAAAGGAACACAGCGAGTGGTAAGTAGATATGGTCAAACCAAGGCTTTCAATTTTGGAGGTAACTACCAATACCAAAACATACTTTTTGAAGGTGGTTTTCAGCACTATACCGGTTATGCCATTAAAAATGCATACACCTGGAACGATACACTAAATGAATTAAAAAGAAACGATTTACGCCCTAAAACGAGAACTTACAATTTTACCCTGAGCGCAGCTTATTTCTTTAAAAAAGACTTCAAGTATGTAGCTATGAATGGTATTACGGCAGAGTATACTCGTAATTATGGAACCTTCTTCGTGAAACCAATGTTGTCGGTTTATGGCATTTCGAATGAAAATCAAACGATTGTTCCTACAGAATTGGTTGATTCTACGGATTCGAGAACAGCTGGATTATCCTACAGAACGGTTGATATCGGCATTATTCCAGGATATGCATATATCCATAAAATTGAAAATTGGCAATTGGGCGGAATGTTTGGTATTGGAGGTTTTTTGCAAGCCAAAAGCTATGAACTTCCCAACAACAGTCGCGGTTTCCTCGGCTTATCTCCACGAACTGATTTCCGTTTTATGGTGGGATATACACAACCGAAATACTTCGTTTTCTTGAATGCAAATTTTGAAAACAAGTCACTGCGATTCAATAAGTTCGTTTACAAACAAACCTATTATTCCCTCCGCTTAACCATTGGTTACCGCTTCAATCAGCGCATTGATAAATTAGAGGATATTAAACCGAAATCAAGGAAGGAGCGTCGCAACCGGGACTAGCCAGTTTTCTCTTAATCCTTTCAAGGAAGTTACAATGGGATGATACACTTTTTTGTCTGTGTGTTCTTTCAAACTGTGATAGGAAACCACCGAAGCTTCTCCTTTTTCATCCACCACCACACTCTTCAATCGATTGAAAAAATCAACTTGAAGGTGTGCACCTAACTCTTTTACGAAACGAACCGAGCTGTCAATCGAACAACCCGAGGCTTCTACATTTCCCTCAACGGCTAAACCTATGTGGAAATCACTTAATATTTCTGCTGAAGCCTTTAATTTCTTACCATGTGCTGACCATTCAGCAACAAAGTTCTCCAAGGCTATTTGAATTTGAGTCTTTTCGTGATCTGTAAATGCACGATCTGCTTGGTATACCCAAACTTTCGCGTGATCTGAAAAGTCTACAAAATTTGTCATTTTACAAGTCCATTGCCGTAGCGATCAATTCTGCTACATCGATTACTTTCACATCTCCCTCTTTCTCGAAGTTCTTCACTCCATCGGTCATCATGGTATTACAGAACGGACATCCTGTAGCAATGATATTTGCTGAAGTTTCCAAGGCATCTTCAGTGCGTTCGATGTTGATTTCTTTGTTTCCTTTTTCAGCCTCTTTGAACATTTGAGCTCCACCTGCTCCACAACACAATCCGTTTGTTTTGCATCGCTTCATCTCTACCAATTCGGCATCCAACTTTTCAATCAACTGACGAGGTGCTTCGTATACATCGTTTGCACGACCTAGGTAACACGGATCGTGGAAGGTAATTTTCTTTCCTTTGAAAACCTCTCCGTTTTGCAGTGACAATTTTCCTGTGTTGATCAAATCCTGAATCAATTGCGTGTGGTGTAATACTTCGTAATTACCACCCAATTCTGGATATTCGTTTTTCAAAGTATTAAAACAGTGTGGACACCCTGTAACAATTCGTTTTACGTCATAACCGTTCAGAACTTGAATATTCATCATGGCTTGCATTTGAAAGGTAAACTCGTTTCCTGCACGTTTGGCGGGATCACCCGTACAGCTCTCCTCTGTTCCTAGAACAGCAAAAGAAACATTGCAATGCGTTAAAATTTTAGCAATCGCCTTGGTGATCTTTTTAGCACGATCATCAAAACTTCCTGAACAACCTACCCAGAATAAAACTTCTGGTGTTTTACCTTCGGCCATCATTTGGGCCATTGTTGGAACTTGCAAACTCATTTTATGCTAATCTTTTCTTTGTAAAACTCTTTTAATCTTCGTTCGCCCAATTCAAACGATCTGTTTGAGCAAACTGCCACGGAGCACCGTTGTTCTCAATATTGGTCAACATTCCCGCCAATTCAGTAGGAACTTTTGACTCTTCCATTACCAAGAATCGACGTAAGTCAACGATGATAGAAAGTGGGTCAATATTTACTGGGCATTCCTGTACACAAGCGTTACAGCTTGTACAAGCCCAGATTTCTTCTTCGGTAATGTAATCGCCAAGTAGGCTTTTTCCATCTTCGAAGTCTTTTCCATTTTTTCTGCGCGCTTCACCCAATTCCACCATACGGTCTCGCGTGTCCATCATGATTTTACGTGGAGAAAGCAATTTACCTGTTTGGTTCGCTGGACAAGAAGACGTACAACGACCACACTCCGTACAGGTATATGAATCCAAGAGGTTTTTCCAAGTCAAATCCGTCACATCCTTTGCACCAAAGCGTTGTGGTTCAGCAGCACCTTCAGCCGGCGCAGCATACGGATCAGCCGTTGGGTCCATCATCAATTTAACTTCGTTGGTAACCGACTCCATGTTGGTGAATCGACCCTTTGCTTCTAAATTAGAATAGAACGTATTCGGGAAAGCCAAAACAATGTGAAGGTGTTTTGAAATCGGCAAGTAATTCAGGAATCCAAAGACCATCAAAATGTGTCCCCACCACCCTATTCTTTCCAACAAGTGCAGCGTCTCCACCGACATTCCTCCAAAAATGGCTGGTCCGAAGGTTGAACTCAAAGCGAAGGACATTGTTCCATCCCCCAAGTTAGCAGCGTGAGACTCTCCCATTTGGTAGAGAACCTCGTCTGTTCCGTTCATAGTGAAAATGCAGCTCACCAAAACGATCTCCATCAACAAAATCAAATTGGCATCCAATTTTGGCCACCCAGTCAATTCTGGAGAATTTAATCGCGGTAATTTCAGAATATTTCTTCGTGCAATAAAAATGATGGTTGCCACCAAAGCTGCAAGGGAAAGTACTTCAATGAAGCTAATCATGAAGGTATAGAAACCACCTAGTGCTTCTCTGAAGATGCGGTGGCTTCCTGCTACTCCATCCACGAAGATCTCGATCAATTCAATTTGTGTAATGACAAAAGCCGCATAGATAGCCAAGTGCAACAAGGCTGGAATGGGTCTTTGGAACATTTTCTTCTGTCCGAAAGCCACCAAAAGCATGGTTTTCCAGCGTTCAGATGAATTATCCGTTCTATCAAGGTCTCTACCCAATTGGATATTGGCTCTGATTTTCATGACCTGCAAGGTAAACAGGCCTAACCCGGCAAGGGCAAGAATAGCGAATGCAATAGATGAAATCATAATCAAAGGTCTATTTAATCCGGAATCGAATCTAAAATTTTGCGCAATTTTCTTTCTTCTTTTGGCGACAAAGGAACTCCCTTTGTTTTCGCACCAAGAACAGAGAAATTAACATAGCGTTCTGGATGTAAATTTAAGTCTTCTACGAGATTCTGAAGCTTTTCGTTCGTTTTTATCAACTCAGTGTAAAGTTTGTCATCCGACATTAATTTCCCCAAAGTCCCTTCCCCACTGTTCACTTTATCCATCATGGCATTGAACTTCTCTAGGGACAATTTTGCATTTTCCACCGTGTTTTTAAAGTCGGCGCTCACCAAATCATCCGTTATTTTCTTCGCATTACCGATGATTTGAGATACTTTTTCGTTGCTATTTTTAAGGTTTTCTGTAATGCTCGTTACGTTGTCAAGCATTTTCGAAAATTTGGCTTTTTCAGAAACAACCAAACCTTCAATTTCCTCCGCAGCATTACCGAATTTATTGATAGCCGTTTTCAGTTCTTTCATACTCCCTTCTATACTGGAAGTAGCCGTTGTATCCCAAAATTTAGAAACATCGTTGACCATTTTATCAATTGAAAGCAAGGCTTTGTTCACCTTCTGTACAATCGGATCTGCGTATTCTTTGGCTTGGGTTACCATGTCGGTAGCTACTCGTCCAGGAATAAAATCGCCTGGTTTATGGACACCTTTTGACAAATCTTCTGGCATGTAAACGACCAAACCTTTGTTGAAAAAATCGAGGGAACCGACTTCAATTTCAGTACCTATCGGAAATTTCACGTCACTGTTTTGCACATTGAAGGCTACTTTAACTTTTGATCCAAAATCGCCTTTTGGGTTGTAATCTACTGAAAGAACCTTACCAATTCCTACCCCATTCAAGGTTACGGAGCTTGCTGGTGCCAATTGTCCAGAATTAGGTAGGTACAAATAATAGACGTCATCGCCTCCAAAGAAACTATTCCCTTTCAGAAAATTTACTCCGGCAACAAGTAAAGCAATGGCCGCTAGGGCGATAACACCCGTTTTGACTTCAGTAGATATCTTCAAAACCTTATTTTTCAGCTAATTTAATTCCTTTTTCTAAACTTATTCGTTCTCCATTCAAGAAGGCAACCACAAAGGCATGTTGATAACCCATCTTTTGCATTTCCAATCGAAAATCCTTCGCTCCATTCAAATCATTTGGGAAAGAACCAACCGTATACTTGTACAATTTGTCTTGTTGGTATTCCTGAACAGGTAGACCTTTAAATTTGGAGGAGTTCAATGGAATCGGTTTGTCCGATGTTTCAATTTGCACCCTAAATTCCACTTGATCCTTAGGAGTTGCCGAGCTAAAAGGATTTTCCTCTTCCTTGTTCACTTCTTCCTTTGAATCCTTGTTTGCTGGTTTCACGGGCCCTTTTTCTGGATTTTGAACCGTTTTTGAAAGACGCTTGAAGGGTTCTTTTTCGTTGTACACGATTCCTTCCAATTCGGCCTTGTACATGCGCAGCGCCACAACCATTGATTCAGCCTGTTTGGTTTGGCTTTCATCCGAACTTAAAAAATTCTCCTCCGTAGGGTTGGTTAAAAATCCTGTTTCAATCAGAACGCTTGGCATGGTTGTTTTGTAAAGCACCAAGAATCCTGCTTGTTTTACACCTCTATCGTATCGACCGATACTGGTGAATTCTGCCTGCAACTTGGTCGCAAAAGAAATACTCTGGTCAAGAAATACACTCAATTGCAACTGACGAGCAATAATGGCGTCAGGAGAAAGGTCAAAGCCTTTGTATTTCTCTCCACCGTCGTCTTCCAGGTAAATGGCCGCATTTTCTCGTTCAGCTATTTTCTGTTGACTTTCCGTTCTGTGCAAACCCAAAACATAGGTCTCTGTCCCCTTCGCTTGCGCACTAGCAGCGTTGGCATGTATACAAATAAACAGGTCAGCATTGTTGCGATTCGCAATTTTTGCACGTTCATCCAATTCGATAAAAACATCCGTTTTACGGGTATAAATCACCTTGATATCTGGGTAATTCAATTTTATCAATTCACCCAGTTTGAGTGCCATTGCCAAGCAAACCGTCTTTTCGTTGCTATGAGCGCCATGACATCCAGGATCTTTCCCTCCATGACCAGCGTCAATTACAATGGTCTTGATTGCAGACTCTTGCGATAGAGCTGCAAAACACGTCAAAAACACTCCCAACAATAGAAGGTACTTTTTTGCGTATTTATTTGCATTCAAAATTTGAATCATGAGCAATCTAATTTTTTAGCTTTGCAGACGTTATTCGACTCGTATAAGCAAAATTAAACCTGATTGTCGACCAAAAAACATTCCATATTGAGAGTTTTCTTCTTTTTAGTGTTAATAATCACGGGATTGACACCAGGATTTGCTCAAACTACGGCAAAAGATACCCTGTATGTGAATGATGAAGGTGTGGAAGACATTATCACCTACAAGTCTGCGGACTCTATTTACGTTGACATTAAGAATAACAAAGTACACATGTACAGCAATGCCCGAATCGAAACACCGATGGTAAAAATGGATGCGGGTTATATATTAATCGACCTGGATAAAAACGAAATTTTAGCCACCTATCTCATCGATAGTCTGGGCAACAAGGCAGGTCAACCCCATTTCACCGACGGCACAGAGGACATTACAGCAAGTTCTATTCGATATAACCTCGACACGCAAAAGGGTTACATTCAGGACGTCATGACCAAGCAAGATGAAAATTACCTGTACATGGGCGTTGCAAAGCGACAAACCAATGAGGAAATTCACTTCAAGCAAGGCCGTTTTACCACCTGCGATTTAGAAGAACCACATTTTCACTTTCAGTTATCAAAGGCTGTATTGGTTCCAGAAAAAAGAATCGTATCAGGTCCGATGAACCTTTGGATCAAGGGAGTACCTACTTTTCTTGGGTTGCCATTTATTATCATTCCTCAACAAAAGGACAAACTTACTGGTTTCATATTCCCGAGAGTTGTCCCTTCATCCAACTACGGTTTTGGTTTTCAGGATTTAGGATATTATCTACCCATTAACGACTACATACAAACTACCTTTTTTGGAACCCTCTATTCACGGGGAAGTTTCGGGTTAAAAAACCAAACAGACTATTACAAACAATACGGGTTTCGCGGCTCTATCACCTTGGGTTTTGAATCATTCCGATCCGGTTTTCCGACCAATAATACCCAGAACAACTTTCAATTTCTTTGGACACACACGCAAGAAAGAAATTCAAATCCGAATTGGAATTTTTCCTCGAATGTCAACTTTAATTCAATTAATAACTCTCAAATCAACCTCGACCCTACTTATAATCAGTATTTAAACAACTCCTTCAATTCCGATATTCGGCTTGATAGAACCTTTGGTAGACTTCCTATTCGTGCTGGGATGAAAATGTCGACGAGACAAAGTACGGTAACAAAAAACATTGAACTGATCAGTCCTGTTGCCAACTTCAACATGACTCAAGTTTACCCATTCCGTAAACTTTTCAAGAGATCCAGTGGATATCGACAATTTTTTACGCGCTTTGGGGTAACCTATGATTTTGAAGGCAAAAACACCTCAACCTTTGCAGACACCTTGCTTCAACAAGGAAGATTCATAGACATTCAGAATCAGTTTAAAAACGGAATTTCACAACGAGTAGCCATGAAGACTACAGTGGGGATCCTGAAAAACATGGTGAAGATTAACCCTTCCTTGAATTATGGAAATTACTATAACTTTCAAACCATTGAAAAATACTTAGACACCAATGGAGTAGCGCAAAATCGCTTGGTGAACAAGCCAATGATGTCGCAGCAATTGAGCTTCAACGCCAACCTAACAACGGTACTTTATTCTTATTACCGCTTTATAGGGAAAAGACAGACGAAACTTCGCCACGTGCTTACTCCGAGTTTGGGCTACAGCTATCAACCCAATTTGAACCCTGAGAATACCTACATCAACTCGGTGAATCAGGACGTCATTTACTCGCCATTCGAACGAAGTGTTTATACCAATTACAGCACGCGTACAGCAGGTTTAATCACCTTTGGGATGAACAACACACTTGAATTGAAACAAAAATCTGACAAAGACACCATTACCGGCTTTCGAAAAATCAAATTGTTAGACAACTTCTCAGTAACAGGGAATTACGATCTGTTAAAAGACTCTATGAACCTGAGCGATTTGAATACATCCTTGCGAATATCCCCCACACAATTCTTGAATTTTGTTTCTACAGGTCAGTTTTCACCCTATGATTGGGTGGATTCCACAGGAGCAAAAACAAAGGAGTACGCAATCCAAAGCAGCGGTCGCTTGGGACGATTTACAACTGTTTCCTTCAATACTAATTTGGTTTTGACCAATCGAAAA
The DNA here is from genome assembly GCA_025210175.1 of Crocinitomicaceae bacterium. GTDB lineage: Bacteria > Bacteroidota > Bacteroidia > Flavobacteriales_D > Crocinitomicaceae > UBA2040. Next base: position 6,665 of record JAOASF010000109.1, on the reverse strand, counting down.
GGTCGAAAGAAACTAGCCGAAACCAAGGAGAAACTCGACGAAAGTTGGAATGCCGACTACAATTATTTCGCCTTGCATCCCGAACAATTGGTCAGCTTCGATATTCCGTGGAAATTAACCGTTTCACATGTTTACTCGGTGACCGCAAATCAGAACATATCAGTGTTGAACAACAGTCGATACAACCAGGTTCAAACCCTGGGCTTTAACGGAGATGTCAGTTTTACAAAGCGTTGGAAATTAAGCGGTAATGCCAATTTGGATATAAAGACGCAACAAGTAACCTATACCCAATTGGCCCTGGTTCGTGACATGCATTGTTGGACCCTAAGTTTCAATTGGACACCGATAGCTCAGGTTCAGTTTTTCTCTTTTCAGATGAATGCGAAATCGACTTTGTTTCAAGATGCTAAGTTGCGTTTTCAGAAGCCTCCTTTTTTCTTTTAGAGGTAATTTTCTATCAAAATCGCAGTATTTTCTAGGAGTGGTCGATTGCGTACCAGTTGGTTGTTCCAACGAGGCATTTTAATAGATAGCTAAATTTCAAATTCTTTTGCCACTTGCGGTTTTGGAGATAACAATACTCGTCAAAATAGTTTTGCAAGTATACCAAGGAAACACAATGGTGCACTCCAATTAATTTTTCAAATAAATTCTGGAAATGAACCTTTTTCCAGAAGGCACTCATTTTATCGGGCTGAGGGTTCTGTATTTCAAATGCCCATTTATAACACCTCTTCCCTTTCAAAGAATTAGACACCCAAAGTTCCGATTTCAGTCTATAAAAAATCTCCGATCTTGATTTTTGGTAGGTTTTGGTAGAAAACTCAACTTTTACATGTAAAGGCATTCGATTTATCTTTTTTCCTTTTACTTCTTCCATTTCAGACCTACCCGAAAGACGAGCGGTGTGGTAAGAATCTCTATGCGCTTTGCCCATCAATTCTCGCACCCGGTGCATTAGCTCCCAAATGGTTCTGTATCTTGAATGTTCCAATTGCCGTTGTAACTCTTTGGCTGAAACTCCCTTATTGGTACCCGTCATCATTTCCATGCAGATGAACCATTTTTTAAATGAAAGTTGCGTATGTTGCATCCAGGTCCCTGACCTCAAAGTGGTTCTGAAACTGCATTTCGCGCATTGCCATTGCCATTTAGCCTTCAGCCAATAATGCTTTGTTCCTTCACACTTTTTACAGATGATACCTTCCTTCTCGCGGCATGCTTTTAAGTGTAACTTACATTTTTCTTCCGAATCGAATTGTTTAAAGAATTCTTCTAGTTTCATAGTAGTTTGTTTTCATTGTATCTATTTAATTTAAAGAATTTTGAGGCAAAAAAGAAATCACTGGTACGCAATCGACCACTCCCTGAAAAAATGTTTTTCCCACGTTTTTCTTCCTTCCCCATCCAATCATTTCCCTATTTTTATTCTAAATTGTTCGTAAAAGGCCAAAATTGATTGATTTAGATTTTAATACAACTCTACCGCCCAGCAATGGCGCCCTCCTCATTGCCGAACCTTTCGCAAATGATGATTACTTCCGACGCTCAGTAGTGCTAATTTGTGATTACAACGAAAAGGGATGCTTCGGTTTTGTTCTCAATAATTACTTGGAACTCGATTTTAATGAACTCTCTGAGGAGAAATTAGATATCAATACTCGTGTAAGCATTGGTGGACCAGTAGATACCAACAACCTCTATTTCATTCATAGATATGGAAACCAAATTGAAAACAGTATTCAAATCAACAATGACCTTTATTTGGGCGGAGATTACAAACAACTAATCAACCTGCTACGTCAAGAAAAAACTCCGGAAAAGTTTGCTCGATTCTTTTTAGGTTATGCTGGTTGGACGGAGAATCAATTGGATCAAGAGATTGAAAGCAATTTTTGGGTGGTAATGAACCCCGAATCTAGCCTGGAATTGATGGATACATCCACTCCTACTCTTTGGTCCCAATGTCTAAATCAGCTTGGAGGTAGATACAAAGTTTTTACACATTTCCCGATCAACCCAAACAACAATTAACACTTTTAGCCGTTCCCAATAAATGTTAAACTATTTCAATGGAAGTATCTCTAGACATTCCTAGTGAAAAGACTATTTTTGCCCCTCGAAAATCGTTTATGGCAAATTGGACAAGTAAGGTTTTATACTACGGATTGGTGATTCCAATCTCGTATCTGCCGTTCAGGGTGTTATACCTCTTGTCTGATTTTTTGTACATAATCGCATTTTACTTGGTTCGTTACAGAAAAAAGGTTGTTTGGAACAATTTAAAGAACAGTTTCCCGAATAAAACGGACAAAGAGTTAAAGAGAATCCAGAAAGCATTTTACCGTCATTTCACGGACTTTTTAGTTGAAAGTGTCAAAACATTGACGATTTCCAATGATGAAATCTTGAAGCGTTGTGCCATTCTGAACCCTGAATTGCCTCAAAAATATTACGACGAAGGTAGAAGCGTAATGGTACTATGTGGGCATTATAACAATTGGGAATACTACGCTGTAGGATTGGCGCAACAGTTGAACCACAAAGTATTGGCGGCGTATCAACCCTTGAAAAACGAATTCTTTAATAGCATTCTTCTTAAATCTCGTCAGCGCTACGGCATTAAAATGATGAGCATGAAGGAAGTTCCGCGCAAATTGGTAAAAAACCCAAAGGTGCCTACCATGTCGATTATGGTAAACGACCAAGCGCCCCATGCTCCACGAAAAGCATATTGGAATACCTTCTTAAATCAGGACACTGGTTGGATGACAGGTACGGAACGCTTGGCCATTAAACACGATCAAGCTGTTTTATTTGGCTGCATTCGCAAGAGAAAAAGAGGATTCTACGAAGTAACATTTTACCCCATTACAGACACGCCTGATCAATGTGATTCAGGTTACATCTTGGACCAACACGCCAAATATTTGGAAATGGTTATTGCCGAAAACCCTGAATATTGGTTGTGGTCGCACAAAAGATGGAAGCATAAAAGACCCCAATGAGTCTACCCTCTACCCCGTTAGCAGAACGCATGCGTCCAACCACCTTGGACGAATATTTTGGTCAGGAGAAAATCCTTTCAAACAATGCTCCCTTGCGCAAAGCTCTTGAGGCAGGTGTTGTTCCTTCTATGATTTTCTGGGGACCTCCTGGAGTAGGTAAAACCACTTTGGCTCAACTAATCGCCAAACGTCTGAAACGACCATTTCATACGCTTTCTGCTATTTCCAGCGGTGTAAAAGACGTACGCGAAGTCATTCAAAAAGCAGAATCGGGTGGAATGTTCAACACCGGAAGCACCTTGCTTTTCATCGACGAGATCCACCGTTTCTCCAAATCACAGCAAGACTCTCTATTGGGGGCAGTTGAGAAAGGAACGATTACGCTTATTGGTGCAACAACCGAAAACCCTTCTTTCGAGGTTATTTCGGCTTTACTTTCGCGCTGTCAGGTATATGTCTTAGAATCGCACACCAAGGATAGTTTGCAGCAAATCTTGGATCGAGCAATGGCCAAAGACGAATGGCTCAAAAGCAAAAAGATTCGAATTGATGATGTTTCTGCCTTGTTTGCCCTTTCAGGTGGTGATTCAAGAAAATTGTTGAACGTTTTTGAATTGGTGGTTGGAAGTCTACCCGGTGATGAAGAAATTGTCATCAACAACGAAACGGTCAATTCCATCGCTCAAAAGTCCTTGGCAGTCTACGACAAAGACGGTGAACAGCATTACGATATCATTTCGGCGTTTATCAAGAGCATTCGAGGTTCTGATCCCAATGCGGCGGTCTATTGGTTGGCTCGAATGGTGGAAGGCGGTGAAGACCCGAAGTTCATTGCACGTCGACTCATCATCTCTGCAACCGAAGATATTGGTCTTGCGAATCCTACTGCCTTAATTTTTGCCAATAACTGTTTTCAAGCGGTTACGACCATTGGATGGCCGGAAAGTCGTTTGATTTTGGCTCAATGCACCATTTATTTGGCAACATCTCCAAAGGGAAATGCTTCTTACATGGCTATCAATCAAGCACAACAAACAGTCAAAGAAACAGGAAACCTACCGGTTCCTTTGGCACTGAGAAATGCACCAACAAAGCTTATGAGGGAACTCGGATATGGTAAAGATTATCTATATTCGCACGATTTTCCTGGCAACTTTGCCTTTCAAGAATTTATGCCTGAAGGGTTAGAAAACAAAGCCTTTTTCAACTCGGGAAGTAACTCGAGAGAGAAAGAGATTGAAAAATACATCAAAGATCGCTGGGGGGACAAGTACAAGTAGCACCCTATGTTGGAAAAACTCGCATATTACATTTTCGTCTTTCCGCTTTCCTTATTACCCCTCTCCGTTCTGTATCTTTTTACAGATTTCTTTTATTTATTACTCGTCTATCTTATACCTTATCGTCGCAAGGTAGTTCGTGACAACATCGAGAAATGCTTCCCAAATTCTTCGGAAAAACAACATCGAGAAATTGAGAAAAAATTTTACCGTCATTTGACCAACCTTCTAGCCGAAGGGGTTAAGAACCTGAGTATTCGTAAAATTCGTTTGAAACGAAGAATCCACATGGTGAATCGCGATTTGATTGACCAGATGTATATCAAGGGTAAAAGCGTTTTGATTGTGGGTGCACACTACGGCAACTGGGAATGGATGGTAGCTGGTCAAAATTTTCTTTTCGCTCACCAAGCTTTGGGAATAGGCATGCCGCTTACAAGCAAGTTTTGGGATAAAAAAATCAATCAGCGTCGGGCTCGTTTTGGAATGAAAGTAGTTCATGCAAAAAATTTCAGACAAGAAATGGAGAACCAATCAGAGCCTATTTCCTTGTTGGTCCTATCCGATCAAAGTCCAACGGATTCTTATAAATCTTATTGGACGACCTTTATGGGACGTCAGACCGCATGTTTATTTGGTGCCGAAATGATCGCCCACGAATACGATATGGCGGTGGTGTATGTCCATTTCAAACAAACCAAAAGAGGTTTTTACGAACTCCGATTTGAAGAAATCACTTCCGAACCCAAAAGTTGTGAATACGGGGAGATTACAGAGAAACATCTTCGTTGTTTGGAAAAAGATATCTTAGAAGAACCATCGCAATGGATGTGGTCGCACAAACGCTGGAAGAGAGAAATTCCCGAAGACCTGGAAGCCTTGCGTGAAAAACAAAAGCAATCGTTTTATGAAAAAATGGCTCGCTAGCTTTACTCTCCTTTTCCTGTGCTTTTCAATCTTGGCACAAAAAGAAAAGAAACCAGCTTTCACGGTCCAATATTCTTCCGTTCCTAAAATACATGCACGTGCTATAGTTGCGAATGAAACAAGCATTTACCTTGGCACGAACGAGGGAAGTGTTTTCGAAGTTGCAGCAAATGGAACGAAAAGTTTGGTTCTCAACTTTGAAAAAAGACCCTTTCGCGAATTGCGTGACATGCTCATCGTAAATGAGAAACTACTGGTGATGGCTTCCGGAGATACCAGTGCCATTTTAATTTACAATATCAACACGAGAAAGATTGAAAGAACACAAATTTTTAACGGTGTCTTTTTGGACGGATTAGCGGAAGAAAAAGGGAAAATATTTGCCATGGGAGACCCAGTTAACGGGTACTTCAGTCTTTTTGAAGCCGATGAAACCAAATTGAATTTTGTACCGGTCAAGGCTCCAAAAGCTGCTATAGGTGAAGCAGCATTTGCGGCATCGGGGACCAGTGTTCATCGATTCGGTCAAACCAATTATTTCTTCACGGGAGGAACACCTCACATGTATTACCAAGCCGATTATGCGGAATGGAAAAAGGTGGCACTTCCCTACTCGCCGTGTGCGGCTTGTGGTCCCTACTCCGCATATTTAGGAGAAAATCGTTGGTTCATCGCTGGTGGAAATTATACCGAACCCAATGTTGGCGACAAAACCTTGTTTTTTTCGGATGACAAAGGGATGTCTTGGAACGAATGTCCCAATTCGAGTACGGGGTATCGCAGTGTAATTTTTGGACAAGGAAAAAAGGTGTTCACAGCTGGAAGCAACGGAATCGACTACAGTAAAAACAACGGTAAGACTTGGAAGAAAATCAACAATGGCAATTATGTTGCTGGAACCATTTATAAAAATTGGGCAGTCTTCTCCGGAATGAATGGAAAATTGGTTTTTTACAAACTATGAGTTCATCCATTATTCAAGCCATCGAATCCGAAGTAAAGGATTTATTTCAAGCGGAGCCAACTGGACACGATTGGTTACACATACATCGGGTTCGAAACATGTCATTGCATCTTTCTGATACAGAAGGAGGAGATCGCGAGGTAATTGAATTAGCAGCTCTTTTACACGATGTTTCAGACCCCAAACTCAACGGTGGAATCTTCGATCAAGGGCCAATTGAGGCGGACAAAATAATGACAAAACACGCGATTCCTGTCGCAACAAGAACACGAGTTTGTACCGTTATTGAAGAGGTTTCCTACAAGGGTTCAGACGTCGAAACGCCTTGTTCAAGTATCGAGAGTCAAATTGTTCAAGATGCCGATCGATTGGATGCTATGGGTGCTATTGGAATCGCTAGAGCCTTTGCCTATGGGGGAAACAGGGATAGAGAAATTTACAACCCAACTATTCCCCCCAAGAATCACAAAAGCTTTGAGGAGT
>JAOASF010000108.1 GCA_025210175.1 Crocinitomicaceae bacterium | reverse complement strand
GTCAGGAATGGCCAAAGAACATCTTTCGTACATGGCGTGGTTGGTGAAAGAGGTTAAAGAAACGTACTGGTTCATGTCCAACCCCAATGATTGTGCATAAGACTTAGGCGTGTATTTTTTGCCTTTGTACTCGAACTCTTTTACATCTGGTCCAAGGTAGGCGTCCAAAATACCGAAGACAGCTGGTTTCCAAGCTGTACTCATGTGGGCACCTCTCGAGTTTCTGTATTCCATTACTCCTTGCATAGCCCCGTTGAGTACACTAAACATTTCAGAATGGTTGTGGGTTTCGCTACCGTAGTTCAAGCCGGTATACACTTCCTCTGGCACAATACCGTAATTTTTAATAACGTATGGAATGTCGTGAAAGGCACCACCTTCGGCGAAGTTGATTTTGCCATCCATGCGCAGGTATTTTTCTGCCTTTGCTTCGTAGGCCTTTCTGGCAATGTACATTTCCGAAAGTAGATCGGGGTTTTTGTTCCCCATACGCATCAATTCAGACTCAAAAAAGGATAGAGCAGAGAAGCTCCAACATGTTCCTGTATACCCTTGACTTTGTACAGGTGTGGCATCTAAATGTGCAACCTTTGTGAATTGGTACTTGGAATTGGGTCCGTTGCTAACCGTTTTGTCGGTTGAACCTACTGTTCCAAACTGAGCAAAAATAGAGGTAGAGGCAAGTACTAAACTTGCAAGGAGTATTTGTTTTTTCATGTTGTGTGTTTCTTGCGAATAAGACGGTTCTAAAGGTAAAAAAGAACCAATATATCTAAGGGGTAATTAATTTACTTTAACAACCATCCGTCGTAACCTAGGTCTTTCGACTTTCCGATGATTCGATCCATTTTTTCAACTACATCTGATCCTCCTGAACTTACACGAAACAAGCCATTTGAGGCTGGCATAACATGAGCTGGAAGTCCTTTTTGACGAAGTTCTTTGACCAAATCATTGGCATTTGTTTCACTGGAAAAACATCCCACAATGAACTCCATCTTGGCTCTTTTTGTAGGTGTACTTGGAGCGGGGATTGGCGCTTCTACTTTTTTAACGGGCGTTTCAGCCACCTGAACCGGCTCCTTTTTTGCAGTTGTGGCCGGAAGTTTATTGATAACAACAGTTTCTGTTTTTACAATGGCAGAACCTGGTTCATCTTCGTTCCCAGTTTTTTCGTCATGATCAACTTTTACAGGGATGAACAAACCATCTGCATAAGGGTAATAATACACATCATCAACCTTGGACAAACTGGCAATTCTTTCATCCAAACTTGGTTCCTCCTTTTCTTTTTTCAAGGAAAAAGTAAAGCCTTTCTTCTGGTAAACTCCTTCACCGGCATGATAATATGGATTAAAGTCCTTGGTTGAGATGACGCCAGACTCCAATACTGTAGTTTTCATTGGAATCCAATAAGTATAAAACGCAAGAGGGAGCAAGGCAGCAGCTGCCAAATATCTCCATGCACGTTTTTTACTGCTAAAGTTTTCTTCTTGATGAAGTGCAATAACTTTGGATGCCTTGTCTGGAGTTCCTTCAGGCATGGACACCTCTTTTGGGGTCCAATCCACCTTCAATTCTTTTTTCGCAACTGGCTTTTTGCTGACTTCTTTTTCTGGGGCAATGGTTTTTTCAACTCGTTTCACGTCTTCCTCAAGTAAGAAGTGCACTTTGTTCAAACCGTAACTTTGCAGAAGAAGATTGATGAAGCGATCTTGTTCAAAACTGATGTTTCGTTCGGCATCCAAATACAGGTATCCAATGCGGTCGATGGTTACCCTTTTACCTTCTTTCAAGGTTGTATTCCAATCTTTTACTTTTTCCTTTAACCTAAGTGAAGCTTCGTCGAAACTTTCGCCATGTTTTTCGGCTAAATATTGGATCAATAAACCATCGTTGTTCAACAACTGACGGTTGAATAATACAGATTTACTTGGAGGCAACATTACTCCATTTCGCATGTCAACCACCGCATTCGTAGATTGAGCTACGAATCCTCCAAACGTTGGGACGATTACGCAGTTGTGTCTCAATAATAAATCTACAATCGCTTCTTCAAAATGTGCCATATCTACAAAAATAGGGAATTCAGGTTCCACTATCAATTACGTGTAGCATGGATTTTTGTTACAAAAAGGGAAGAACTGCTGCAATATCTTCGGGTGTGTCGATATTGGGTGTTTCAATGGTCGTTTCGATCACGCGAATTTTATATCCATAATACAACCACCTAAGTTGTTCGAGTGATTCTACTTGTTCCAAGAGACTCGGTTTGAGTTGAACAAGCTCTGCAAGTGTTGAGCTTCGATAACCATACAGTCCGATGTGTCGCATGAAAGGATAGTTGCTTTTGGCCTCTGGCTTGGCATGGAAGACGGAGGGTATGGGACTGCGTGAAAAATAAAGCGCATTCCCCTGATGGTCGCGCACCAACTTGATCCGATTAGGGTTGTTAAAATCAGCTTCAGAAACTTGTTGAATACCCAATGTAGCTATGTCAGCCCCATCGTCGAAGGCTGAAATTAATTGATTCAACTGCTCTGCAGAAACCAATGGCTCGTCCCCTTGAATGTTGATCACTACTTCATAATCTGGATGAGCGGCGGCCACTTCACCACATCGGTCGGTTCCACTAGGGTGATTTTTTTGGGTCATCATAACCTTTCCTCCAAAAGCTACTACATGGTCGTAAATGCGCTGATCGTCGGTGGCTACAATTACTTCCGAAAGTCTATTACTCAACTGTGCACCCTCGTACACGCGTTGTATCATTGTTTTGCCTTTCAAATCGAGCAAGGGTTTGCCTGGAAATCGAGAAGAATCGAATCTCGCTGGTATGATGCCTAGAACTTTCATACCTCAAAAGTAGTAGAAAGGATAAATGTGGTTTGAAATCCTTGGAAATTCATCGTAAATTAAAGTATATAACTATTACTACGTGAAATCGAACCTATTACAACAACGCTTAGGCCTCCTGTTCTTGAAAGGAGTGGGACCCATTAAGGCCAGAAAATTATTGAACACTTTACCTGATATTTCCTTGTTGTATTCGGGACAGTTTGCGAGTTTGTCTCGTCTGACTGGCATCTCCCCAAAAGTACTTCGAGAAATGAATCGATCGGAAGCTTTGGCGTGCGCTGAAAGTCACCTGTCCAACATCCATCAATATCACGATTTCGATCTTTTTATTCAAGATGCAGCATATCCGCGCCGGTTGAAGCAATGCGAAGACGCTCCCTTGTTTCTTTTTCAAAAAGGGCAGTTTGACTTGAATGCTGGTCACTTTGTTTCCATTGTAGGAACACGAACGCCCACTTCATACGGACTGGAGGTAACGGAAGAAATCATTCGAAGTTTTCAAGGGAGGAACATTACGGTAATAAGTGGTTTGGCTTATGGAATTGATATTCACGTCCATCGCTTGTGTTTGAAATATGGAGTTCCGACAGTTGCGGTTTTGGGGCATGGATTGGATATCATTTACCCCTATGCACACAAGGGAGTAGTGCATCAGATGTTGGACAGTGCAGGGGCTGTGCTAAGCGAGTTTTTACCCAAAACAGAGCCTGACAGAGAGAATTTCCCGAAAAGAAATAGAATAGTAGCTGGAATGTCGGATGCAGTTATTGTAATTGAGAGCAAAAAGAAGGGTGGATCTATGATAACTGCTAATCTAGGTTTGGATTACAACAAGGAAGTGTTTGCCGTACCTGGGGCTATTTCTTGGCCTTTTTCGGAAGGGTGTAACGTGCTTATTTCTACATGCAGAGCCCAGCCTTTTTTGAGCGTAGAAGCTTTTCTGGAGACCATGAATTGGAAGCAGGTAACAGGAGATCAAGAGGTCACCTACACCATAGAGGTAAAAGACGAATATAGGGACTTGTATCAGCTCCTAAAAGATGGGCCGAAGCACTTGGATGAATTAATAGAAAAATTGACTTTCACGCGAAGTGAACTGAGTGTGGCCCTATTCGAAATGGAAATGGAAGGCAACATTAGGCAGTTGCCGGGAATGTATTACGGGTTAACGGCATAAAAAAGGCCATCTGAAAACTCAGATGGCCTACTATTGTTATTCTTTCGATTACAATTTTCTTGCAACTTCCACTTCTTCGAAGGCTTCGATAATGTCTCCTTCTTTGATGTCGTTGAATTTGTCGATGTTCAAACCACATTCGTAGTTGTTTTTCACCTCTTTTACATCGTCCTTGAATCGTTTCAAAGAACCAAGTACACCAGAGTGAATCACAATTCCGTCGCGGATCAAACGAACTTTTGATGATCGCTTGATGATACCATCCAAGACGAAACATCCTGCAATTGTACCCACTTTCGAAATATCGAATGTTTCGCGAACCTCTGCAGATCCGATCACTTTCTCTTCGATATCTGGGGACAACATTCCCTCCATCGCAGCCTTGATTTCTTCAATGGCTTTGTAGATAATGGAGTACAGGCGGATGTCGATTTCTTCTTGTTCTGCCAAGCGACGTGCACCTACGGTAGGACGAACTTGGAAACCAATGATGATGGCGTCAGAAGCACTCGCCAAGTTAACATCGGCTTCGGAGATAGCTCCGACTCCTTTGTGTACTACTTTAACAGCGATTTCTTCCGTACTCAAGTTTAACAATGAATCGGCCAATGCTTCGATTGATCCATCCACGTCACCTTTAACGATCAAGTTCAACTCCTTGAAGTCACCAATTGCCAAACGACGACCGATCTCATCCAAAGTAATGTGTTTCGTTGTTCGAAGACCTTGCTCGCGATACAATTGTTCACGCTTGGTAGCAATTGATCTTGCTTCGCGCTCATCGTCCATAATCAAGAACTTATCACCGGCACTCGGCGCACCGTTGATACCCAATATGGAAACTGGCTTGGAAGGTCCGGCCTCTTTGACCATTTTTCCGTGTTCATCGTGCATGGCTCGAACGCGACCGTAGTTACGTCCAACCAATACGACATCTCCAACACGTAAGGTTCCTGCTTCAACCAACATATTGGTAACATATCCTTTCCCTTTGTCGAGAGAAGATTCAATTACTGTACCTACTGCGTTTTTATTTGGATTCGCTTTCAGATCTAACAAGTCTGCTTCTAGAATAACTTTTTCAAGTAGTTCTTCGATGTTCAAACCTTGCTTCGCTGAGATTTCTTGACATTGGTATTTACCACCCCAGTCTTCTACCAAGATGTTCATACCAGAAAGTTGTTCGCGAATTCTATCTGGATTTGCTCCTGGTTTATCGACTTTGTTAATCGCGAAAACCATTGGAACTCCTGCTGCTTGGGCGTGAGAGATGGCCTCTTTGGTTTGAGGCATCACGTCGTCGTCTGCTGCAACAATGATGATGGCAACGTCAGTAACTTGAGCACCTCGAGCACGCATGGCCGTAAAGGCTTCGTGACCTGGTGTATCTAAGAATGTTAGACGTTTTCCGTTTTTCAATTCTACTGAATAAGCACCAATGTGCTGAGTGATTCCTCCGGCCTCACCCGCAGTAACATTGGCGTTACGAATACGGTCAAGTAGGGAAGTTTTACCATGGTCAACGTGACCCATCACCGTAACAATTGGAGAGCGAGGCTCCATGTCCTCAGGTTTGTCCTCAATTACCGGAAGGGCTTCTTGTACCTCAGCCGAAACGAACTCCGCTTCATAGCCAAACTCTTCAGCTACAATTTGTATCGTTTCTGCGTCCAAACGTTGGTTGATCGACGCAAAAATACCGAGAGACATACAGGCCTGAATGACTTGTGTAGCTTGAACATTCATCATACTTGCAAGCTCTGAAACGGTAACAAACTCAGTGAGTTTCAATACTTTTTCTTGAGCCTCTTGTTGTTGTTGTTCCATCTCACGACGTTGCGCATGAGAATCACGTTTCATTCTACGGCTTTTCGACCCTTTGGACTTACCTCCTTTGTTAGAAATACGAGCGAGTGTTTCTTTGATCTCTTTCTCGATATCTTTTTGGGTAATCTCTGCTTTCGGTGTGCGGTCGAATTTACCACCACCTTTTCCTTTGTTATTGTTGTTGCGGTTGTTGTTACCACCACCCTGTTGTGGGTTGGAAGTCGCCGCTTTTGAAGGATCTACCTTTTTGATGCGCTTGCGCTTCTTGCGGTCAGCATCGTTTGGTTTTGAGCTCGAACGAGGTTTTTCAACCGGAAGTTCAATCTTACCCAAAAGCTTTACTCCGGACAATTTTTTCGATTCAACGCGAATCGTTTCAATTTCTTTGGACTCTTCTGCTTTTGGTTCTTCTTTCTTCGGTTCTTCCTCCTTTTTAGGCTCTTCTTTCTTTGGAACTACTGGTGGAGTTTGCGCTTTGTTTTCGCGCTCCTCTCTTTTTTCTTCAGCAGTTTTGCGATCTGGACGAGTTTTGGTGTTCAAACTGTCCAAATCTATTTTACCTATCACCTTCACATCGCCAGAAGCTGGGTCTTCCTCAGCCGGAGCTTCTTCTTTTTTCTCTGCTTTTGGAGCAGGAGCAGGCTTTTCTTCTTCCACCTTCTTCGGCTCTTCTACTGGCGCTGGTTTTTCTTGCTCAGCAACTGGCTCCTCTTTTACCGGAGCTGGTTCTGGCTTTTCTTCTGGTGTTTCGACTTTTGGCTCTGGCGTTGGTTCAGCCTTCGGAGCAGGAGCTTCATCCTCGCGATTATCTCGCAAAGAAATTGTCTCGCGTTTTTCCCTAACTGGAACCGCTTGCTTGGCCTTTTCTTTAAAAGACTGGTCGTCAGCAAATTCAGTTCTCAACATGTCATATTGAGACGGATCCAATTTGGTGTTTGGATTGGAGTCAATTGCCTCCCCTTTCGACTCTAAAAAGTCGACCAAAATGGAAATCCCAACGTTGAGTTCTACTGCTGCTTTCCCTAATCGAATTGGTTTTACACCCATATAATTTGCGTCCTTTTTTTTAAATATGATCGCTACCGCCCCTCTGAGCGGTAGCTAAATTAACGTTTTGAGTTGGATTTACTCGAACTCCGAACGTAGAATTTTGAGAACCTCTTCAATGGTTTCAAGCTCTAGATCTGTTCTTTGAACCAAATCTTCTTCTTTCAATTCCAACACTGCTTTTGCTGTGTCACAACCGATCGCTTTCAACTCGTCGATGATCCAACCATCGATCTCATCTGCGAATTCTTCTAAGTCTACGTCTTCAATATCTACTTCGCCATCACGGTACACGTCCAACTCATATCCACAAAGCTTTCCAGCTAATTTGATATTGTGTCCTCCACGACCGATTGCCAATGATACTTGGTCTGGCTTCAAGAATACTTTTGCTCTTCCTTCTTCTTCAGCGATTTCGATAGACGAAATTTTTGCTGGAGACAAGGCTCTTTGAATCAACAATTGAGCGTTATTCGTGTAGTTGATTACGTCAATGTTTTCGTTGCGCAACTCGCGAACGATACCGTGAATACGAGAACCTTTCATCCCCACACAAGCACCTACTGGATCTACGCGATCGTCGTATGACTCAACGGCTACCTTCGCTCTTTCTCCTGGCTCACGAACGATTTTTTTGATGGTAATCAATCCGTCGAAAACTTCAGGAACTTCCAACTCAAACAAGCGCTCCAAGAATTCAGGGGCTGTACGAGATAGGATGATCACAGGAGAGCTATTGCGCATGTCCACTTTGGCAACAACCGCGCGAATGGTTTCTCCTTTTTTGAAGTAATCAGATGGAATCTGTTCAGACTTCGGCAAAAGCAACTCGTTGCCTTCATCATCCAAGACCATGATTTCTTTTTTCCAAACTTGGTAAACCTCACCAGTAACGATCTCACCGATACGCTCTTTGTAGATTTTGTACAAGTTGTCTTTTTCCAATTCCAAAATGCGAGATATCAAGTTTTGACGCAAAGACAATACATTGCGACGACCGAAGTCTACAAACTTGAATTCCTCAGTAACTTCTTCACCGATTTCGAAATCAGGCTCAATCTTGATAGCGTCTGAATAAGCAATTTCCGTATTCGGATCTTCCACTTCTCCATCGTCTACAATTTCTTTGTTCAAGAAAATTTGAACGTCACCTTTATCGATGTTAACAATGATATCAATGTGTTCGTCTGTGTTGAATTTTTTCTTCAACATGGAACGAAACACGTCTTCCAAGACGCGTTGCATCGTTTGTTTGTCGATGTTTTTTAATTCTTTAAACTCCGAAAACGAGTCGACTAATTCAAGGCTATTCATGTTGACCTATTTAAATGAAATAACAATTTTTGTATCCTTTATATCTGTAAGTGCGAAGGTCTTTTCTTCCACTACAAGTTCTTTTTTCTTCTTGCCTTCTAACTTCACTTTCTTTTCTTGGCGAATGGTCAGTTCTTGTTCAGAAGCGCGAATGAGTTCTCCTTCTTCTTTGGTGTTGTCTTTCAACTTTACAGTTACGTTGCGACCAATATTTTTTAGATACTGAGGCAAAACGCGTAAAGGTTTGTCCAAACCAGCGGAGGAAACATGTAATTCAAAATCCGCTGCATCGCGATCGAGATTGTGCTCAATATTGCGACTCACGGATACACAATCTTCAACAGCCACATTGCCTTCTTCTTTGTCTAGTTCCACATGAATTACATTGGATGCAGAAATGCGAACTTCAACGATGAACAAGCCGCGATCGAGTTCGTCGATGCGTTCTTGGGCGAGTTTGATGACTTTGTTTTTGCTAATCATTGTGTATAAAAAGAGGGGACTTTCGTCCCCTCGTTTCTTTCAAATTGTAAATAAAACTTGTGCAAATTTAAGCATAGAATTTAGAAAACCAAAGAGTTGGCATCGAAAAAGTTGAAAGTGGTAAAGCGATAGGGTCAACCTGAACAAAATGGATAATGTACCTTTGTGCCAAGAAAGCAGGTGTATGTTGGTAGAAATTGACAATAAAGTGATCTCGACAGAGATTTTCGATCGCAAGTTTGTGTGCGATTTAAGTGCTTGTAAAGGAGCGTGTTGTGTAGAAGGAGATGCTGGAGCACCATTGACTATGGAGGAAGTGGACATTATGGAGGAAAATCTGGAGCTTTACAAACCGTACATGCGACCAGAGGGCATTGCCGAGGTGGAGAAAAGCGGGGTGTTTTATATGGATCAAGACAATGAACCAGTTTCCGCTTTGATTAATGGTGGGGAGTGTGCCTTTGTCTATTTCGATGAAAACAAGATTGCCAAATGCGCCATTGAAAAAGCTCATATTGAAGGGAAAACCGATTGGAAGAAGCCTCTTTCTTGTCACTTGTATCCGATTAGGGTGAAAGAATTTGAAACCTTAACGGCTATAAATTATAGTGAATGGCATATTTGTGAACCAGCTTGTTCTTGTGGTGATAAACTGGATGTACCAGTCTACCGTTTTTTGAAAGAACCACTCATCCGAGCATATGGAGAGGAGTTTTTTAAAGAGCTCGAAAAGGTGGATGAAGAGCTGAAAAAGCAAGAATAAGAGAATTCAGAAAGAAGAATAGAAAAAATAAAATAGAAAAGGGCAACTATCTCGGATAGCTGCCCTTTTTGGTCTCAGTATGTGATATAGTTATTCAAAAACCCTTTGCTGATCAAAAGTTGACCGATTTGAACCGCATTGGTAGCAGCTCCTTTTCTTAAGTTATCGGCAACAATCCAGCAATTCAGTGTTTTTGCTTGACTTTCATCTCTTCGAATTCTTCCAACGAAGACTTCATTTTTTCCTTCTGCCATTTTTGGCATTGGGTATAGGTTCTTTTCGGGTTGATCTTGAAGACTAATTCCGGCTGTATTGGCGAGAATATTTTTCACTTCGTTCAAGTCGAACTCGTTTTCAAACTCAATGTTTACAGCTTCGGAGTGACCACCTACTACTGGAACGCGAACCGCTGTGGCACTTACAGAGATACTCGGATCTAAAATTTTCTTCGTTTCGTTGGTCAACTTCATTTCCTCCTTCGTATACCCATTGTCCATGAAGCTGTCACAGTGAGGGATACAATTTTTATCGATTTCGTAAGGGTAAGCCTTCTCTCCTTCCATACCATTGCGTTCGTTTTCCATTTGTTGAACAGCCTTAACC
>JAOASF010000107.1 GCA_025210175.1 Crocinitomicaceae bacterium | reverse complement strand
GTGGGCATGTATATCCCGGGTGGATCTGCGCCTTTGTTTTCAACGGTTTTGATGTTGGGTATCCCAGCACAAATTGCGGGATGCAAGGAGATCGTTTTGTGCACTCCTCCGAATGAGAAGGGAGAAATCAATCCGGCGATCGTTTATGCGGCCAAGCTATGTGGAATTGAAAACATCGCCCGAGTTGGAGGGATTCAAGCCATTGCAGCGATGACCTTTGGGACGGAGAGTATTCCTCAAGTTTCGAAAATTTTTGGTCCAGGAAATGCTTACGTAACGGCAGCCAAACAGAGAGCTCAAGTGATGGGTGTGGCGATAGATATGCCTGCTGGACCAAGTGAAGTTTTGGTTATTGCGGGTAAAAAATCAGAACCCAGTTTCGTAGCAGCTGATTTGTTGTCTCAGGCAGAACACGGACCCGATAGCCAGGTTGTTTTGTTGACGACAAAGGAAAAAATTGCCCAAGAAGTGCAAGAAGAAGTTGCGAAGCAATTGGCTGTTTTGCCAAGAAAAGAAGTGGCACAAAAGGCCATTGATTCGAGCATGATTATTCTATTGGATAGCCTAAAGGACTGTTTTGAATTTTCGAACCTATACGCACCCGAACACTTGATTCTTGCTTTTGATGATGCGTCTTCTAAAACGGATCTGATAGAGAATGCTGGCTCTGTTTTCTTGGGCAATTACTCCTGCGAAAGTGCTGGAGATTATGCTTCGGGAACGAATCACACCCTGCCGACGAATGGTTATGCAAATGCCTATTCAGGGGTTTCGCTCGACAGCTTCGTGAAGAAAATCACCTTCCAAGAAATCTCCAAAAAAGGAATTAAAAACCTCGGTCCAATCATCGAAATCATGGCGGAAGCTGAAGGATTGGATGCCCACAAAAATGCCGTTAGTGTTCGACTAAAAAAACTGAAAAATGACTAGAATTGAACAATTGATACGACCCGAATTGAGACGCTTAAAACCCTACTCCAGTGCACGTGATGAGTTTTCGGGCAAAGCAGAAGTTTATTTGGATGCCAATGAAAACCCGAATGGGAACTACAATCGCTATCCGGATCCTTTTCAAAATGAACTGAAAAAGGAGCTCTCGCTTTACAATGGAGTGCCGACTGAAAATATGTTCATTGGCAACGGAAGTGATGAAATTATTGACTTGTTGATTCGCACCTTTTGTCAACCTGGGCATGACAAGATCGTAACCTTCGTGCCGACTTATGGTATGTACAAGGTATCCGCTGAAATCAATGCGGTGGATGCAATAGAGTTGAATTTGGATAAAAGTTTCCAGCCTATATTGCCTCAGGATGCTTGCTTTTGGGAGAACCCTACCAACAAACTTCTGTTTCTGTGTTCACCAAATAACCCAACAGGCAATAGCATCGAGGAGGGCATCATTTTGGAATGTCTGAACCGCTTCAAAGGTTTGGTTGTTTTGGATGAGGCGTATGTTCAGTTTGCCTTGAGTGAAAGTTGGAGTAAACGCCTGGTTGATTTTCCAAACTTGGTAGTGCTTCAAACCATGAGCAAGGCTTTCGGACTGGCAGGTGCTCGTGTTGGATTGGCTTTTGCAAATGTGGAAGTCGTTTCTTGGTTGAACAAATTGAAACCACCCTACAATGTGAGCGAGTTGAACCAAAAAGCGGCACTGGAAAAGTTGAAAAACAAGGATCAAGTAATCGACGAGATCGCGCAGATTTTGGAACAAAGAGCCATTCTTTTCGATGAGTTAGAAACGCTTGAAATAACCCAAAAGCTCTATCCATCGGATGCCAATTTCATTTTGGGAATCTTCGAAGATGCCACTGAACTTTATGCCTATTTATTGGAAAGAGGAATTGTAGTTCGAAGACGAAAAGATGTTGGAGAAAATGCCCTTCGTGTTTCAATAGGAACAGAGGTGGAAAACAAAAAATTGATACAAACCATTAAAACCTTTATTCGTGAAAAAAGTACTGTTTATTGATCGTGACGGAACCCTGATTCAGGAACCACCTGTGGATTTTCAAGTGGATAGTCTTGAGAAATTGAGCTATTTACCAGGGGTATTTACCTACCTCGGAAAGATCGTTCAGGAGATGGATTATACCTTGGTGATGGTGACCAATCAAGATGGTTTGGGAACGGATTCCTTTCCGGAAGCTACCTTTTGGCCAGCACAGAACAAGATGTTAGAAGCTCTGGAAGGTGAGGGAATTCGTTTTTACGATATCCGAATCGACCGAAGTTTTGAGTCGGAGAATTCACCCTTGCGCAAACCACGAACAGGGATGCTGACTTCTTATTTACAAGGAGAGTACGATTTGCAAAATTCCTTCGTGATCGGTGATCGCTTAACCGATGTGGAACTGGCGAAAAATCTCGGAACAAAGAGCATTTTTATTGGGACACAAGATTCCGCTGCGGATTGTCAGGTACAGACTTGGAAAGAGATTTACGAATATCTCAAAGGGTATGGTCGACAAGCGCGTTTGGTTCGAAATACCAATGAAACCAAGATTCAAATTGAAGTGAATTTGGATGGGTCTGGAAAGGGAAAAATTGAAACAGGTTTGCCTTTCTTCGATCACATGTTGGATCAAATTGCTCGTCACGGACAAGTGGATTTAACAGTCAAAGCAAACGGGGACTTGGAAATCGACGAACACCACACCATCGAGGATATCGGTTTGGCTTTGGGTTCGGCTTTTAAGAATGCTTTGGGTTCTAAAAAAGGAATTGAACGTTATGCCTTTGTCTTGCCGATGGATGAAAGTTTGGCTCAGGTAGCCTTGGATTTTGGTGGAAGAGCGCAGCTGGTTTGGTCGGCTGATTTTAAGGCAGAAAAAACAGGAGAAATTTCGAATCAGCTGTGGGAACACTTTTTCAAGTCCTTTTGCGATAAGGCGGAGTGCAACCTCAATGTTCAAGCTTCGGCAGATAACGATCACCACTTGATTGAATCCATTTTCAAGGCTTTTGCCAAGTGTTTGAAACAAGCGGTCAAACAAGGAAACGATTTTCAAATCCCTAGTACAAAAGGAAGCTTATGATTGCCATCATTGATTACGGAGCGGGGAATGTGACTTCGGTACAAAATGCCTTGAAGTCGCTTGGAGCTGAAACTATCCTGACATCTGATAAAGATGAAATAAGAAAGGCCGAAAAGGTCGTTTTTCCCGGAGTGGGGGATGCGGCTCAAGCCATGAAGGCTCTTGAAGAAAAAGATTTGGTCGAGTTTATTCCAACATTACAGCAACCCTTCTTAGGCGTTTGTTTGGGAGCACAAATTTTGTGTTCTTTTTTGGAAGAAGGCAATTGTCAAGGGCTTGGGGTTTTCGATCTGGCTGTAAAGGCTTTTCCAAAGAATGGATTGGACCGTGTACCACACATGGGTTGGAACAACCACGATTATTTGAAGCAAGATGCCTTGACCAAGGATGTAGCCCTAGTTGCTGATTTCTATTTCGTTCACGGGTATTATATCGAGACCGGAAAAGCGACCATCGGAGGGTTGAATTATGTGGAGAATTTGAGTTCCATAATCCACCAAAACAATTTTTACGGTGTCCAATTTCACCCTGAAAAATCAGGAGAAAACGGGCGCAAAATTTTACAAAACTTTTTAGCATTATGAGAATCATACCAGCCATAGATATATTGAATGGAGCCTGTGTTCGACTTTCGGAAGGGAAGTACGATACAGCTAAAACCTATTATACCAATCCAGTTGAAGTTGCCCAGGATTGGGAAAGCAAAGGATGCCGGTATTTGCACGTAGTAGATTTGGATGGAGCAAAGGGAATGGGCATACAAAATGGAGAAATAGTTCGAGAAATTTGCGAAAAAACGAATCTTGTCATTGATTTTGGAGGCGGAGTGAAGACCAAAGCCGATGTTGAATTCGTCCTTTCGAAAGGTGTAAAACAAGTAACCGTTGGAAGTTTGGCCGTGAAGAATCCAGAGGAATTCAAAAGTTGGATTGCCGAATTTGGCGCGGATAAATTTATCCTAGGCGCGGATTGTAAGGATTGGAAAATAGCGGTTCAAGGTTGGACAGAAGAAACGGATTTGAGCGTCTTTGATTTCATTGATTATTACAATCGTCAAGGAATTAATAATGTGGTTTGCACCGATATTTCGAAAGATGGAATGTTACAAGGACCTTCCCTTGATTTGTACCGAGAAATTTTAAAACGAAAGCCAAAATTGAATTTGATAGCGAGTGGTGGGGTTTCTTCTTTGGATGATTTGAAAGCCTTGGAAAAAATCGGTTGCGAAGGGGCCATCGTTGGTAAAGCCATTTACGAAGGGAAAATTGACATCAACGAATTATTTGCCTTATGCTAAAAAAGAGAATTATTCCTTGTTTGGATATCAAAGACGGATGGACCGTAAAGGGAGTTAATTTTGAAGGCCTTCGTTCGGCAGGCGATCCTTTGGAATTGGCGAAACGATATGAGGTTGAAGGAGCCGATGAGTTGGTTTTTTTGGACATTACAGCCGGGGTTGAAAATCGTGGAACCTTACTTTCTTTGGTCAAAAATTTGGCGGGCCATTTGTCGATTCCTTTTACCGTGGGAGGAGGAATAAGAACCTTGGAAGATGCTCGAAAAGTGATCGAAGCTGGAGCGGATAAAATCAGCATCAATTCGGCTGCGGTATCCAATCCTCAGTTGATTAATGACATTGCGAAATACTTCGGAAATCAATGTGTGGTTTTGGCAGTAGACACCAATAAAATTGAAAACGATTGGTGGGTGTATACACAAGGAGGAAGAAACCGAACCAACAAACGTTGCTTGGATTGGGTGAAAGAAGCCGAAAATCGAGGAGCGGGAGAAATCCTATTGACTTCGATGGCAGCCGATGGAACTGAAGCGGGTTATTCACTGGAAATAACCAAACAAGTTTCGTCCTTGGTGAACATACCCGTTATCGCATCAGGCGGTGCGGGATCGGAGCAAGATTTCATCGATGTATTCGAACAAACAAAGGCAACAGGGGCCTTGGCGGCAAGCTTGTTCCACTTCGAAAAATTGAAAATAAAAACATTAAAAGAGACCTTATGGCAACAAGAGATACCAGTACGATTGTAGCAGCATTTGAAAAGAACAACTTGATTCCTGTAATTATTCAAGAGGAAGGATCGAAGCAGGTTCGTATGTTGGGCTACATGAATTTGGAAGCCTACGAGCAAACCATGAATTCCAATAAAATTTGCTTTTTTTCGCGTTCCAAAAATAGACTTTGGGTCAAGGGTGAGGAATCGGGTAATTATTTATTCTGGAAATCCTGCGAATGGGATTGTGACAACGATACCATCTTATTTCAAGTACGAGCTGTTGGTCCTACCTGTCACACAGGGGATGTTTCTTGTTTTACGAACCAAGAAGAGTTCACGGTTCGAACCCTCGAAGGAATCATCGATCAACGATTAGAGGCCAAAGACGAAAAATCGTATGTCTTTTCACTCTCGCAAAAAGGTGTGGCGAAAGTAGCTCAGAAAGTGGGTGAAGAAGCGGTTGAAACCGTGATTGAAGCCATGGGAAATGATGATAAATTGTTCCTGAACGAATCGGCAGACTTGTTGTTTCACTACCTCATGTTGTTGAAGAAAAAAGGATTTTCACTGAAGGATATTGAAGAAGTTTTAGCCCAGCGGCACCAAAAGAATTAAGGAAAACTTAGGATGAATTAATCAGGCATTCCTTTTTGAATGCTTAACTTTTCGATTCAAAATAATCGACATGCACCGAATACTTGCTTTTTTCTTTCTTCTCTTTTGTGGGAACTTATTTGCTCAAGTTAATTCACCGATTTACCTAACTCCTCAAAAGGACGTGGTCTTATTGAGTGGGGATGAAAAGGGAAAAGTTGGAACGTTTCGAACGGTTGAGTTGGGATTCATTCCCAAAGAGGAAGTGTATCAAAAAATGAAAAACTTCATCATGAATCGAAAGGTACCCGCCGATCAAATGTTGAACCCATATTTGAGTTGGCAGGTGAGATACACGGCTACGTTTACCAATAGTGAAACAGGTCAAGAAAAGTCGGTTGAGGGTTTTTATTACCAAGATTATTCACGCGAGAAAATTCAAAATACTTGGATTAAAAGGCAGACGCTGTATCCCTTCCGTTTTCGTGTAGCTTTGCCAGATGCTGGTAAATGGAAGGTCGAAATCAAAGAGTGGATCAACGGTGAAGAAGTTCGCTCTGTTCGCACCCAAGCGGTTGAAATAGTGAAAAGTAACAAAGCGGGCTTGGTTCGTGTACATGCCAATCAGAAAAACTTCGAAAGAGGAGGAAAGATGATTTATCCCGTGGGGGCCAACTTGTTTTCACCGTATGTAGACAACAACTTGTACTATTCGGGTAACCCAAAAGACGAGCTGAACCTTTCCGCTTGGACCATTTATCAGGAAGATATTAAACGATATGCAAACGAGGGAGGAAAGTACATTCGCTTCATTATGGAACCTACCTCGTCCGAAATCGAATTCGAAAAGTTGGGGAATTACACCGATCGTCTCAACCTGGCTTGGGAAATGGATCACTTCTTTGAAATTGCGGAAGAAAAAGATTTGATGATTCAGTTCAATTGCATGATCCAATCGCCGTTTAAAATTTTTGACAACGAGTTTAAGTCATGGGATTTTGGGGTGAGTCCGGAGTCACAACGTCCAGCTTATGCCTACCAAGAGGCGTTTGTACTAACCAAACCGAGCGAGATTATCACCAAACCAGAAGCCTTTAAATATTTCAAGGAGCGTTACCGCTACATCATGGCGCGTTGGGGTTATTCTGCCCAAATCAGCTTTATTGAGTTGATGAGTGAACCCTTCTGGATGAATCAAGACGACCGAATTCCAGGTTCTCCTTACGATACCGAAAAAGGAGATTCACCGACTAGGAAGGCAGTGGCCAAGTTTCATCACGAAATGGGGAAATACATCAAAGAAGAATTGGGGTATACCGACCATCCACTTGCGGCTTTGAGTCACATGCCGGGCTTGAACAATCCCTTGTATCCGAATGAACCAGGAGGAACGAATGACACGAGTTGGGAAAGTCCCTATATCGATGTGATTTGTATGAATGTTTACAAAGCCTCTGCCTCTCATTTTAGTTTGAGTAGCAACAATGTTCTTTCGGAGCGGATCAAAGTTTTGCATCAGCACTACAAAAAGCCCATCTATTTTAGCGAAACTCAAACGGCCGATCAACTTGGAGATTGCAGTGGCAATAAAACACTACCTGTAGACATCATGACGACAGGTTTTCTCGGTTTGGCGGGCTTCAATTTGTGGGAAGTATTTTTTCATCAAGCCGATGGCAAAGGGCAGGACGATCGATCCATTTGGACTCCTCTGATTAGAACACAAGAATACATGCAATTTACCGCTCAAACCACCTTGATGGAAGGAGAAGGGAAGTACCAGACCATAACGCAAGTGGCAGATGAAAAAGTTGGCCTTTTCAAAAAAGCAGAAAGCATCAAAGAAATACACTATTATCTCGGTCAGAATGGGAAGGATGCAAGCGGTGTGTTGATGAATCGTTCGTATAATGTGTATACCAACCGACTATCGGATGAATCTGACTGCGCCCAGCTGAAAAATGTAATTACGGGTAACAACGACTATTTTGAGAGCCAACGACCGGTGGGTGAAAAAAGCAATAAGTTGGTATTGAAAGGGTTAGAAGGGAAGAATAAGTACAAAGTGACCTATTTTGCCTATAAAACAGGAAAAATTCTTTCTTCCACAGAGGTCGAGTCGAAGCGCTCGGGTAAGCTCAAATTGGAGCATCCTGTTTTAGAGGTGAAGGAAGGAAACTTGAATCCCGTAATTTGGTTCAGCATCGACCAGATTGTTCCCTAACCATCTTCGCCCGGATCCCTATTTTCTGTTTATCTTTGCCGGCATATTTCGAATACGATGTCATTAGCAAAATATACAGTAACAGCAGCACTTCCTTACGCCAACGGACCTCTTCATTTGGGGCACGTTGCTGGCGTTTATTTACCAGCCGACATTTTCGTTCGCTTCTTGCGCTTGAAAGGTCACGATGTTGCCTTCATTTGTGGTAGTGATGAACACGGTGCTGCGATTACTTTGCGCGCTAAAAAAGAGGGGACAACTCCCCAGGAAATCGTTGATAAATACAATGCGATAATTGGAAAATCCTTCCAAGATTTCAACATAGGTTTCGATATTTTCCACCGTACTTCTGCTGAAATTCACCACCAAACGAGTCAAGACTTTTTCAAGGTTTTGTACGAAAAAGGAAAGTTCACCGAAGAAACTTCAGAGCAATATTACGACGAAGAGTTCCAACAGTTCTTGGCCGATCGTTACATAACAGGAGAATGTCCAAAGTGTCAAAACCCTTCTGCATATGGCGATCAGTGTGAGAAATGTGGTTCGGCATTGAGCCCTACAGATTTGAAAAATCCCGTTTCTACCTTGAGTGGTAAAACACCCGTTATGCGTCAGACTTCGCATTGGTACTTGCCGATGCAAAATCACGAAGAGTGGTTGAAAGAATGGATCAAGGACGGAAAATTGGATGGCGTTCAACAGCACAATCCGAAGGAATGGAAAAATCAAGTGGTGGGACAGTGTATGTCTTGGATTGACGGAGGTTTACGTCCACGTGCCATGACGCGCGACTTGGATTGGGGAGTGAAAGTTCCTCTTCCGAACGCTGAAGGAAAGGTATTGTACGTTTGGTTGGATGCACCGATTGGATATATTTCTGCGACCAAACAATGGGCGCAAGACAACAATAAAAACTGGGAAGATTACTGGAAGGGTGACCGCAAATTGGTGCACTTCATTGGGAAGGATAATATCGTTTTCCACGCCATCATTTTTCCAATCTTGTTGAAAGATCACGGCGATTTGATTTTACCAGATAATGTTCCTGCGTACGAGTTTTTGAACTTGGAAGGCGATAAATTCTCGACTTCTCGCAACTGGGCAGTTTGGTTGCACGAATACTTGGAGCGCTACCCGAACAAGGTAGACGAATTGAAGTACGTTTTGACCAGCATTGCACCCGAAACAAAGGATGCAGAATTCACTTGGAAGGAATACCAAACACGTATCAACTCGGAGTTGGCCGATATCTTGGGGAACTTCGTGAACCGTGCCTTGGTATTGACCAACAAGTACTACGAAGGTGCCATTCCAGCAGCAGGAAACTTTACGGATGAAGACCAAAAAGTATTGGACGAGGTAAAAGCCTTCCCTGCGAAAATTGAAAGTTTACTATACGCCTACAAACTAAGAGACGCACAAGCCGAAGCCATGAACTTGGCACGTTTGGGGAACAAATATTTGGCCGACACGGAACCTTGGAAATTGGTGAAAACCGATCCAGAACGCGTGAAAACCATCATGCACATTGCCCTTCAAATTACGGGTAACTTGGCGGTGGTTCTTCAACCTTTCTTGCCAAACACGGCGGAAAAACTGAAGCAAGCCTTGAAATTGGCCGACACGAGTTGGACCAAAGCAGGAGCAATCGATATTGCAAGCGTTGGAACGATCATTGAACAACCAGGTATTTTGTTCGAAAAGATTGACGATAGCCTAGTGGAGGCCGAAATCCAATTCTTGAAAGACGCGCAGGTAGCAAACAAGGCTTTTGAACCAGTGAAAGAAGAAATCACTTTTGAGGATTTTACGAAGATGGACATCCGATTGGGAACCATTTTGGAAGCGGAAAAGGTGAAGAAGGCGGATAAATTGTTGAAGTTGTTGGTAGACACCGGCATCGACAAAAGAACCGTTGTTTCGGGTATAGCCGAACATTACACACCAGAAGAAGTAGTAGGAAAAACGGTACAAATCCTATTGAATCTTGCACCCCGCAAGATCAAAGGAATTGAATCACAAGGGATGATCCTGATGGCCGAAAACGAAAAAGGTGAACTATCATTCATGGCTCCCGAAAAAGGTTTTGGTGCAGGAGGAGACGTGCGCTAAGCAACAAGCCCTCAAGTGAGATTTTTGAGGGCGTGTTTAAGTGATAGTAGTTGAGGTTGTTGTAAAGTTTTTCATTTTCTTCAATTGTCCCCTTACAGAAAGCAAGAGGACAATGAAGAATAAGCAATAGTAGTAAAGGTTAGCTGTAATGTTATTGTTTTACAATTCTTTCATGTAGCAATACTTCCTTATCATGATCGATTATTCGAAGATGATAAATGCCAGGTCCCAAATCCGATAAAGGAACCTCTAGAATAGATTCTGAACTATTTCCTGTCAACAAGATTTTTCCTTGAGAATCATAGATTTGAAACTCAACTGATTCTTCCAGATTGCCAAAATCAATTTGAATATTCCCCACCGTTGGGTTTGGGTAGATTGAGATGGAGCGTTGTTCCGTACGTATTTCATTGATTTCAGCCGTACCATGACCTATATAGGTTTTGTACCCAGGTTGTCCCGTTGTGGTTTTAAAGAGGCACCAGGTGCTGTCTTCGTTATTTATATAGCTGAAAACGAACGCAACGGAATCATTAATAAATTGAGAATAATAATAGTTGTCAACAAACTTCAGATCGCCAAACCCTGTTCTTCCAATTTCATTCATAGCCAAACTAGAATCTTCTCCAAGAATATATTTATTCGGTTGGGAAGTACCCCAAAATAGAGTATCTCCGAAAAGTTGATTTTTTAAACTATGAGTTCGTAAGAAATGAATTTCTTGATTTTGGGGTATGATTTGTTGTATACCGGCATTAAATAAATTATGAGCTCCAATTTGATCGTGACATTTTAAATCGTAATAAACAAAAAGATCTGCTTGGTTTTTCATTACCTTGACTTTCATGTCACTAGAACAATGAATGTAACATTCACTGTATTTCTCTATGCTTCCTTCAAGAATCTTATAAATCGTGTTATCATGAAAATAATAGCTTTTCCCAGAATGCTCACAGATGTTATAAGGCGTGTGATTAGAAATGAAAATCAAACTATCGAAATTGTTCGAAGTATAGAAAATCCCATTGATTTGTTCATTTAAATTGACAAAATTTCTAACTGTGAGATACTTTTTGGTACTGGTATAGTTTGATAATGAAATATCTGAAATATATATCGCAGCTGGAATGGGTACAGTTTTGAGGGAATTATAATTTGAATTATAATCTATCTCTCTAAAAACAATTATAGAACCAGAATCGCCATATACATCTTGTCCAAACTGAATAAACGCATAAGTATAATTATTACCGTCAAACTCGATTTCTGTGCTGGTCCCATTGAGATTGGGTATCGTTGTTTTGGACCAGCTATAACCACCGTCAAACGTGCGATATTCGTTTAAAGCCTGATTTGCACCTAATGTTCTAGTCAATATCAACCCGTAAGTAGAGTCAATGAACTTTACATCCCGAATAGCTTCATTTTGAAATAATGGAATTTGGGAGTCCCAGATTTTTTCAAAATGATCTTCAAACAGTTGCGCATGGACAAATGCGTGGGTGCTAAATATCAAAAGGATTATTGCTAGACTTTTCATTGTTTGAGAAATTTGAGGTTAACCGTGTGTATTTGAGAGGAGTCTATAAGTTTTATTATGTACTTCCCTTGAGGTAAAGACTCTATGTTAATTTGACCTGTTGAGTTAATTTCTCCATGATGAAGTTCTTTTCCTTCAATTGAATAAATAATAAAGCTAAATCCATCAAAGTTGAAAGGAATCGAAGATTCGAAAGACAATATATCGTTTACAGGGTTAGGATAGACTTTTACTTCTGAAAGTAAATTCATGTCGTTATTCGAAAAATAAAGCTGTGGGTAGACCACATTCTTTCTATCTTTCAGTTCATTGTACTCTTTGGAGTGTTGGTTTTTCAATTGTTCAACACTTTTCAGGTCATTAGGAAGGCCTTCGAAAAATAAAGCGTAAAGACTATCATCAACAATGTCGATTAAATTCCAGGATGCAACTGGTTTATTGGTTTTCAATGTAAGTGTATATACCTCCTTGGAAACACCATATTTATTCTGAATGAATAGTTGGTAGTGTCCGTTTTCATTGGGAGTAAAGTCTTTGGTTTCGAATCGTTTATTTGAGTTAAACAACCAATAAGTGGTCAAAACGTCTTCTGAATTATTAACTGCTGATAAAACATTTGTAATTCTGGCAAGAACTTCTTCGGAAAGGTTTTTGTTAAACGCAATGTCGTCAACTCGATCAATGCCATTAGGTAAAGCATCGAATAACGTGAAAATCAAATCACAAATATACTTTTCATTAACTCCAGGAAGTTGACCAAATTGAGACATAAGGTTGTTGAATAAATTGATAAATTCTTGAACTTTGTTACTTGCTGTAACGAGGGCTGGTGAATTTGTTGGAGATACGGATGTTGGAATTTGAATACGGCAAGTAATATCTATTGTTTGATAGGAAGGTATAGGGATAAGTAGTGAGGTTGTGAAAATATATTCAACAATATAATTCCTAGTTACAGCATCACCATTTTGATCTAAAAGATGGTCATAACAAACAATTTTCTGACCAATAGGATTCGGATAACCGAAAACGGTACCTGCATTTGTCATATATCCGTTTTCTATTAGTTGACCATTTTCAACTGCATAATATTTAACATCTAGAATTGAAGAGTATGGGATGTCGATGCTCGCTACAGAGGGCAAATAAACAAATGTTACTTGAGGTAGGTTGCATTTTACTTTGTCCGAACATGGTAACATTTCTGGATTGATAATAGTTTGATCTGCAGGGAAGTCAATAAGTGTATAAGGAATGTTGGGCCTTGTAAACATCATTTGATTAAAGAGATTTCCTTTTGGAGAGCATGGGGGCGCTGGAATCGTATACTTGAACACACCCCCCATTTCTTGTTGTTGTGGTGAGTATGGAAGATGATAAGGGGAAAAACCTGTGCCGTTATTGGTTGTAGCTATCGGGGAGTCCGAAAATGGATTTTGAAAATTCTCAAAATAATGAACCAAGCCGTTGTAATTTTGAGTAGGGTCGGGTGTAGGGTTAGATAGGCTCGCTTTGCATCCCTTTGGAATAATCGGCTCCCATGGGTCGTCCATACATTTAAACTGAAGAAAAGGGACCGGATACGGAATAGAAATTTCCATTTGACTACTGGTAAGATAGCGGAATACCTCGTTTGAATAGCTTGTTCCTTTTTTATTTCTTACACCAATACACAATTCTGATGTTGCAAGACATTGAGGGATTTTAATGTGTAAATCAACATGGTTATGATTTTTCTTGGCCTTGATTTCCTTGGTTTCCACAAGGGTTTTCACTCCGGCATTGATTGTATACAAGGTAACATAAGCGACACAATTGTTAACATTTGTCTGAACTTGGAACAATTGGTTTGCTCCAGGTTGAACATAGTACCCGTCTTGATTGGGCCAAACGACTGTAGGAGAATTGAGAGACCAGCAAAGTGATGGAATCAGGAAGGCGATGCCCAAAGTGAATGTGATTAACTTTTTCATAGCAAGTAGTTTTAATAAGTAAATAGTAATGGCAATTATAACCGTAGTAGAGGCGAATAGCTTTTTACAGTTTACAACTATTTTTTCATTGTTCACCAAACAAATAGCAAAAAAAAATTCCTATTTACTCCAAAAGGATTAGTTGCTATATTACTTGTAACTAATCGATTAGTGGTTTTTATTATTTGTTTTTCTAGGGTTTCAAACTTTAGCGGCTTATTATGCGCGTCAACAAAATTTTTTTTCAAGAAAGTTGGTCGAAATCCTAGATGAAGTGGTTCTTGATTTCTTTTCCTATCTTTTTCCCTATCTTCAATCAAAGCAAAAAAATGCGGTTCTATCTAATCGTCTTCTTGGGGTTGTGGTTGGTTGCTTGTCAGTCGGAGGGGAAGCGCAAGAGCTTAATCAAGCGCAAACGTCCGCCTGCCATGATCAATTACCAGGTGATGTATTCGGATTTGGGCAAGGAAATTTCTTTTCCCTTGTGGTTCAACGACACCCTGGTGGCTCGTCAGCGTATTTGTCGCATCGTTCGCAGTATTTACCCACGCATAGAGGGCGTTACGCAGGTTGACACCACGTCCATGGTGCCCCGCGAGCAGTGGGAATATTACTTTCGGGAGGACGGCTCCATTTCACGCGTCTCGCACCGCAGATTTTTCGACGATCAGGTGATTAGTCGCTTCGATTTTGCCTATCCGAAGGTAAAAAACACGGACTTGTACCGCGCAGTTTTAAAGGATTCGATGGTGCGTTTTGGAGCGGGCGATTTTATGCCCTCTTACGATGACAATGAGGAGGACCTGTATCACGTCTATACCTTGATAGAAAAAGCGGACAAGTATACCGTTTACCGCAATTCGGAAACGGGGAATTATCTTTTTCTGTTGCGCGATAAAAAATTGAAAAATCCGTTGGAAATAGATCGTCTGTTGAGCCCAACGCCAAAGGACAAAATAATAGTGGGCGACTTGCCGAGTCCGACCAAGATATACCGAGTAGAAAACAAGGTAATAGAACGCGATGTGCAGAAGTTTAGTTACCACCGAGGAGCTATTTTGCGCATAGAAAAGCAGGATTATCCCTTTCGATCAGAGCGCTCATTTTTGTACAATTTGCCGGGTTTCTGCACGGGGTATATTGACTCGGTTTTTAGCGATGAAAAGTACCTCACGCGCATCAAGACGCGTTTTCTGTTGAACAAAATGAACGTGCCCAATACCGTTCTTCATCAGAAGCAAAACCCAAACAATGTAGGCGGATTTGTTTACGTGGAGAATTTCCAATACGAATTGTATCCTTGAGAACCTTACTTTTGCACAAAGCAAAAATCTATGGAAAAAGAAAACGAAGTACTAGCGGATATTCGTGTAGGAATAACCATCGGAGATATCAATGGAATAGGTCCGGAGGTAATTATCAAGGCCTTTGCTGATAATCGAATCTTACAAGGTTGTACGCCAGTTATTTACGCTTCGGCTAAAACGCTTTCTTTTCACAAGAAAAACATGCATGGCGAAGACATACAGTACACCACATGCAAGGATGCGAGTGATGCAAAACGCAAGCGCATCAATGTGGTTCAGTCCTGGGATGAGGAGCCGAAAATTGAATTGGGCAAGGCTACCGAGGAAGGAGGAAAGTATGCCTTTCTTTCCTTGGAAAAAGCAACCAAGGATTTAACGACCAACAAAATTGACGTCTTGGTTACCGCGCCTATTTCCAAGGAAACAATTGCCAAGGCTGGATTTCAGTTTCCGGGTCACACGGAATACTTGGCCGATATGGCAGGAGCCGAAGCTTTGATGATGATGGTGGCAGGAAACTTGCGCGTGGCTTTGGTAACCACTCACGTGGCTTTAAAAGAGGTAAGCGCGGCATTAACCAAAGAAATGATAGCCGAGCGCTTGAGCCAAGTGGAGCAAAGTTTAAAGAAGGACTTTGGAATTCTCAGACCGAAGATTGCCGTTTTGGGGATGAACCCACATGCGAGTGAGAATGGTAAAATGGGCGACGAGGAAGCGAATGTTATTGTACCGGGCATGAATTTGGCAAAAAACAAAGGAATTTTGGCCTTTGGACCATTCCCAGCAGATGGCTTTTTTGGTTCACATGCGCGCAATCAATACGACGCGGTACTGGCCATGTATCACGATCAGGGCTTGGCTCCGTTCAAGGCACTGGCCTTTGATGAAGGAGTTAATTACACGGCAGGTTTACCAATCGTTCGCACTTCACCCGATCACGGTACTGCCTTCGATATTGCTGGAACGGATCAGGCGTCTGCAAGTTCCTTCCGTGAGGCTATTTATCTAGCCATTGACGTTTATCGCATGCGCAAAGCAAATAAGGAAATCAATGCCAACCCCTTGCCGATTTCACCCAAGGAAAAAAGGCGTTCGAACCAACGCGATATCGAATAAAGAAAAGCAAGATTAATTTTTTGCTGGTTATGAGGTAGAATGGAATTAAAATATTACCTTTGTCCTCCAATTTTCAAAAAATGAGTAGTTCGAAACGACCATTCGTAATTCCCTTTGTGGGGCTTAAAATCGGAAGTCACGACTACGAGTTTGAAATTGACAATGCGTTCTTTGATGAGCAAAATTACGTAGGAATCGATGATGCAAGCGTAAAAGTTCATTTAGTACTGGAGAAAAAAGAGACGATGTTGATCGCTCATTTCAACTTAACTGGATGGATTCAGGCGCCTTGCGATCGTTGCATGGACCCGCTAAAATTTGACTTAGACGATGCGTACCAAATCATTTTTAAATTTGGTTTCGAGGAGTCGGACGACGAAAATTTGGTGGTTTTGCACCCCGATTCATACGAGATCGATGTTAAAGAGAATATCTATGAGCTAATCATGGTGTCGCTGCCCGCTAAGTTGATTCACGACGAAGGCGAGTGCAACGAAGAAATGATGCAAGCTGTAGAGAAGTACACCGTAAATTTGCACGACGAAGACGAAGAATACGAGGATGACGATGACGACGAAGACGATGGTCAGTCGCCATGGGATATCCTAAAAAGTTTGAATTAAAGATTTAATATAAAGTAAGATGGCACATCCAAAAAGAAGAATCTCGACCACAAGAAGAGACAAGAGAAGAACTCACTTCAAGGCAACTGCTAAGAATATCGCAACTTGTCCAACAACAGGACAGCCGCATTTGTTTCACCATGCATACTGGCATGAAGGGAAGCTTTACTACAGAGGTAAAGTAGTTGCTGAGAAAGAAGTAGCTGCGTAAGCAGAGTAAATCTTCTTCTTGATGAAGATCGGCTTAGATATATCAGGAGGCGATTTTGCACCGGATGCTAATATCAAGGGTGCGATTTTAGCTAAAAAGGAACTTCCTCAGGATAGCAATATTGTTTTGATAGGCGACCAAGAGCAAATCTTGAGTGGCCTTTCTTCGTTTGGCGAGGATGCAGCAGGTTATGAAATTGTTCATGCGCCTGATGTAATTACCATGCACGATCACCCAACGAAGGCAATACCGTCCAAACCCAATAGTTCCATTGCCGTAGGTTTCGACCTTTTGGCAAAGAAAGAGTTGAATGTTTTCGCCAGCACGGGAAACACCGGAGCCATGCTCATCGGTGCGATGTTCAAATTGGGAGCAATCGAAGGCGTTACCCGTCCATGTATTACTTCTACCCTTCCTCAAATCAATGGGGGACAAGGAGTTTTGTTGGACGTGGGTTCAAACGCAGATTGTAAACCTGAAACATTGGCTTTGTTTGCCGAGTTGGGCGCCTTGTACATGAAAAATGTACACCATATTGAGAATCCACGAGTTGGATTGTTGAGTATAGGTGAGGAGGATGCCAAAGGAAATTTGGCGACCGTGGCGACCAATAAATTGTTGCGCGAACAGAATCGTTTGAACTTTATTGGAAACATTGAGGGTCGAGACCTGTTTACGGGAGCAGCAGACGTTATCGTTTGTGATGGCTTTACTGGAAATGTGGTTTTGAAGGAAGCAGAAGGGATCTACATGTTGATGCGCAAACGAGGAATTCGCGATGAATTTTTTGACCGTTTCAACTACGAAAATTATGGTGGAACCCCTATACTTGGAGTAAAAGGGAATGTAATTATTGGACATGGTATCTCCAACGACATTGCCGTAAAGAACATGATACTACACGCTTACGAGGTCGCTAAGAATGGCTTGGCAACCAAAGTAAACGAAGCTTTTAAATAACTATGGAAAAAATTACAGCAGCGATAACAGGCGTTCAAGGTTATCTACCAGATTATGTGTTGACAAACGAAGAATTGTCTACAATTGTTGATACATCTGACGAGTGGATTACCTCACGTACAGGAATTAAAGAACGTAGAATCATGAAGGATGGAGCTACATCCGACATGGCAGCTCGCGCTGTAGAAGGACTTTTGAAAAAGAAAGGACTCGATCCACTAGATATTGACTTGGTGATTGTGGCAACTGTAACAGCAGATTACCCTTTCCCAAGCACGGCTAACCTAGTAGCGGACAAAGTGGGAATGAAAAATGCTTGGAGTTTTGACGTGAATGCGGCATGTTCAGGTTTCATTTACGCCTTGGCTACTGGAAGTCAATTTATTCAAACAGGTAAGTACAAGAAAGTAATTGTAATTGGCGCAGATATGATGTCGTCAATAATCGATTATCAAGACCGTACGACTTGTGTGATTTTCGGAGATGGAGCGGGTGCAGTATTGTTGGAACCAACTACCGACGGAACGGGTATCCAAGACTTCCTATTGCATTCAGACGGATCAGGTGTGAAATACTTGGTTCAACCAGCAGGAGGAGCGGCCAGACCGGCATCTCGCGAAACAGTTGATGAGCGCTTGCACTACGTGAAGCAAGAAGGACAGCAAGTATTTAAGTTTGCTGTTACCAACATGGCGGAAGTGTCGGCAAACATCATGGACCGAAACAACTTGAAAAGTGAGGACGTTGATTGGTTGGTCCCACACCAAGCAAACTTGCGCATCATCGATGCTACGGCTAACCGCATGGGCTTGCCGAGCGAAAAAGTGATGATTAATATCCAGAAATACGGAAACACGACGGCGGGAACTTTGCCTTTGTGTTTGTGGGATTATGAATCACAATTGAAGAAGGGCGACAACATTATTTTATCTGCCTTTGGAGGTGGGTTTACCTGGGGTGCTTTGTACCTGAAATGGGCCTACTAAAAAAGATTATTATTAGTACATTTAAAACTTTATAAAACCTCAAACATGAATATTCAAGAGATTCAGGATCTGATCAAGTTTGTATCAAAAACCCAAGTGAGTGAAGTTGAAATCGAGAAAAAGGATTTCAAGATAGTTATCAAATCAGCGTCTAAGAAAAAGGATGATCAACAACCAATTATAGTTCAAGCATCGGCTCCTGCACCTCAGGTTCAAGCAGCTCCAGTAGCGGCAGCCCCTGCTCCAGCAGCAGCGCCAGCAGCTACACCAGCGGCTCCTGCAGCAGCTCCAGCTGATGACTCAAAATTGTTGACAATCAAGTCTCCAATGATCGGAACTTTCTACCGTTCGGCTGGACCAGACAAGGATCCATTTGTGAATGTAGGAGATTCAATTTCAAACGGTTCTACAGTTTGTATCATCGAAGCGATGAAATTGTTCAACGAAATTGAAGCTGAATTCAGCGGAAAAATCGTGAAAGTATTGGTTGATGATGCTACACCAGTAGAATACGACCAACCATTATTCTTGGTTGAGCCAAACTAGGCCCAAACCTTATTTCAGAAACAAAAACACTTAAAAACATCACGGTATGTTTAAAAAAGTACTTATAGCCAATCGTGGAGAGATTGCCTTGCGTGTGATTCGCACGTGTAAGGAAATGGGTATCAAAACGGTAGCTGTTTACTCAACTGCAGATAAGGATAGTTTACCTGTTCGTTTTGCGGATGAGGCAGTTTGTATTGGACCCCCAGTGAGTAAGCAATCTTACTTGTCGATTCCAAACATTATCGCAGCAGCAGAGATTACAAATGCCGATGCGATTCACCCTGGCTACGGGTTCTTGTCTGAAAATGAGAAATTCTCAAAAGTTTGTCAAGAACACGGAATTAAGTTCATCGGAGCCTTGCCAGAGCAAATTGCTGCGATGGGTGATAAAGCGACAGCGAAAGCAACAATGATCGCTGCTGGTGTTCCTTGTATTCCTGGATCGGAAGGTCTTTTGGACAGCTTGGAAGACGCGAAGAAAGAAGCGAAAAAAATCAAATACCCTGTCATCATGAAGGCAACTGCCGGAGGTGGTGGTAAAGGGATGCGTATTGTTTGGAAAGAAGAGGATCTGGAGGCAGCTTGGGATTCAGCTAAACAAGAAGCAGGAGCGGCTTTCGGTAACGACGGTTTGTACATGGAGAAATTCATCGAAGAGCCTCGCCATATCGAGATCCAAATTGCAGGTGACCAACACGGAAGTGCATGTCACTTGTCGGAAAGAGATTGTTCCATTCAACGTCGTCACCAGAAGTTGGTGGAGGAAACTCCATCTCCTTTCATGACGGATGAATTGCGTGAGAAAATGGGTGAAGCGGCAATTAAAGCTGCCTTAGCTGTTAAATACGAAGGAGTAGGTACGGTTGAGTTCTTGGTTGACAAGCACCGCAACTTCTACTTCATGGAGATGAACACGCGTATCCAAGTAGAGCACACGATTACAGAAGAGGTAATTAACTTCGACTTGATTAAGGAGCAAATCAAATTGGCTTGGGGAGATAAAATTTCAGGGAAGAATTACTACCCACAGATGCACGCTATTCAGTGTCGTATCAATGCGGAAGATCCGGACCATGATTTCCGTCCTTCTCCAGGAAGAATTACGGATTACCATTCGCCAGGTGGACATGGAGTTCGTGTAGATTCACATGCACACGCTGGGTATATTATCCCACCAAACTACGATTCAATGATTTCAAAGTTGATCGTGGTTGCTCAAACGCGTGATGAAGCGATCTTGAAAATGAAAAGAGCTTTGGGTGAATACATCATCGAAGGTATCAAAACGACCATTCCATTCCATTTGAAATTGATGGATGACAAGAACTTCTGTGAAGGAAACTTTACAACGAAATTCATGGAAACGTTCGAATACTAAAAAGAAGTCTTTCTAAGATACAAAGCCTCTGGTTCTATGACTGGAGGCTTTTTTGTTGCTCCCAATCTGATCGCAGCAAAGCGTATTGCATTTCACTGCACCATTCTCCCTTTAAGAAGATATTTTCACGAAAATGTCCTTCCTTTGTCAACCCGCACCGTTCCAACAGGCGTATGCAAGCTAGATTTCTTTCGTCTACCGTTTCTACAAGTCGACGAATACCCTCTTTTGCAAATAAGAAGTCAATCATTCCTCTAAAGGCTTCTGTGGCGAATCCTTTTCCTTGAAAGTCGGGATGAAAACTAAATCCTACTTCAGCAATTTGGTCCGACATGCATAGGCCAAAGTCTCCGATGAGTTGCTTGCTTTCTATCATTTCCACAGCCAATTGAATCCAAGCGGCATCGTGGTTGAGTTGCGCGTCCAATTGAGAAGTGATAAATTCTTCACATTCCACAAAGCTCATGGGCTCGTATCCTTGAAAACGTGCAACGGACTCGAGTGACCGATAGGCATGGAAGGCGGATGTGTCGGAGGAATGGAAGTATCGAATTTTTAATCGCAGAGTTTGAAACAAGATCATGGCAGCGTTTTTGTAACCAAGGGAGTAAATTGGGTTAATAAGATTACAAAAACTTCTCGCTATGTATAAGATTCTTGCTGTATTATTTTTCTTTGGTTCCCTCACGGCTCAGGCCATTACGACCAAAAACATTCATGAAGCATTGGCTGAAGGACTTGTAAAGATTCAGGCCAAGTCTACGGGTAATATGAATGGCAAGGCGGTAAATCTCGAAGTACAAGTAATCAAAGGCGGTGTTTTGAAGATTGTTATTCCTGGAGGTTCGGTTTTTCACACCATCGATGATGGAATGCAGGATATGTTAGTGGTGGAGGAGCAAGAGCTGCTTGCAACGCGCGAAAAAAAAGTCAATGAAATTGATGGGTATTGTTGTCAAGCTTCCAATGCCGTGCCTAGTTTGGATTCAGATTTTAAGGTAGGTGTTCATCCTTCCAAGGGAATTGCCCAGTTGGTCGCCTTTTTACCACAAAAAAATATTTCAAAGGATCTGATACAAGATGCTATCTGGAACATTTGTGATGGAGAGTTGCCTACTTCTTTGTTTGAAGAAAACAACAAGGATGTAGATGAGCTTCGCAAATTGGTTTGTAGCATCAACGGGGTGGACGAGCCTTGGTATGAAAAGAAAAGACGAATAGAAATGGATGAAAACAGACAGGTACTTCGCTTGCCTGTGAGTGTGGAAGCAAAATTGAGTTACCGAGTCGAAAAGCCGGGGGGAAGATTGAGTTATCAAGTAATCGACGCCGCTGGTTCGGTACTCAGAACCTACCAGAGTAAAAGTACTTTTCCGCAAAAAGGAAATTACAACATGGGCTTTAAGTTAACCGTGTCTGGATGGGAAACAGGTCAATATACCTTAGTTCTCTATATGGATGGGGAGGTACTCCAAGAGTATCCATTTGAAGTTTAGGAGTTTACCGTCAATTTTTTGGAAAGGGTAAAATGAAAACGGCTACCATCGTTTACGATGCTTTCTACCCAAATTTTGCCTTGGTGCAATTCCACAATTTTCTGGCAATGTGCCAATCCCAAACCTTGACCTTCGGTATCTTCGGAACCGTGTAGTCTTTTGAAGGGCTTGAATATTTCATGAAGGTATTTTTCTTCGATACCGAAACCGTTGTCTTCTATAGTGAAATGGAAAAATTGTTCCTCCTCTGTACAGCGAACTTTCACATTGGGTTTGCGATTCTTGGGAGTGTACTTAATGGCATTGGAAATCAAGTTTTGGAACAATTGGCGGATCTCTACGGAACTAGCCACCAACTTCGGCAGTTTCTCACACTCAAAATTCACCTCTCTTTCTTCCATTCGTTTTTGAAGATCGCTTACCACTGCTTTTATCAGATGATTTAGGTCGAGCTCAACAAATTGCAGGTTTGCGCCTGTTTGGGCATAACTGAGCAAGGAAGTAATCAAGTTTTCCATCCGATCTGCGGAATGAACGATGTGATGCATCATGGTCTGGTAACTCTCATTCAAATCGTCGGCATATTCCGTTTCCATGAGTTTTAAAAAGCCTTTGATCGTTCGAAGGGGCTCTTTGAGGTCGTGACTAGCGATGTAGTTGAACTGCGTTAATTGCTGGTTTTGCTCATTTAGTTGCCTATTTTTGAGATACAGGCTCTGGTCAACCGTCAGCAAGGTATACCCCAATTTTCCCTCCGCGGTTTCCACTTTCAGCAAGGTAGAGGCAGCATAAAAGTTTTCGCCCGATTTGGTCGCATGTGAACCGCTTATTTGCATCATGCCTCTTTGTTTAACCATTTCCACCCATTTGTCTTGGTTGAAGTTTTCGGCCAGTTCTTCGGCGAACAAAAACCCGAGGTATTTCCCGGTCAATTCTTCCTTGGTGAACTGAAACAGGTTACTTGCTCCCTTGTTGCCACCTATCACTTTGAAATCCGGATCCAAATAAAGGACACCGTAATTTTCGAGTGAATCGATGATGGTGGTGAGGTTTTTATTTTGTTCATTTTTCGATTGCAATTTTTTGCTTAAGGGCTGATAAATTCCCCATACTTCTAAAGCCAAAATCAGAAGTGTAAAGCTCAAAAGAATGAACTCGATGGTGCGCAATCGGGAAATTTTTTCCTGAGAAATTCGGTCGAGTTCATAGGTTATTTCGTCCATCAATTCAAGAAAGTTTTCTTCGTTGGACTGAATGCGTTCGATGAGTTCTTCCGCCTGTAAGGTATCAACCCTCCCTACACTGTGCATTTGAGTAATCGCAATAGTGGCTGCTTGAATTTCTTGAAAATAGGGTTTTGCCTTGGAGAATAGCTCCTGAACTTTTGGGTTGGTTAAACTGGCTCCTTCATCTTCGGTGAGATAGTGTAAACCAAATTCCCAATCTTTTAAGGTTTCATTCAATTCCGGCACCACATAATCCCAATTGGGGTTTTTCACATGCGAACGAAGCTGTAAGGCGTGTTTGGTGATTTTTTGACTAAGCATACGCTGGCGACCGGAGATATTGATTATAAACGAATCTTTCTGGCTACTAGATATGCTGTTTTGCAAGAAGATTTGCGAAAGCAACAAGGTGAGCGTCAAAACGCTAAGCAAGATGATATAGCGGGTGTTTGTCTTCATCCTAAATTTTAAATGGCACAACTTCGGCTCAGTACTTGGGCTAAAAAGCTATGACCGCATAATGATACGCAAGGCTTAAATTAATAATTATAAGGAGATTAAGGAAGAAGGAGAAGCACCTAAAAAGCGAATTTATAAAACCCGATTCACCCCTCAAAATAAAGTTTGGGCGCCACATCAAAACTACAACAAAAGGAGTAGAGAGAAATACAGTTTTGGGGATGTTTTAGGCTCTGTTACTTTGGACTATAACTGGTTTCTTTGGAAAGCAAACCTGGATGTCGGAAAGTGAAATGGGTTGACCTTGAAGGGCTGTTTCCGCTGGTGGTAAAATTTCATTGCTATCCCAAATGCCATTGAGTAAGGTTTTTGCATATTCCTGAGGCAACTTTTCTTCGCGCATTCGTGCGCTGGATTCCACGGCATCATATTCAAAACAATGGTGAGTGAAAACGATTTCGTCGTCCTTCATTTCTGCAATGGCATACCAAACTCGGTCGGTACCATCATTGGCAGGCATACCGATTACTCCGGCATTGAACCAAAGGTGGTTTTCTTCGAGGTGGTGGAAAGGCAATCCACAATGTCCGCCTATCATAAGGTCAACGCCCAAGTTGTCAATCAATCGCTTCTTTTCTTCCCAAGGAGTCGATCCGAAAATATATCCCGCTGTTTCTTCGTGTGTTCCATGAACTATCCCGACACGTGTTCCGTTCCAATCCATGAGGACCACATCGGGTAAACCGTGCATCCAATCGATTGAAGCTTCACTCAAACGTGCTTTGGCATAGGGATACCATTGTCGAGAAAAAAGATCACATCGGCTTCCTTCATTGAAGTTGCAACCACAATCATCGTCACCATTTCGCAATTGAATTTCGACGTTTCCAGCCAAAGTTAAAATACCCCAATCCTTGATCAGGTTGACACTTTCCTCGGGCTGCGCGCAGTAAGCAACAACATCTCCCGTACAAATGATTTGTTCTTTGTTAAAACCATGTTCATCAGCAATTCTTTTCAGCTCCTCAAGTGCCTGAAAGTTGGAATAAGAACCGCCAAAAATGAGTAGGCGCTCACCTGTATAATTGTACTGTTTTATCCTTTTTTCTTCCATATAATTGCACTTACAAAGTAAACGAAAAAGCAAGCAATTGTTGCCACGATGTTGACCCAGAGGAGGTCATTGTACTTCCCATCCGTCCAAAACCAGCTGGAAGGAAAACTATTAGTTGCCAATAAAACTCCAAAAACGATTCCCGTAAGGATGGACCCAAAATAGGCTTGGGGAGCCGATCGGTCTTTCCAAAAAAGAAAAACAGGAGCCAATCCCAAAACCATGGTCCCGCTGATGGTGGTGGCACTAATTACTTCACTGTTCAAGAAAACAGGAAGGGTACCCAATAAACCCA
Organism: Crocinitomicaceae bacterium; assembly: GCA_025210175.1. Taxonomy (GTDB): domain Bacteria; phylum Bacteroidota; class Bacteroidia; order Flavobacteriales_D; family Crocinitomicaceae; genus UBA2040. The sequence continues at coordinate 8,370 of JAOASF010000107.1, read as the reverse complement.
GAACTACGATGGCTATTCGACCTTTTGAAACGGAGGCAGATCCAACCATTTTTAAGTCGAATACAAAGAGTTTAGAAAAACTTGTAAAGGTACTGTCCAAGGTAGATGTAGCTGAAGTAATCATGATGAAATTCATCAGAAGTAGCATGGGTAGACCGATCAATTGTCCGATAGCCATAACCGGTTCTCCTTCGAGATTCATGGCTTTTGCCAAGATGCCCACAAAGCCAAATAATACGATGCAAATGAATCCAATGATTCCTGCTCTGAAGAAACTCTTTTTGGTTACATCCACCGAAGAAACAAAAGCCCTGTCGGTCATTACAGGATCGTGAAAAGGGTAGGAGAAGATTTGAATGAAGGCCACTAAAAGTAAATTGACACCTTGGTCAAATTTCCATTCGCCTGACATTTTTGACCAATCCATTTTTTCAGTATTTGTATTGAATAAGACCAACAAGATGACCGCTAATAAGATCCCGAAAAGCAGCATTTGGATACCGTCGGTAAAAAGAGAACTTTTCATTCCTCCTTTGATCACATAAGCGATGGTTAAGCCGGTAAAAGTTAAAATAGCCAGGTAGTATGGAGTTGAACCTGTTTCGCCAAAAAAGCCTCCAATGATCATGGTATTGGACCAAACCTCATTGAACAAGCGAAACCCAATTAAAATGGTGAAAAGAACCAAGGCGGATCGACCGAATTTTCCTTCTATAAAGGAAGGGATGGAAGTTAAGTTTCCTTTCATTCGCATGCGGACCAACACATAGCCGGCTACTATGAACGAAAGGTAATAAACCCCATAGGCAACGGCTCCAACCAAACCATAGGAAAACCCAAGGCCGGCAACCACAGAAATGGACTTTGCGAATATCCACGAAATGACCAAGCTACTCGTCAAAAGAAGAGTAGTGGGTTGTTCTTGTTTCTTTTCGGAGCTTACAAAAAACTCCTTTACTGATTTCGCCCACGGAGAGAGAAAAAAGAAGGTTAAACAAGAGCTAACCACAAGGGTCCATTGCCAGGATAAGATTGTCATCGGTATAAAAGGGTCCCCAACTGATGCTGGGGACCGTGAAGATAATTTTAATTAATATCCCACCAAACGCGAACGTTGATGCTGTTTCCATTTGTATTGCTTGAAGCGGTCACATAGTTTCCGAAGTTCAAAGCTTCCTCATCCGTAGGATAAGGCATACGCACTGGAATTAAATTGTTGTTCAAACTTGCTGATACTGGCAGCAAAGCTGGGTAACCGGTTCTACGGTATTCAATCCAACTTTCGTAACCATTCATGAAGCTAGCAAACCACTTTTGGGTCATGATTTGTTCCATGTTGTCGCCCGTTGTACCATATGCTCCAGGTCCAACTGTCAAATATGTAGCTGGAAGATCCGTTGCCCAGTAGGCAAATGCATTGGTTACTGCAGCGTCATAATAGGTTTTCGCTACACCTGTAACCAAGCCTTTCTCACAAGCCTCAGCGATGAAGAATTGCGTTTCCCATGCCGACATAAAGTTGCATGGCAAATCAGCCGTATTCTCTCTAAACCACATGCTCGCCAACGAGTAATTTGCAGCAACAATTGAAGTTGTACTTGCATTGATACCGTTGATCAAACCATTCAATGGATCGTTTGCATCCGCTGAAGTACGGAAGAAAGTCAAATCGCGAGGATCGTTGTACATGCTGAACAAGGTATCGCTCGTTTGAGACATCACGAACTGCTTGAAATCACCCTCACGCAATTTTTGCATACGGAATGAATTCGGTTGTGAAGCCGTAAAACGGAACAAAGCATCGTCTGTATTTGCACTGATGTAATCGTTTTCTGTTACCAAGGTTTGCAAGTTTCCTGCAACATCGTAGCTAATGCTACCAGCTTGATCTGAAATACGCATCAAAGCTTTGATCTTAAGTGATTTTGCAAACTTTTTCCATTTTGTCAAATCACCTGAATAAAGAATGTCTCCAGTCAAAGGCTGAACGCCAGAATAGGCATTGATGGCCGCGATACCTGCATCCAACTCAAACAAGATTCCTCCTGCAGCCAAGTAGATATCTTCTTGCTTATCGTAAGCCGGAGCTGTGTTTCCTTCCAATCCTTTCAAAGCCTCAGAGTAAGGAACATCACCGTAAATATCCGTCAAGGCCATAGCGATGTATGCCTTTAAGATATGTGCTGGACCTTCGTAAACTTTATAGATTGCTTCCCCTTGCGATTTTTCCAAAAGGATTTGGTTGTCGCGAAGGTTTTTATACAATACAGGCCAAGGATTTCCTCCCAATTGAGGTTGGCTTAGAGCGTGACGATCGAACAAGTTAAAGTCGGTCATCGACATGTGCTGCCCCAAAAGGTTTCCAGCCACAAAGCCTTCATACGACATTTGCTCTCCGTAATCGTAAATTACTTGACGCAACAACAAACTTGGTTGCACATCAATCGGTGCGTTAGGGTTGGTGTTGATCAAATCAAAGTCCTTTTTACAAGCCGTTGCACTTGCTAAAAGAAGGACGATTCCTATGTATTTTATCATTCTTTTCATCTTGATTTCTTTTAGAAGTTGTAACCCAATTTGATACCGATACTACGTGTAGAAGCGTATGACATGTCTTCCACTCCGTTCAAGAATTTTTGTCCTTGTGTAGCAGTTTGCTCTGGATCGAAATGAGGAATTGCTGAGAAGGCAAACAAGTTTCTTCCAATGATTGAAACATTCAATGCACGACCAGCCCCCAAGAATCCTGAAGCTTTTTTCGAATCAAAGGTGTATCCGAAGCTAAACTGACGCAATTTGATGTAAGTTGCATTGTATACGTTGTTTACTTCGTGGTTACGATCGTAGTACTGACGGTAGTACGATTCTGCTGAAATTGCCGTTGTGTTTTCAACGTATTCAGGACTTTCTTCTGTTCCAACGTTTACAACACCATCCACAACGATACCATCTGTTGGACGATCTTCCGTTTCGATCAACTGACCTCCAACACCAGCTAAGGCTTGAGTACGAGATACCAAGATTCCACCTTGTCTCCAGTCGAACAAGAAGCCAAAGTTGAATTTACCGTAGCTAAATTGGTTACTCCATCCCAACATGAAATCTGGGTTGTAGTTTCCTAATTTTTGCAATTCGTTATCGGCAATGAAGTTTCCGTTAGCGTCAACGATGAAACGTCCGTCATCTGTTTTCTTGTAACCTGTACCGTACATGTCACCGATGCGACCACCGTTTTCAACTTGGAACCATACTGTTTGGTTTACGTTGTCATAAATAGATGAATAAGCAAGCGTAATCTTGTCAACTCCTTCTGGCAAATCACTTACTGTAGAAACGTTGCGGGAAAAGTTCAATCCTGTTGTATACTTGAATTTTGTTTTATCGACAGCCTTAACACTGGTAAAGATTTCCCATCCTTGAGAATTTACTTGACCACCGTTCACAACTTGCGAGTTGTAACCAGAAGAAACCGCTACCGGAAGGGCAATGATTTGGTTAGTCGTAACAGCATTGTAGTATGTGATGTCGATATTCCAACGATTGTTGAAGAAGCTCAAATCAGCACCGATTTCTCTACTTGTTGTACGCTCTGGAGAAAGATTCCCATTTGCGATCAACGTTTGGTTTGAGAATGTAGGTTGACTTTGGTAAGCTACCTGAGGAATAAATGTATTTGCCGTTTGATAAGGATCTGTATCGTTACCCACTTGCGCCAAACTTGCACGAATTTTCGCGAAGTTCACAAAATCAGGAAGGTCAACTACTTCGCTCACAACAAATCCAAGAGATGCTGAAGGGTAGAAGAAGCTAACGTTTGCCGTTGAGCTTGGTGATGCCAAAGCACTAGACCAGTCATTTCTTCCAGTGATATCCAAGTACAAGTAATTTTTGTAGCTCACTTTTCCTAAGGCGTACAAACTGTTGATGCGTTTTCTTGTGAAATACTCATCTATTGTCAATGGAGAAGCAGCGTTCGACAAGCGGTAAACACCTGGTTGTGCCAATCCAACTGCTGTCATCATCTGATTTCCTGTGTATTGATCCATTCGGTTACCACCTGCTGAAACTTCGAAACGAATATCTCCAACGCGGCGGTTGTAAGTCAACAAAAAGTTGGAGTTGTTCTCGCGGAACCCAACGGTTTGTTCTGCATAAGCACCATTGATGAAACGATTACTTGAGTATGCGCGACGCATTTGTCTTTCCTCATTTGAGTAATCCATTGTCGTGCGAACGATTAACTGTAAATGCTCAGTTATGTCATAGCTAGCATGCATACTTCCCATCAAACGATCACGTGTAAACGAGTTACGGTTTTCGTACAAAATGAAGTAAGGGTTATCGAAATACGTGTAGTTGAAAGAATATTGTTGCAATCCTTCTAAACCTGGTTGCCAGTAATCTTCCATTGCTGCGATGTTCAATGAACGAGGTCCCCAAGCTACCAATGAGTAATTCAAGTTTTCAGAACCGTAACCAGCACCTGGACGGTTGTCGCTGCGAGAATTGATGTAGTGAATCGTTGATCCTACATTCAAACGAGTTGTTGGGTTGAAATTCAATTTCGCAGATACATTGTTGCGATCCAAGTTTACACCTGGGATGATTGATTTTGAACGCATATCTCCGAAAGAGAAACGTACATTTCCTTTGTCGAAACCTTGATCTAAAGCGATGGAGTTCATCGTCGTTACTCCTGTGTTGTAGAAGTCCTTCAAGTTGTCGTCGTATGAAACCATTTCCGTTGGAGTAATCGCTGCACCACCGTGTACCGCTACATCACCACCTCGAACAACTGTTCCATCTGGCAAAGTAACCGGTCCATCAAACTGAGTGGTCATGTAACCAACGTTCAATTCAGGTCCCCAGCTGTACGAAATGTTATCGTTAACTCCTCCACCGCGACCATCTACATATGCGAATTGACCAGAGTTACCCTGACCATATTTGTTTTGGAATTCAGGAAGTTTGAAAGCTTGTTCCATGTACGTAGTACTATTGAAGCTAACGCCCATCCCTTTTGATTTCTTTCCGTTTTTGGTTGTGATGATGATGACCCCATTCGATGCGCGTGTTCCGTAAAGAGCCGCTGCTGATGGTCCTTTCAAAACCGTTACTGACTCCACGTCATCTGCGTTGATTTCCATTCCTCCGTTACCGAAGTCGATTTCTTGGAAACCAGACGCTGCATCCGTAGTTGGGTTCACGACAGAGCGGTTGTTGATGATGATTCCATCTACTACGAAAAGTGGGTTGTTGTTGGTGAAAGATTGTTCTCCTCGAATCACAATTTTAGTCGATGAACCAACACCAGTTGCTCCTTGCGTGATCGTTACCCCTGCCAATTTCCCAGCTAAATCATCCAAGAAGTTCGGACTCTTCACCTCAGAAACTTCTTTGGTATCCAAATCCTGAACGGCATAACCTAGGTCACGTGTCTGACGTTTCAAACCTAAGGCCGTTTCTACGATTTCACCAATTTCTTGGGCTTTTGATGAGAGGTTGGCGATGATTTTGCGCTCGCCATTGGTTTGCAATTCCAAGGTATCGTACCCGAAATAAATGAAACGAAGCGTTGTGTTTGGGTTTGAAATCGACAAAGCAAAGGCTCCATCTGCGTCAGATAAAACTTTGTTGGATGTTCCCACCTCTTCGATTTTGGTCCCGGGAATGGTGGCTCCGGTTTGAGCGTCGCGAACGACACCCGTTATGTCCGTTTGTGCAAACAAGGACAAAGATGATAGGCACGAAAGTACCCAGATCGTAATTTTTTGCATGTATTAAATATTGAGTTTGTACTGTTGTTTTAAGTCAAACTCAATGTAGGGGGTCCTCTTAATTGAAGCGCGTGAATGATTGGGGAATCATAATAATTCCTCAGTCGCCTAAGCTTCAAACAAATCCGAATAAAAGGTGGGTGTTTTAAAGAGAGGAAGGCACGAAGTACCCGGGTTGTTTTTCTTAAATATTCTTGAACATCCAGAACATTATCCAAATCCAACAGAGCTCGCAGAATGGATGTTTTGGCGTGTTGACAAGTGGCCAAATTCAGAAAGTCCGAGAAGACGCGATTGGAATGCCAAGGCAGGCGTTCAAACGTGGAACGATTTCGCTCGAAGTACTCTTTTTGCATCCCAATTAAATACATTCCACCATCTTTAGATGGCCCGAGCACGACTTCGGTTTGCGCTAATTTTTGAATGGCCAACTCCAATGTTTCGGTGTCCAAATTCGGACAGTCATTACCTATCGCAATTACTTTTTTGTATCCCTTACTGTAAATGTCTTCAAAGGCGTTGGATAATTTTTCTCCAAAGGATTGCCCAATTTGTTCGGTATCATCAATACAAAAAACTTTGGCTGTAGTGTGACTGGCAATGGTCACTGCTTGTTGAATCATGGAGCGAACCAAACCAAGATTTTTCTGATAAGACAGCTTCGATAACCTTTTAACCTTCACCTCTTCGGAGGCTCTGCGCGTAAAGACAATAATTGCTGTTTCCTGGTTCAAAGTCAAAATTTCTGTGATTAAGTTAATCAAATAAGCAATACGCAGTTTTTTGTGACATGGTTCTTTGCGTGCCGAAAGAATCTTTAGGGGAAACAGATGAGTTCACATATTGTTTGATAAAAAATCACAAAAACAGAGCGCTCAGTTTGAAAAACCACAGGATTGTGTAACCTTCGCAGCTTCCATACTTATTACGTCAACTAAACGGTTATGATGCGCTTTACTTCCTTATTGATTACCCAGTTTTTCGTTTTACTTTCCTATGGACAAATGACTCATCTTCAGGCAGATGTTGAGTCAGGAGGCTTGGCAAATGAGATTGGTAAGGCCATTGTTTTTAGAACTTCAGACTCTACAATGGTGAAGGGAAGTTACATCGATAGCAACCGAATTGACTTGTTTTTCAAAGCCAAGGACAAGGAAAATTATTATTTAAAAATTACCGCTCCGGGATTCACCGATAGTTTGATTCCATTTGATGTTACGGATACCTTGGTGGTATTGCCAAAGATTGTTTTGGCCAAAAATCAAACCCTGGATGAGGTACAGGCCACTTACACCAGACCCACCTTTGAACGCACGATGAACGGGATCAAAATCAATGTGGAAGGAACGACCTTGCAAGAATTGAATACCTTGTTTGATGTATTGAAGGCCTCTCCCAGGCTCAATTCTCCCGATGAGGAAAGCATTGAGATCATTGGAAGGGGAGTCCCGCTAATTCTGATCGATAGGCAGCCTTTGGTTTCCAATGAAGAGCTAAAAGCCATACCGGCCAACGAGGTGGAACGGATTGAAATTTTGACCAACCCTTCTGCCAAGTACAGAGCGCAAGGAAGTGCCAATGGGGTGATAGAGGTGTATACGAAAAACTTTTCCTTGCAGGGGTATCGTGCTCACATTCGTGCCGATGGAGGGATGAATGTAATGAAGTACCCTCAGTCTGGTTTGAATGCTGGACTCAATATCAAGAAGGGCAAATTCTCCCTCGATGGTTTTGGAGGAATGAATTACAACGAAAGTTTGTCTACTTACACATCCGAATTATATGGTCCCGAAGGTTTGCACAATTCGTCCAATTCACTTGGAGAAAATACCAACATCTGGCAAAACTACAAGGTGAAAATGGGGTATGAGATCAATGATAAACAACGTTTGTCACTCGGAAATAGAGGTTACGGTTCCTTGGGCTCGAATGACAATAATTCACTCACAGAGTACCGACAGAATGAGTTTTTGAGAGGAGATAAACGCACGGAAAATAGTTCATCCTATAAATGGTTGAACAACGCCACATTTGCCAATTATACGTGGGAAACGGACACCATTGGATCGGTGTTTGAAGTAAACTTGAATTACAGCCGAAGAAATTCGGGCGGAAACAACGAGAACCGCTCAGAGATTAATGATTTTGTGAACAATAATTCGACAGATTATCACGTGAAAACAACTTCCGCCGATCAACCCAATATTGGTGAATTGAGGGTAGTTTGGGAGCGCTATTTGGACACCAATGAGTTGAAATTAGAACTAGGAGGTGAATTTAGTATGTTGTTCAACCAGAAGAAATTCAACCGTTTCAATCGCGTTTCGGACCGATGGGAGGAAGACATGCTCTTTTCGAATAGCTATACCTATCAGGAACAAATTGGTGGGATGTTCGCACAAATCTCGAAGAAATGGAAAAAATTTGGTGGACAAATTGGAATTAGAGGTGAGTACACGCGATTAGACGGTTACAGCAAATCTTTGCAGCAGCAATTCATGGATTCTTCTTTCATCCTTCCCTTCCCGAATGCAGGTGTTTTGTTTGAGTTCAGCGAAAATGTTTCCTTAACAGCCTATTATGAATCGGGAAT
>JAOASF010000015.1 GCA_025210175.1 Crocinitomicaceae bacterium | reverse complement strand
GTTGGGCTGTCCGTTCGTCTTTGTCTCTGATGGGGTGGCTGACTACCAAGATTTTTGTAGCGATGTACCTGGACCGCCTTCACTAATGGGGTGCCCTGACTCCGACAACGATGGCATTGCAGACAAAGACGATCAATGTCCCGATCTTGCTGGAAATGCGAGTGGTATGGGTTGCCCAGATAGAGATTTGGACAGTATTCCAGATAACAAGGATGCATGTCCTGATATTTTTGGGTTAAAATCGATGAACGGATGTCCTGACGCCGATGGCGATGGAATAACAGATGCCGACGACGCTTGTCCGACTGTGGCTGGCACCAAGGCCTTTAATGGCTGTCCGGATACGGATGAAGATGGTGTTGCTGATCCAGATGACCTTTGTCCAAAAACTCCTGGAACTATTGCCAACAAAGGCTGTCCTGAAATCAAGGAAGAAACGAAGAAAATTTTTGAAAAGGCACTCACGGGAATTCAGTTTGAAACCGGTAAAGCAATTATCCGAAAAACTTCATACGGCATACTCAACAATGTGGCGCAAGTGATGGTTGAAAATCCTGACTATTTCTTGGACATCAAGGGGCACACAGACAATGCAGGTGATAGCGAAAAAAATAAAATTCTTTCTGCCGAACGAGCTGCATCAGTAATGGACTATCTTGTTTCAAAAGGGATTGATCCAGAACGCATGACAGCAGAAGGTTTTGGTGATACCCAGCCGGTAATGACCAACGATACCAAAGAAGGTAGAGCCGCCAATCGTCGTGTAGAATTTGTTGTTCGATTCGAAAAATAAAATGAAATACATCATTATTGGATTGGGAAATCCTGGAGAAAAATACGCGGAAACGCGTCATAATATTGGTTTTAAGGTACTCGATTCCTTGGCAAAAGAATTAGATGGAACCTTCCAAATCGACCGTCATGCCGAGGTTGCTGAAGTAAAATACAAGGGAAGAACCTTGGTGTTGGTCAAGCCGACAACCTACATGAACCTTTCCGGAAAAGCTGTATCGTATTGGATGCAACAAGTAAAGGTTCCGCTCGAAAACATTGTGGTGGTAACAGACGACCTTGCTCTACCCTTCGGGAAATTGCGCATGAAAGGAAAAGGTTCGGACGGTGGTCACAACGGTTTGGCCAATATTCAACAAACGCTTGGCACGGGCAACTATACCCGACTGCGCTTTGGGGTTGGAAACGATTTTCAAAAAGGAAGACAAGTAGATTATGTGCTGGGAGAATGGTCGGCCGAAGAAAAGGAAACCCTAGCCGATCGTATTGATGTTTCCAAGGAATTCATCAAAAGTTACTGCACAATTGGCCTGCAAATGACCATGACCAATTGGAATAATAAATAAATTCAAGTTCCGTTAAAGGAAAAAAACGATTGAATCTCTATTCGAATAAACAAAAATGGAAAGTCATCCTCATCGCAATAGCCTTGGGGTTAGTGGGTATTTCCCTTTTTGTTTCTAATTCCATAGTACAGAAAGTTCACGAACGAGAAAAACAACGCGCCACCCAATGGGCAGATGCCATTCAAAAAAAAGTGGAACTCGTGGAATTAACGGATAGTACCTTTTCTCGACTTCGAGATCGAGAAAGGGAAAAAATGCAACTGTGGATTGAAGCTACCAAAGAGGTTTCCAAGCCAACTGCCTTGGACCAAAATGCAGACTTCACCTTTCCTTTTTTAATCATCAATAAAAACACCGATATTCCAGTTGTCTTGGTCGATGATCAGAACACGGTTTCGGGACATATCAATATCGACTTTTCGGAACAAGACATCCAACAGCAATTCCCCTCGCTTTCTCAGCAGGAGGTCACCCAGGTCTTTGAAGATTCATTACTGCGCTTGACCAAAGATTGGCAAAAGACCAATAAGCCCTTTACGATAGAAATCATCGAAGGGTTTTTCATGACGTATTATTACACCGATTCCCGTCAAATACGCCAACTGGAAAAAGAACGCGATTCACTCATTTCTTCTTTTAGTACAGAGTTGATTAACAACGATGGCTTGGTTCCCGTAATCTTGGTCGACGATACCCGAAAAAAGATCTTGGGAACCAACCTGCCGGATGAAAGGGTTCAGGGCGACTTATCCAGTATTTTGGCTCAATTTGAGCAACAAAATGAACCCATCGTCATGCGTTTTGGTAATAATAGACAACTGACGCTTTATTATGAACGAAGCCCAGAATTGATGCAACTCCAATACTTTCCCATTATTCAATTCTTGATTATTGGTCTGTTCGTCTTGATTGGTTACCTCATTTTTTCAACCTTTCGAAAAGCAGAACAAAACCAAGTATGGGCTGGAATGGCCAAAGAAACCGCTCATCAGTTAGGAACGCCCCTTTCTTCCTTATTGGCATGGACTGAATTATTGGATCAATACGAAGAAAACAAGGCCTACACACCCGAAATGAGAAAGGACATTCAGCGTTTGGAAAAGGTAAGTGATCGTTTTTCAAAAATTGGATCTGAGGCCAAATTGGATCAAACCGATATTGTTTATACCATCGAACAAATCATCAACTACCTTTCACCTCGACTATCCAAGCAGGTTCAAATCAATTTTGACCCAGAGTTCCATCCTGCCGTGCCCCACAATGCTCCATTGATGGAATGGGTCATCGAAAATTTGATTAAAAACGCCGTAGATGCGATGGAGGCTAAGGGTCAAATTACCATTGAAATAAGCAAGCAACACAAATTGGCCCACATCGATATTACCGACACAGGTAAAGGAATACCTTCCAATCAGGTTAAAAGTGTCTTTCAACCCGGTTTTTCGACCAAAAAACGCGGTTGGGGATTGGGGTTATCTCTCGTGAAAAGAATTGTGAAAGAATACCACAAAGGAGATGTATTTGTGCTACATAGTGAATTAAACAAGGGGACGACCTTTCGCATCAACCTTCCCCTTTAATTCAATCTTCCACAAGGACCTTATATTCCATAAAAATCTACGGCCCTTATTCCGGCAAAGAACTTCAAGAAACGCTCCCCAATATCTGGAACATCCACATGTATAACATACATTCCGCTTGCAACTGGAATTCCTTTGAAATTGTTCAAATCCCAATCTTGATAAGTCTGCTGACTATCTTTTACAAATCGGCGCACCAACTTTCCATTGGTCGTGTATATCGAGATGGTACACTTCTCAGGTAGATTTGTAATCTTTACTCGCGTGTCCAAACGATTTCGTTCGTAGGCTGAATAAGCATAATATGGATTGGGCACAATGTTGATTATTTGCAAAGCTTCTGCAAGGGCTCTTTGGTTGCCTGTAGAAGTCGCCAAATCATCCATGTTCCACGAATACATGGGTTTCCCATTGTTCTTACCAGTAGCCTCAAAGGTTTTGTATTCCTTCATAACTCTGATTTTTATGCGAACGTCACTTGCGAGATTTCCTTGATACTCTGCCCTAAGCGGGTGACCAACCCAAGTCAAACTCGAAAACAAATTTCTACGAGAAGTGGCCGAACCATTCATCATTTCCTCCCAAAGCGTTTTGAGCTCATTGTTCTCTGGAGTAGATGGGTTGTAATAGCCTAAATCGTAATTCAAGGCACTCGCGTTGATCGTTTTTTGTTTATGTGAAAAGACATAAATGGCATGCATTCCGCCAAGAACAGGCTTTCCTAACTCATCTATTGCTCGGTCACTTGGGTTCCAAAGCATATCCGCACCATTGTCCAAGGCAAGGAAGGAATTTTCACCAAAGGCCATGTACAATCGAGCCCCGGTTTCAATATCAATGGCATATCCAGGGAACCAGCCCATTCCTGTTCCTGTTCCGTCTGGTTGACCATTCTTACCTACACTAGGTGAACCGCGAAGTGCTCCTGGATTCACCCCTCCAACATTGAGGTTGGGATCTCGTCCAAGCTCTACAACCGGACAACGCGTCCATTTGGACTGGTCCTTCGTCAACACGATATCTATACTTGGCGAGAAAGAAATTCCTGCCTGATTTCTGGCACTACCAATGTTGGATTCGGGTGTATTGGGGTATTGCAATGGAACACGATAGTAGGCCAAAGGCATGAAATCGCACTCAAAACCAACCAAACGATGGGGCGCAAATCCTCCATTCAACACCTTGCTGAATTCGGCATTTTCATCGTTTCCGATTACATTGTAACACTGTTCATTGCTGTAGGTCAAGCTTGGATTATAATCTGCAAGATCACCACTTTCAGGCCCACTTCTTATCCAGTTTAGCGGAAAGTTGATGTTTTGATCCGCATTGAATCGAAGCCATCTCTTGGATGAATCGGTAAAGGTGATAGACGACGCCAAAACCTTGGTGGAATACTCCGATGGATTACCCGCATTGCCCACAAGAGAATACTTCAATTGTTGGATAGTCACAGATATCCCCCATTGCGGAATCAATTGTTCATTGTTCGATGAAATGGAAAGTTCAGAAGGGATACTTTCCAGCTCCTCCCCATTTTCTCGATCATAACGAACAATTACCCACGTAGCCGTATCGGCCGAATTATCGTTTGTGGATTCAGCGTAATCCTTAAATTTAATTTCAAAGTAACCTGGCACAACATTCAGTGGATCAATAACTTTCACCTTTATGGGGCCAGAATTTTGTCGATAGATCGGTTGAGCCATAAACCCACTGTTTACAATTGTTTTTTCACTGTCAGGAGTTAGTTCCATGATATTCCCACCATTTCCATGTCCATCTATTCTTCTTATTTCTGGACTGCTACCGTAAGGAAGGTAGGAATACGTACCACCCATTTCAGGCAAGGGGTTATGTGGAATGGCTTCAATTACTTTGATATCCCCTATCGCTGCTTTTCTACTCTGCAAGTATCGTTTGGTCTGTCCGTCCAAAGAACCTGGTTCGTTTGGGTTATAGTTTTTATAATTATTGTGAGCATAAGCCACCGCCATGTAATAGTAGCGCTTGAAGTTCACCAGGCGTCTCGAACCTTGAGCAAATTGATCCTCCGTGATCCGGAAACTATGGCGTATTCCTTTGTTTTCTCCATCCACCCTTTCCTTGGGTACACTTGCTTGCAAAACCTCATCAAACTCAAAGTTGATTATGCGGTCGATCTCATTCTCAATATCGCATTGCGCCACCAAGCGAGCCAACCCTGGATTGTCTAAATCAGAAGGTGAAACCGTATTGTCGACCAGCTGGTAAATCTGATACCCTTCGAAACGGTAATTTTTATCTGCCAAAGAATCCTCGGCCACAATAAATGGATCGAATTCGATGTACTTTTCTTGATAATTGTTGGAGGTCAGACTATTCGACAACGTCAAAATAAGTTCTTTGTCCAATTCTTGAATCTTCAACTCTGGAGCATGAGGTGCATCGATGATTTTAAAACAGTTTTCAAACAAGGCCTGCGCTTTGTCATCGGCTCTTCGAAGCACTTCAACTGAGGCAAATGGTCCACCAGATTGCGCTCGCGCCCATACCACACCAACGGTAATATTGTTCACAGCACCTGGTTTCAAAACAAAGGGTCCAGCCGATTGCAAAAATCGTCTATCGTTCGGCGTATTTCCGGCAGTTTCCTCTGTCCAAGGCGCTTGTGGAATACCTGCGGTTCCCCATCCCAGAGGATCGGTGTCTCCTGGAAACATGAACTGACATGGAACCAATTGATTGGCATCTGGGTCAGAACGGTGCCCCGTTCCCCCATAAAAGAAGGAAGAACCATCTTTCCAATATCCCCTGAGATAATTGTAGTAATCCGTTGCATTGATGGGATCGGTTTGACTCGGATCTGCTCCGTTGGTTAAATTGGAGTAATAAAAAAATCGACGCATTCCGAAGCGCTCGTTGTCAACAATTCCATCTCCGTAACCAATTCCGTTCAAGGCTTCACCTGGGCCAATCCCGTAGGCATTGTCTATTCCATCGTTGTCTTGATAGGGACCTTCAAAAAAATCAACACCGACAGCTGGAGGTGTAGACCCGTACCCTTTGAATCCAGAATTGTCTACATCCACATTGACCCCGTTGTAATAATATGCCAAACCGCGATTGACATCACACCCTACGAAATCATCATAAGGATTCCCCAATGCTCCATCTGTGAAAAAACCAAAATAGGTATTGAACAAGGTCAGCGATCCTCTGTTGATTAATTCGTAATTGTAGAAAGACATGTTATTGATTTCGTCATTCGAGGCAAAACAGAAAGTTTGACCGCGAATTTCCATCCCAATTGGGTCCGCATTCGTTTCGGTGTGAATGTTCCCCTTGTCGTTCATCACCCACCAATAATTCAAATCACCATAGAGCAACACGCGGCGATCGGTGCCACATTCTCGGGTGCGATTGATGTCGTGCCAAGGGTAATCGCCATCCTCGTAGTTATAAACCCCATCTTCGTTGTAATCAAAAAAGGGAGCTAGGTAATAATCTTGTCCTTGTGAAACATCGCCGTGAGCAGGCCATTCTTTGATGATTCGGGGAAGTTCGTTATCCGGAATCATCGTTTGCTGCTGGTTGGTTCCTTCTTTCTGGTCTTGAACCCCCGCCTCAAACCATGCATTGAAATTGCGAATGTCATCTTGCAAGGTGATGAAATGGCGGTCGTACTTATTACAGTTGTCTGAATTCGTTTCAGCGGTTACTTGCGACAAAGGACCTGTCCAATAATCCTGTCCATTTCGGTAGCGCAGGGCGGCCAATTTCAATTGATTGTTTGCATCCGTTCCACCCAACCAAAGCGCCGAGGTAAACAGGGCCATGATCCCAGAATTCTTCGGCACCTCGTACACGGAGTTGTTTTGCGTCGGGATTTGCCACATGTTACCCGCCGTATGGGCCAAGTAGCGAACATTGTTCAACTCCATCACCGTTGTATAGGTCGGCGGCACACAGCCAGCTGCCTTAGGTGGCACTTTTTCCTTTGTTTTTTTCACTTCGGCTCCCTGATATGGTTGGGCCAAGGCAATAACACTCATAAAGGGAAACAAGAAGGCAAGTACTCTTTTCATAGCAAGTCTTTCGTACAAGTTACTGAAAGGTAAACCTGTATCAATTTAATTTGAATGCAATTCTATACAAGTCTAGAACGAGCGCAAAAAGTCCTGAATGAACAAGGTCAAATCATCAAACTCGGCAAAAGATAGATTCTCGTACTGATCAAAAATATCGTGATAATTTTTATTGGGCCCCATCGTATAGATAAAAAATGCGGGGACACCCATTTCAGAAAAGAAATAATGGTCACTATTGGCCGCCTTCCCACGAACTTTTACCTGCTTCAAATACCCTTTTTCTTCATTGATCTTCACCATGGAATCAAATTCTTCTGGGAAGACACTTCCGTTCACCACGGTTATCCCTTCTTCCCCACTTCCCATAATATCTGTATTCATAAGAAAGCGAATCTTATTAAGACCAACTATGGGGTGGTCGACATAGTATTTTGACCCCAAGAGACCTGCTTCTTCTCCAGCAAAAGCAATGAAAACGACGTTGTATTTCTTCATCGGATTCTTCTTGAATGCTTCTGCCAAACGCAACATAATGGCTGTTCCGGAAGCATTGTCGTTGGCCCCAGGAAAATATGTATCGGCTCCCATCCTTCCCAAATGATCGTAGTGAGCTGTCAAGAAAATATACTTTTTACTCCTCTTTTTTGCCGGCACGTAAGCAATTACGTTGTTAGCTTTATGACTGGAAATAAACTTGTTGACAATTTTCATCTCAACAATTGGTTCATCCGAATACACAGAATCGCGCAACAAAACATGCGGATATTTCTTTGCTTCTCGACTCACAGACCAAGTAAACTTAGCATCGTATAACTCAACCACAGGAACGATTGAAGCCATTTCAGACGCTATACCACTCAAAGTCTTTTTTTGTTCATCGCTTGCGCCTTCTTTGATCACCAAAACACCTTTATTACCCGGGTTGTCGAATCTCAATTCACTCACCAAGCTTGTTAACGCGTCTTCACTTGCCACGATCGCAGCGTCCAGGCGAAGCAGTTCCACCTCTCCGGTAAAACTTCCAGAATTGGGTGCAACGATATAATCTTCTCCAGTCACCAAAGTCTTACCTCCCAAAACCACTGTCATTTCACCTGGAAAGGAATTGACCGGAAAATTAAATTCTTGAAAATAATTCTTCTGTCCAGGCAAAGGGGCTAGACCTAAGCGCTCAAACTGCTGAGCAATATACTGAGCGGCGATACTATCTCCACCGTTTACATATCCTCTTCCGTGAAAATCAGGTGAACAAAGTGTTTCAGTAACTTTTCTTCCGTCCAACTCCTGCGCTCCAATAGAGAAGGATAAAACAAGAGCAGTACAGGTTAAAAATGATTTAAGCATACTTTCGATATACATGTCCCACAAATTCGGCAACGGTTTCATTTTCTCTTTCCCAATTGAGATTTGAAGCCAATTGATCGAGCGTGTCCATACATTGATTCCAATCCGCACAGGCATCTAAATTTTTTATACCCTCTGAAAAGGCTTCGGAGTCGCTATTGAAAAGTTCGTTGCTGTACAATAGGCGCTCATTCAAACCAAAAGAACCGCTGATGGAATTGATGGAACTTATAAAATTGGAATGCATCTCTTGTGCTACTTTACCAAAATAACCTATCCATTCTCCTTTGCTTTTTTCTATAACTTCTGTTGAATTTTGCGAAATTTCTTCCGTAACCTCTTCCTGTTCGTTCACCTCGTCTGTAATGTCTTCAGCGGAGTCAAGTTTTGACAACTCCTCTTTAGCCATCTCCTGCTGGTTGACTTCCACTACTTTTTCTTCAGCCACTGTGGGTGAACCAAAGTCAAATGCCGGAGCATGAACTTCATTTTGAGGCTCCTCAACAATTGGAACCTCTGTTTCCTCAACCTCAGGTTCGTCCAACGTATCCATGACATCACCTCTCTCCTCAAAAATGCTAAAATCGATCTCTTGAACTTTATCCACCGATTCTGGCTCTAATTCGGTGGCTTTTTCAGTACTAGTTTCAACTGATACCTGCTTTCCGTCAAAGACCTTTTGTTCGAAGGATTTGTATCGAAGAATGACGCTTCGCTCGTGCAATTCACGCGATAAGCGAACCATTTCCTCTAAATCTTCAGGCGAGAATTGTTCGTTTTCGATTTTGTGGTAATACGCTTGTAATTGGGAAAGAATTTCCTTTGCTTTCGACATTGGACTGGTTTTAAATCTGTTTTTCTACATTCGTTCAAGTTGCTAACTTTACCTAGAAACATAAACGTTTTAGCCCCATAAAGGTACAGGTTAATTTAGGCTTTAACATTTCAAATACAAGAAATTCTGAGCCTTAGAATGTTGATAAAGCCCAAGCGGTGTTTGTAGAACAAAATCCACATAATGAGCAAGGCAAAGGCTGGATAGAAGTCATTTGCGGATCCATGTTTTCTGGTAAAACAGAAGAACTCATTCGCCGTTTGAACCGAGTGGAAATTGCCAATCAATCCTACCTCTTATTCAAACCTAAAAGCGACACAAGATTCAGTCATGAAAAAATCGTAAGTCATTCAGGTTTCAGTAAAAATGCAATTCCAATTGAATCTTCAGTGGAAGTAATTCAACATCATTCAGACGAAAAAATAGTTGCTTTTGACGAAGTACAGTTCATGGATGGGCAGATTGTTCAAGTGGTTCAACAATTGGCAAACAAAGGAGTTCGGGTAAT
This sequence comes from Crocinitomicaceae bacterium, assembly GCA_025210175.1. Lineage (GTDB taxonomy): Bacteria > Bacteroidota > Bacteroidia > Flavobacteriales_D > Crocinitomicaceae > UBA2040. The sequence continues at coordinate 5,219 of JAOASF010000015.1, read as the reverse complement.
TGTAAGTGGGTTGGAAATGGATTTTAAAGGTCGCCCCTTTGGACCGATGCCTCAATTGATGGCTGTAGCAGAATATGTCACAAAAGTACACGCCATCTGCAAAAATTGCGGAAATTTGGCTCAGTTTTCACATCGCAATTCAACCGATCAAAACTTGGTTGTACTAGGTGAAAAGGACAAATACGAACCACTCTGTCGCAGTTGTTTCAATCAAATCAATGCATGAGAATAAAATACACCGCAAGGGAAATTTCTAACATCACCAAGGGTGAATTGATCGGAACTGGCGATCGATTGATTCATTTTATCGCCTACGACACCCGAAGAGTGATAGCCGGCGAAAACGCCTTGTTTTTGTGTCTCAAAACTCCAAACCGAAACGGACATTCGTTCATCGATGCTGCTTACGACAAGGGGGTACGTGTATTTTTGGTTGATGAGACCATTGAAAAGGAAACCTATCCAGACGCTTTTTTCATTCGCGTAGCCAATGTGATGGAGGCCTTGCATCAATGGGCGGCATACCATCGACAGAAATTTTCAATTCCAGTAATCGGCATTACTGGTTCTGCAGGTAAAACAATCGTAAAAGAATGGTTGTACACCTATTTGAGCACAAGCAAAACAGTAGCAAGAAGCCCCAAGAGTTACAACTCCCAATTGGGTGTTGCCATATCCTTGTTTGAAATCAATCCACAAACCGAAGTGGCCTTAATAGAAGCCGGGATATCGAAACCGAATGAAATGGCCATACTCCAAAAAATGATTCAACCAACGATTGGAATTTTTACCAGTCTTGGAGACAACCATCTCGAGAATTTCAATTCGAAGCAGGAATTGCTCCGCGAAAAAATGCTGTTGTTCCTAAATTGTCCACAAGTCTTTACGACCCAGCTCATCGCCAATAACGAGCTTCCTTATTCCAAATTGGTTACCGTATCGCCCCTTGCTCAAAGCGATGGAAGTCTCATTGAAAGAATGAACATAGCCCTATGTGAGGCCGTCAGTGCCTTTTTGGGAATTGACAAACCGTCGTTGTTACAAACCAGAATGGAACTTCCGAAACTCTCATTGCGACTGGAAACAACCTTGGGTTTGAACAAAAGCAAACTGGTGCTAGACGCATACAATTGGACGCTCGACGGTTTGGAACAAGCCTTGAGTTACCAAGCGAGTATAGCAGAAAAATCAATCCGAATACTAGTCATCCATCAATCTGATTTTGAAAAGATTTCAGAAGTTCAATTAAACCGTTTATTAAAGCGATTTTCCCTTCAACCGATGGAGGACATCCTGGTGCGATTCAAGGTTTTTGCTAGTGAAAACATCGGTTTTTTACCAAGGGAAGGACAGAATCTTTTGCTAAAAGGAAGTCACCCAGAAATCATTCGTTTAGGCCTTGACTGGCGCGAAAGAAAGCATCAAACCTTTGTGGAACTCAGCCTGAATAATTTGGCGAGAAACCTAAAGGTGTGGTCAGAGCAACTTCCCGAACAAACCAAAATTTTGGCCATGGTGAAGGCCAGCTCCTATGGAACTGAAATTGGTCAACTTGGTTTATTCCTCTCTCAGCAGAACATACAGTACATCGGAGTGGCTTACGTAGATGAGGGGGTTGAGCTCCGAAAAATGGGAATCCGGCTCCCCATTATGGTCATGAATTCAGATAGCAGCGGTTGGAACGATTGCTTGCATTACGAAATTGAACCATCTATCTACAGCATCCATCAGTTGGAGGAATTGAACAGAACCCTACTTGCTCACGGAACTTTTCACTTCCCCATCCATATCAAATTGGATACAGGCATGCATCGTCTGGGCTTTACGGAAAACGAAATGCCCGCTCTTCTGGCAGCTCTTAAAAAGACCCATCATTCCATTCATGTAAAGAGCGTGTTCTCCCATTTGGCAGACGCCGACAATCCGGATACGAGTTACACCGTTCAACAAATTGAATTATTCGATCGAATGACGGCTCAAATTGAAGAGCTACTTGATTATCCCTTCACCAGACACCTGATGAACAGTGAAGGCTCCGCCAAAGAGGAATTGAAGAAATACGACATGGTTCGGATTGGGATTGGTCTATATGGAATAACTTCTAATGCTGAACTTCACGCCAAACTGAACCCAGTGTTATCTTGGAAAAGTGTTGTGAGTCAGGTGAAGCGCCTCTATCCGGGTGAAACAGTCGGTTACGGCAGAACTTTCAAGGCTGATAAAGAATTGAACTATGCTGTGGTTCCGGTAGGATATGCTGATGGCTTTTCTCGTATTTTGAGCCAAGGAAAAGGCGGCGTTTACATCAAAAACCATTATTGCCGCACGCTCGGGAATGTATGCATGGACATGATCATGGTGGAATTGCCCAAGGGAATAGATATCATGGCTGGCGACCCGGTTGAAATCATCGGGCCTAACCAAAGCATAGAGGTCTTAGCAAAAAACGCTGCGACCATCCCTTATGAAATCATGACAGGACTATCGCAGCGTATGCCTCGAATATTTATTCAGGGAGAGGACTAGAGTCCCTTCACCTTATCTTTAAACTCTGCAGTATTCAAATACTTCGTTTTGGTAACGGGAATCTTTTTGGTAACTCCAAAAACCGAAGCTTTTAACTTCCCTGTAAAACGAACTTTTAGTGTTTCTTTTTCCATCCAATTCATCAAGCGGAGCATGATACCTCTTTCTCCGTTTAAGGAAAACTGACCAGCGTATACTTGACTTTTGCGTTTGATTAATTTGAGTTCGTTCAGCAAATCTACCGTCCCCACCTTTTCGTCTTCAACGAACACATCCAAGGTGGAAGGTTTTACCTTGATATGAAAACCATTTGGATTGTCAATTTCTGCCTCAACGGCAATTTGAGCTGTAGAACCTTGCATCTGAAGAAGTTTGATAGAAACAATCTCCACTAGTTCAGGCTCTTCCACTTCCGTACAACCCGAAAAAATGAAACAGCCAATTAAACCGAAAAAGAAACTTAAATACCTCATTTGGACAATTCTGTGAAATATTGATAAAAGTAAGGGATCGTTTCAATTCCTTTAAAATAGTTGAACAATCCATAATGTTCATTTGGAGAATGAATCGCATCACTATCCAATCCAAAGCCCATCAATACCGTTTTTAGGCCCAATTCCTTTTCGAACATGGCCACAATTGGAATACTTCCTCCACTTCTCACTGGAATTGGCTTTTTGCCGAACGAGGTTTCGTACGCCTTGGAAGCTGCCATATAACCTATTGAATCAATTGGCGTTACAGCTGGTTCTCCCCCATGATGCGGAGTAACCTTTACGACCGTTCCTGCAGGGGCAATCGACTCAAAGTGATTTTGGAACAACTTCGTAATTTTTTCAGGATCCTGATTCGGAACCAAACGCATGGAAATTTTTGCATAGGCTTTTGATGCGATTACTGTTTTTGCTCCTTCGCCCGTGTAACCACCCCAAATTCCGTTTACATCCAAGGTTGGACGAATCGAACCTCTTTCCATGGTTGTATACCCTTCTTCTCCGTACACATCCGAAATTTCCAAGGCCTTGCAATAAGCTTCCTTGCTAAATGGTGCCTTGGCCATTTCTGCGCGCTCATCGGTTGACAACTCTACCACATCATCGTAAAAACCAGGAATGGTAATGTGGTTGTTTTCATCATGCAAACTGGCAATCATTTTGTTCAACACGTTGATCGGGTTGGAAACACATCCACCATACAGACCAGAGTGCAAATCGCGATTCGGTCCAGTGATTTCCACTTCAACGTAACTCAATCCGCGAAGGCCAGTTGTGATGGAAGGTACGTCGTTGGCCAACATTCCTGTATCCGAAACCAAGATAATATCAGCTGCTAATTTCTCTTTATTTTCCTTCACGAAAACTCCCAGATTTACACTGCCAACTTCTTCCTCTCCTTCAATCATGAACTTCACATTACAAGGCACGGAGTTCGTTTTCATCATTGCCTCGAAAGCTTTTACGTGCATGAACATTTGCCCTTTATCATCACAGGCTCCACGAGCAAAGATGGCTCCTTCGGGATGAATATCGGTCTTTTTGATTACCGGTTCAAAAGGCCCACTGGTCCACAATTCAATTGGATCTGCCGGCTGCACATCGTAATGTCCGTAAACCAATACGGTTGGTAAACTTGGATCAATTATCTTGTCTGCGTAAACAATTGGGTAACCAGCAGTTTGACAAATCTCTACGTTGTCTGCCCCTGCCTCTTTCAAAGACGCAGCAACGGATTCAGCCGTTTTGTGTACATCTTTTGCGTAAGCTTTATCGGCAGAAATTGAAGGAATTCTCAATAATTCAATAATTTCATCAATAAACTTTTGTCTGTTTGCTTGAATATATTCTTGTGCTTTTTGCATGGTATATTTTAAATGGATTTCAAAGATGGCAATAATAATCCATTACTTTAAAAAGGGCAAGATGCAACTTCTAAAATGCTAACACGTCTGTTAAATAATCAGATTAATTATGAAATTTCGATTCTACTCGGCAGTAACATGCCTCCTACTAATGATTTCGTTTACCGTTAACGGACAAATTACAGTAACGAATACGCAAACACCAAGCCAATTGGTGCAAAACGTTCTTATTGGGACTGGTATTGGTGTTTCCAATATCACCCTGAATGGTACGGCGGCGAATGCCAACAGTGTACATACGCAAATTGGGTACTTCGAAGACGGAAACTCAACCTTCCCTATCGCAAGGGGAGTAGTGATGTCTACCGGAAATATTTCAACCTTGCCCGGAACAGCCAATCAATTCTCGAGCTCAAACGGACCGAGTAACATGTCGGATCCAGACTTGGTAGCCATTTCTGGTGTTACTATCAACGATGCCATGATTTTGGAATTTGACTTTGTTGCCACAGGTGACTCCATGCGTTTCAACTACATGTTTGGTTCGGAAGAATACCCTGAATTCGTCGGTGGTACAGTAAACGATGCGTTCGGATTTTTCCTTTCTGGCCCAGGAATTAGTGGGCCGTACTCCAATAACGCCATCAACATTGCCTTGATTCCAGGAACCACTACCCCCGTTTCGATCAATACGGTTAACCAGAACACGAACCAAACCTACTACACTGATAACAGCCCCAATTTTTATGGGACTTCAACTCAACTCGATGGATATACAGTATTATTGGTCGCAGCGTCCAATTTGATTTGTGGCGCAACTTATCATATCAAATTG
>JAOASF010000106.1 GCA_025210175.1 Crocinitomicaceae bacterium | reverse complement strand
CATCACATGGCTTATTTGTACAACTATGCGAATCGTGGGGATAAAACACAGTTTTACATTGACAAAATTATAAAAGAGCAATACAGCAATCGAGCAGATGGTCTGGCAGGAAATGAGGACTGTGGCCAAATGTCTGCTTGGTTCGTTATGAGCGCAATGGGCTTGTATCAAGTAGCGCCTGGAAATCCTTATTACGACTTTGGAAGACCGATGGCAGACAGTGTTGTCTTGCATTTGGAAAATGGTAAAGAAATTCGAATTGTCGCACAAAACCAAGCGATGAATCATCCATATATTCAGAAAGTATCGTGGAATCACCAAGAAAGAAAACAACTTTTTATTTCACATGCAGACTTAATGAAAGGTGGTTCTTTGCGCTTTGAAATGGGTGAAAATCCTAGTTCTACATCTTGGGTATCGGCACCTACCTTGACTGAAATACCGAGTAGTTTCGTTCCTGTTCCCTCCATTGCTCCAAGTGATATACATTTTGAAACAAAGGCAACAGTTCAGATGGACCTTCCGATGAACAAAACGGGTTGGGGGATCTATTATCGCACGGAAGGAAGCACAGATTGGAAACTTTACACACAACCATTTAGCATTCAAGACGATATCACCATCCATGCAAAAACAAGAGATGCCAATGGCAATGAATCGGCGGTGGTAATGGCCAAATATTTAAAAATGCGAAAGGATTTGGAGTTGAACTTGAAAAGCGAATATGCCAACCAATATGCAGCCGGAGGTCCAAATGCCTTGATTGATGGCATAATTGGTGAAAATGACTACCGAACGGGCGAATGGCAAGGGTTCTACAAGCAGGATGTGATAGGAGATATCAACATTCTACATCCCCGAACAAACATGACGGTTACCATTGGATTTTTGGAAGAGATGAAGTCCTGGATTTTTGCACCTAAGTCCATTACTGTTGAATTTTCAACAGATGGAAAAACCTTTCAATCGCAGACGATAAACATCAATGGCCCAGCCGAAAACGAAAATCGTGCAGCGCAAAGAAAAGAAGCAAAATTTGAACTTTCTGCCGACAAACCCATTGTTCTAATCCGTTTTAAGGCTGCGAATTACGGCCCCTGTCCTACTTGGCATTTGGGCAATGGAAACCCAACATGGATTTTTCTCGACGAGGTGATTGTTGATTAGTTTTCCCCTTTGTTTATCAAAGAAAGTATAATTTTAGGGTCGCAAAAAAAATGTATTCAATGAGACAACTTAAAATTACACTTTTAAGCCTCTTGCTACTCGTTTCAGGACTAGCTAAGGCTGACGAAGGTATGTGGCTTCCTTTCCTATTGGGAAGAAACTACGAGGATATGAAGAAGCACGGTCTTCGTCTTACTCAAGAACAAATTTATTCACTTAACGAAGGGTCTTTGAAAGACGCTGTTATCTCTTTCGGAGGCTTTTGTACAGGTGAAATCATTTCGAACAAAGGTTTGATCTTGACGAATCACCACTGTGGTTACGGAGCCATCGCCGGTGCGTCTACTGAGGAGCACAATTACTTGGACAATGGGTTTTGGGCAAAAAGTCACCAAGAAGAAATCGCAATCCCCAATTTATCTGCAACTTTCGTAGTTCGTATTGAGGACGTTACGGCTTCTATTGCCAAAGAATTGAAAGGACTTAATTCAGAAGATAGAGCGGCTAAGATTCGTGAACTTTCTGCTGTTTTGACCGAGGATGCAACAAAAGGAACCGGTTACAAAGCTTTCGTTCGTGATTTTTACGAAGGAAATGAATTCTACTTGTTCGTTACAGAAACTTTTAACGATATCCGTTTGGTAGGTACACCTCCTCAAAATGCGGGTAAATTTGGTGGAGATACCGACAACTGGGAATGGCCTCGCCACACAGCTGATTTCTCTATGTTCCGTATCTATGCAGGTTCAGACAATAAACCAGCAGCTTACAACGAAGCTAACAAACCATTTACACCTCGTCACCACTTGCCTATTTCTTTGAAAGGGGTAAAAGAAAACGACTACGCAATGATCATGGGATTCCCTGGATCTACTGACCGTTACCTGTCTTCTTGGGGTGTTGAGCAAGCAATCACATTGGAGCAACCAAAAAGAGTTGACATCCGTGGTAAGAAATTGGAAATCATGAAATCTTACATGGACAAAGATGTGGCATTGCGCTTGAAATACTCTTCTAAGTATGCCTCTGTTGCAAATTACTGGAAGTACTTTATCGGTCAAACTGAGCAAGTCAAAAACAACAAAGTAATTGACAAGAAAAAGGCTTTGGAGGCTCAATTTGGAAAATTCGCTGCTGGGAATGCAGAATACGCGAAGGTACTCAACTTGATTTCCTCGGCTTACGAAACAAAGAAAGAGTTTGTTTACATCGACGCTTACCAGTCTGAATTCTTATACCAGGTAGACTTGATGGTCGCAGCTTTCCGTTTCAAATTTATGATGGATGCAATTAAGGAAGAAAATACGCCTCGCGCTGAAATGATCGGAAAGCGTTTGGTTGAAATGACAGGTTCATTCTTCGAAGACAAAAACTTGAATTTGGAATTGGAATCGGTTGAAGCTTTGTTGGCCATGTACATCAAAGACGTACCAGCAGCTCAACAAGATGAGTTCATCAAGAAAATTGCTGCCAAAGGTGACAAAGGAATCGCTGCATTTATGGCTCTAGTTCGTAAAAAGTCAATTTTCACAGATAAAGCACGTTTCGACAAGTGGAAGGAAAAAATGGACCAAAAAACATTGACAGCTGACCCAATGTATAAATTGGCAATGGCAATCAATGACGCATATACTAAGGTTCAAGAAACTCCGGCCTTGATGGAAGCAGAAGAAAACTTGACACAAGGTCGCAGGTTGTTTGTAGCCGGATTGCGTGAAATGAACAAAGACAAACAATACTATCCTAACGCCAACTCAACCATGCGTTTGACATACGGAAATGTATTGCCATACTCACCAAAAGATGCAACTCATTACGATTTCGTTACAACTTTCAAAGGAGTATTGGAAAAAGAAGATCCATCTACGCCAGAGTTCAACGTTGACGCTAAAATGAAAGCTACATACTTAGCTGGAAACATCGGACAATACGCTGACGAAAATGGAGAATTGGTAGTGAACTTCTTGTCGAACAACGACATTACAGGAGGTAACTCTGGATCACCAGTAATTAATGCTGATGGGCACTTAATTGGTACCGCATTTGACGGAAACTGGGAGGCCATGTCCGGGGATATCTTCTTCGAGCCTAATATCCAACGTACCATTAACTTGGACATTCGTTACACTCTATGGATTGTAGACAAGTGTTTCGGTGCAACCAACTTGATTAACGAAATGACTTTGATCAAGTAAGTTATAGAAAGAATAAAATTTTGGAAAAGCTGTTCTCTTGTAGGACAGCTTTTTTTATTGGAAAAAATTAGTTTTTTCAGTCACTATAGGAGTGGTCGAATCCTTACCAGTAAAATTTGAACCAACATACAACATCATGCTTTAACGTCTAAAAACCAAACACATAAACCATAGTAGACCAAAGAAAACCTCACCTTGATAGTACCAAGTATTACCACTTTATCAATTACTGGTAAACATCAGACCACTCCTGAAATTGGCTTTGGATTCCTTATTAATCAGAACAAATCTCCAGAAAAACGACCCACCGAAGAAACCTTCAAAGTCAAAGAAAAATTCAGCTTCAACGAGGCTACCTCTCCTTTTTTCGGACCAAAATAAATTACTGGTAAACATCAGACAACTCCTGGAAAATTATTTTAGCCCAAGAAATTCACCCTCTAAATCCCCATCTCAACCTGGAAACGAGTATACCAGTTCTCCCTTCTACTACCGTCGTAATAATCCAAAACATTATAAGTCAACTCAAGTTGAAGCTTGAAAGAATGTTCCCAAATGTACTTGGTCAAACCAATAGAGTATTGCTGAAGATCAGGGGTGTAAATTGAAATTTTGGATGCAACCTGTTGCCAAGAGTACCGACCTATTAATTCCCAATTGGAACGAAACAAATAAGACGCCTGATAATCCATCCCCGTACCTGCATATACGTAACTCATCAAGGGTATTGAGTCCGAACTAAAGGTCAATGGGTTCTTGGTTGATCTTTGCATGTAAGCCGTCATAAGTGCAAGCCCTTTGTATTTGAGTACTAGGTCCCCAAAGTAACTGGTCAAATCTCTTTTCTCGTAAAGGGGATTCCCCAATTGACCACTTGAAAGTTTAGCCCTATCGTTATAAGAAGCAGCTCCTGACACTAACAATTTTGGTTTGGATTCTCTTACCTGATCCCCTTCAAAGTATTCACCACCTTTTTCGAACCTTCCCAAGGGATAAAGCTCGATTTTTCCTGTGTAACACAAATGCGCGTCGTCGTTATCCGTATACGCCCTGCCCTCACCCATCGAAATTGCGGTTTTAATATTGTATGAAAACCGTTCCTCTCTTTGGTTCAAATAATTCGCCTGAACCCCAAAGTCTCTATCTATTGTAAAACGAGCATTGTTGATACTTCTATCCGTAAGTTGTAAGGCCCCTGAAGAATTGAAACGCTGCCTATTTCCAGGCAATTTGGTTTGACCGAACCCTATGTTCCACTGATTATTCGGACGATAAAAAAATACAGCGTCTCGAATTATTTTCAAATTATCTCCATCGTGAATGGCACCACCTAAGTCGCCTGGAGTAAACGACAATTGTAACATGTATAAGAACTTTGGATTTCCGACATAGCCATCGTATCGAATTCTTAAACGTCTAATCTGTCCATCGACAAAGGTGCGCCCATCGTTGTTTTGTCCTAATGTTAAACGATTCTGCATTCGAAACCTGAAGTTCATTTGAAATACACTGTCAGGAGAGGTTAAACCAATACCTTTTTTATAAGAATAATAGGGCAAAGGATTCGTAAAAACATCCATATTACCCCCATTTTGTTCCTCTTGAGTATGACCAAGATTCGCAGAGAGTAAAACCAATAGAACAATAAGAAATTTCTTCAATAGGCGATTCAACATAACATAACCATTGGGGCGTAGTACCCAGTTCATAACCACTTTTAGATATCTAAAAGCCGCAAAGGTAAAGTAATATCGAATATTGCACCGTCGAAAAAGGACTATTCAACAGGAGGAGTTGGTGGTGGTGAGTTAAATTTCATACAGAAGCCGGCCTGAAGTAAAGGTCCCCCCAAACCTAAACCGACATGAAACCCTAATATAGGTGTGAAATAATAGCGAAAGGTGTAATTAATTCTACATGCAATCGGAAAAACACTATAATACCCCAAGCCATAATTTTGATGAAACTCACCTTTTGATATTGGCTTTCCCTGAACAAAATAATTGGCAAAATGATATTTCGCTCCGGCGCTAAAGTAAATGGCGTGGTCAACTTTTTCCTTGTCACCTAAATGAATTCCGATATCAAGAAATGAGCGCAGGCGCATGGATTGCATGGAATAAATGGAATCACCGCTATTTTTGTAATTCAAAAAAAACTGATCGAACATTCCCGTCAGTCCAATACTAAAACCGCTGGTTATAAAATACTCAGCTCTTACTCCACACGGATTGATGACCCGATCGATGTAAGAACTTCCACCAGTATCCCAATTGAAAGCATCTTCTATGGAACCTGTAAAAATCGCGCGCATGTTGGGAGCCCCATAATAAAGGTCCAGATTAAATCGGTTAGCACGATCGTATTTATAGGTCTGAGAGAAAGCCCCGTTTAGACTAAGTACAAACAGGGGCAAAATGGCCATCTTTTTCAGCATAGTTTTCGGTTTTCGTTTTCCCAAATTTAAGAGAAAAAGAATACGCTGAAAAACATATTTTATCAAAGCGACGTGAGCCAGGCAAAGGTATCTATGCCATCTGCATAATCCGACAAACTGGGCTTTTGGGCCTCACCAAAAGGAATATATCCATGACCAACAATTGCTTGAATTTGGGACCCATGTGCCTGAAGAAAAGCCTCTTTATCAGTCGATGTTTTGTAATAATGATAATGAATGAGGGATATGGGACTGTGTAATTCCTCTGATTCACGAAGTAATACAAAGTTGTTGTCCAACAATGAGATCTTATTCATTAAATAAACAGCTTTGTGGTAGTCGTAATTATTCCCGTATTTCTTATGATAAATCACCTCGTTGTACTTGAATATCCCTTCAAAGAAGCGATCTAAATTGAACCCTTCTGGCAAAAGTAAATGCGTGACGTTTCTACACCCCAAACCGTAATAAGCAAAGATATCTTCACCCAAAGCCTCTATTTCCTCCTTGGTCTCCTCCCCGTTAAAAACGGCTACCGACGTTCGATTTTTGCGAAAGATATGCGGGTATTTTCCAAAATATTGTTCAAAATGCTGCATGGAATTATTGGAACCTGTGGCAATAACCGCATCGAACTCTGGAAGTTTGGCGGGTGTTAAGACAATCCATTCCTTCAAACTCGGTTCCCATTTGTAAAGAATCTCCACAAAAGAGGGCAATAAAGTTTGATCATCAGAACTCAATTTACCGATTACCCTGTGTCCTGATAGTAACACCGTTAAAAAATCGTGAAAACCAACCAGTGGGATATTACCCGCCATAATTACGGCAATACGCTTGGGCGATTTCACTTGCTGGTAAGCATCCGACCACTCCTGCAATTTGTCTTCTGTCAACACCTCCGACCATGAAAGCAAAGCTCTTTCCACACTTTCCTTGGTAAACCAACCATTGTAAACAAACTGTCTATTGACAGTATATCGCAATTTTTCATACTCTTCGGAGGTAACACCCCATGAATAATCTTCCCAAGTATCGTTGTTTGCCAAGTGACCAAAAAGGGATCCCAATTTGGTAAAAAGTTCGATGAGCATTTTTCTTTTCACGCTGCAAAAGTAGCGCACTCTGGCTGAAAATTGGAATTTTATCGCTTTAGAAGTGAAATTTCTAGGGAACTGCTTATTTTTGTACCCTAAAAAGAAGAACAATGGCAATAATGATTACGGACGAATGCATCAACTGTGGAGCATGTGAGCCGGAATGTCCAAATAACGCGATATACGAAGGAGGTGCTGAATGGAACTACGCGGACGGTACTTCTTTAAAAGGAATGATTACAACCTTAAACGGTGAAGATATTGAAGCAGACAAGAATTTTGAGCCTGTTGAAATGGACGTTTACTACATCGCGCACGAGAAGTGTACGGAATGTGTAGGATTCCATGACGAACCTCAATGTGCTGCTGTATGTCCAGTTGACTGTTGTGTGGACGATCCCAACTACCGCGAATCAGAAGATGAATTGTTAGCGAAGAAAGATTTCATGCACTTGTAAGAAATCATACTCAATGATATGGAGAGTCCGATGGCGTAGCTGTCGGACTTTTTTGTGGGCTTCGACTCCGCTCAGCCCACAAGTCTATGCGCAGCGAAAGACCCCAATGCGATCTGAGAGCAGTCTGAGCGAAGTCGAAGACAGCTCGTTTCGAAGCACTTACACCACCAACAAATCAACTACGAATTTTAAAAGATTTTTTCCACCGTTGATTCGTATCAATCCTTAAAAATTGCGTAACTTTGCAGCGGGGTAAGTCTTTTACGACCAGCTCCCTCTGAATCCTCCAGGACGGGAACGTAGCAAAGGTAAGAGGTTGTAGCGGTGCGATAGAAGTAGCTTGCCCTTTTTTTGTGTCCATACTTTTTTACCCCCCTTGTCCTTTACTACTTTTAATCCTTTCCATTTCCTCAGCGTTAGTACAGAGCTTCATCCTTTATCATAATTGTTGATTATAATTTATCCAGTTCCATACTGGTAAGCATCCGACCACTCCTAGCACGATAATTTAAGGAACTGAAAATCAAAAGCCCCCTTAGTCTATTCTATGATGTCTGGATGGATGTTTTCTTAACAAAATTGCCAAAACGAAACCCAACTTCATTCTATTACAGACTGATTAACAATCATTTAAACGCCTACTGGTACGCATCCGACCACTCCTAAGAAGGTAAAGTAAACTTCATTTGGTTAGCACTAATCCCCCCTATATCAAACTCAATTTTTACATTAATCCTTTTCGTCACGCCACATCGTATCAATAAAAAGCCTTGAGCAAAATAGGTTTCTTGGAGTTATCGATATACCCATATAGTCGGTCCATGAAGTTGTAGGAAACCATTGGACATCCGAGGCTATAACAAATGGGACTGTACTGTTCCTCATCCGGAACACATCCGTATGGATGCAAAACGATCAAACGTTTATAGGCATTGGAATTACTTTGATCCAAGCCATGTAATTTATACGACCATCCAAAATTCCCCTTGTACTTCGCTCCTATTTTGTAATACCCTAATGAACTTTTATACGACTAAGGAACATTGCTAAAAACCAAAGAATCATCCGTTGCCTGAGATCCTGAACCATGCGCTACCAATCCAGAATCCAAAAATTGACCATTTTTCAAATCAACCACATAAAAACGAAAGTTGCTCGATGGTGTTTTAAAATCAATGAACATGGCCAAATCCGTATTGTAGCCTGCATGTGTTTTCACATAACTCTGAAGCTTACCTACTTCCTCTGTCCAAATCGAAAGTCGATCCAGTTTTCCCTCTTCCAAAACAGGCTTTTCTTTTGATACGACGGACTTATCCAAAGAATCAGGAACATCGCAATTGGTGAAAATAAGGGATAGAAAAAGCAAGGGAAAAAAAGACATGCGAATGGGTTTTAGCATGCTGCACAAACGAAGAAACACTTGCTAAATTGTAGTGAAGAATATCTTAGGGTCATTTTTACTTTAAGTTTCCGACAGCTGCCAATCCAAAACGAGTCTTTTTTTAACTTTGCCAAAAAACAGGAATAAATGAAATTTTTCATCGACACGGCAAACCTTGCTGAAATCAAAGAAGCTTACGAATTGGGAATTTTGGACGGTGTAACCACTAACCCATCCCTAATGGCTAAGGAAGGAATTACAGGACAAGAAAACATCTTGAATCACTACAAAGCAATCTGCGAAATCGTAGACGGACCAGTTAGTGCGGAAGTAATTGCAACGGATTTCGAAGGAATGGTTCGTGAAGGTGAAGTTTTGGCGGCATTGCACAAAAACATCGTGGTTAAAATCCCAATGATTACAGAAGGTTTGAAGGCTATCAAGTACTTTTCATCGAAAGGAATTAAAACGAACTGTACCTTGATTTTCTCTGCTGGTCAAGCCTTGATCGCAGCGAAAGCAGGAGCAACTTTCATTTCACCCTTCTTGGGTCGTTTGGATGATATTTCGACAAATGGAATCGATTTGATCGCTCAGATTCGCGTGATTTACAACAATTACACGTACGATACTGAAATTCTAGCAGCATCTGTTCGCCACCCAATGCACATCATCCAATGTGCTGAAATTGGTGCGGATGTGATGACAGGTCCGTTAAAAGCAATCAAAGCCTTGGCAAATCACCCATTAACGGATAGCGGTTTGCAACAATTCTTAGCTGACCACGCCAAAGGAACGAAATAAGAGATACCTTCAAAATAGAAAGCCCCAGTCTAATCGATTGTGGCTTTTTTGTTTTACAGGGTTTTCCTTGCAAACAATTGTCGGAAAAATGCTAATATTGCCACATAACTACACTCCATGTCAAGAAACATCAGCCGAGAAGAAGCACTATTACAAGCCGCAGAAAAAATCAGAAAACAAAAAGAAAAAGAAGCGCAAGAAGATCAAGCGTTTTACGAACGAATTACATCCGGAGTTCAATGGTTGGCTTTTAAAATCGTTGTTGCCGTTTGTCTTTTGATACTGGTTGTAACAACAGTAGACCGTTTTTCGGATGGAGAAACCAAAAAGCTAACTCAAAACGATTGGCACGTTGACCGCGACTGGGAATGGACGTGGCACAAAGTATTGGATGTGCAAGGAGCCATGTTTGCACCGGAACTATCCAACTGGTCTGATAGAGATGAAACAACCATGGAGTTGATCTACTCCCCTATTTTACATACGCCCAAAAAATTGACCTATGATTTGAAGAAAGATGGGATTGTGATAAGAAACCACGTTGAATACAGACAACATTCTTTCTTCAGTTGGTTTCCAGAACTTCAGATTTTCCTCCTCATTCCTTTGTTTACCTTCCTTTTTAAACGTCAAAAACCTTGGTTCAATTTTGCACGCATCTTTTCGATGTTCGTGATTTTGCCTGGTGCCTTGTTGGTGGTTTATTTTGCGTTGACGTAGGTTATTATTGGTGAGATTACATTATAATTCTGAGACGTTTTATTTACTCACAGTATAGAACCAATGATAAAGAATAGAAACAATCTCAACTGTGCTTGCTTTCTCATTTCTCTATTCTTTACCTTTTCTGGATTGAGTCAAGCAGAACGAAACCCGACGACATCAGATACATCTCGGTCGATACCAGTACCTCATCATTTGAAGGATACTTCCATGATTAATTTGCCAAAAAATGACATCATCGAATTTGGCGGACCTGAAGCTCAATTTCCAGGAGGCATTGATTCATTACAGCGATACGTCGATCAATACTTTGAGTGTTACGAAGAAGCAAAAATTGACTCGTTAAGTAGCAATATTATCCTTCACATTCTGGTTGATAAACAAGGTAAAACGACATATTTAGAATCCATTCATCAAAGAAAGAAATACCACTCAACTTGTCATCAAAACTTTGTGATACATATGCCAAAGTGGATTCCTGCCTGCAATCAAAAGGATTGTTATCCGCAACAAGTGTCTATTCCTATAACTCTTTTATCAGCTGATGAATAGGTTCCTTTTTCTTTGCTTTTTATTGCTGAAACAACTTGCTGTGCTTTCTCAAAAAAACGATTCCAAAGCTTGGATAGCGAAAGAATATAAACACTGCCTAGAACAGAAACTCCCTTGTCAATGTGAATCTTTCAATCCACCCAATATTATTTTCTTCAACCCGGAAGTAGATCATTTTATTACACTTTTTGAAACGTATGTGATTCTCCAAAATGATTCAATTTCCAATAATCAAATTCCACTGATTAGTCGAACGAATTATATCGCTGGAAAAGGAGACTCTATTGATGGATACATTGATCTATTTGAAGATAGTATCCTGCTATTTTTCCCTGAAAAGAAAATGACCTATCATATTTGCGACGATCATCGAGAATTCGAGAACAGAGCTTGTATGAATAGGATTAATCGATTATTGTCATCAAATGGTCATTCTGAAATTGAACAAGAATTGAAATCGGATAGCTTGACATGTCTTTGTGATATCCAAATGGGAATTACCCGTTTAACAGATGGTCGACGCGTATGGAGAATTATCGAAGAGAATAACAAACTCATCATTCATCGCTGGTTTTACCCAAAAAAGCAAGGAAGAAAGGCTAGAAAAATTGTTGTAGCCCGATTGAGATTAAGCTCCAAACATTGAACGATTATGCCCATAAACCCGAGTACTTTCTTCTCTTCTAAAAATATTTTTCGATTAGCCGTTCTCCTCGTTTCAGGTTTGTTGAATCCAGTCATGATGAGTTGCCTACCGATTGCTGGAGGTGGTTCTTCTCTCATTTTCGCCTTAACCATTCCCATAACCACTGGACTTTTCCTCCTCATGCTTCTTTATATGCTCTTTAGACATTACTTTAATTGGAGTCAGAAAACATTTGATGTAGTATTATTTATTATTTCGACCGTATCCATTTTCATTACGATTGCAACCTTTCCTTATACCTGAACAACCGTTCAATAGATGAATCCACAGGTGCACAATGACCTTAAGGTGTTTAGCGTTTTGAAAAAAACAAACCTTGACTTCATGAAGACTCTATTCTTGGTCTCTTTGCTTTTTGGGAGCCTTCCTTCCTTTTCACAGCAGTTGGATTCTATTCCTACTCCGAAAAACTTACTTCCTCCCAAAGTGATTCCAACGGAGAAAACCTTCGATTTAAAATGGGCAGATAGTCTCATCAATGAAATTGCCTCTGTTCATCTGGTTCAACTTCGTCCCGAATGTCCTGATCAAAAACTACTTGATACTTTTGAGGAAGATTCCATTCTTCGAATGAAAAACTGTTTCCCTGAGTCTGTTATCCGAGAGGGTCATCCTAATTTTAATAGATTAGAAAACGTCCTTGATAATCCAACTTTTGAAGGATTTGATTCGTCTCGAACCTACCTTCGGAAAGTAATTGATACGGCTCACCACTCCTCCATTTTTAAGGCTTGCTTTGGCAAACGAGAATCCAATGTTTACAACATGTGCTTTATGCCCCGACATGCCATTTTCTTTCTAGATCGAGATGGAAAGACAATAGCCATCTATGAAATATGTTTTGAATGTGGTAATGCCAAATTAGCTACATCAATTGTGGAGTCTATTAACACTTACGAACCTGACTATAAGGTTTTGAAACAATTATTCTTGGATTATGGATATCAGATTCGACGGAAAAAATCTCGATGATTCGATTTATTTTCAGCACATTAAAAACAAGTTTACGTTGAATGAATAATTGTCCATCCTAGTTAACTTTGTGTCCTTAACAAACGTATGAAAAACCCAAACCGACTGAATCTACTTCTGATAGCACTATTTCTATTCATAGATCTAGTTGCGATTTTTCTTGTTCAACAAAGCAAATCACAAGCACTCTCTTCTCTTTTACCGTCATACATTCCCATTCTCAGACATTCTGGATTAATTAATTTCTGTGTCATTATTACAGCTGGATTAATTCCCGCTGCGTATTTGCGAATCAAGAAGAAATATACTATTTCGACTCTATGTTTACTGGGCTTTTTACTAATTGGCCTGGTACTGAAAGATGGGGTTCATTACTATAAATTGTTTATTTATTAGCACCCTTTCTACTAGCTATGAGACACGATTACGAAACGCTACCAAATCAAACCCATTTAACATGAAAAAAAACGCCCTTCTCATCATTGCAAGTCTCATCGCCATGTACCTTGGTATTACGACCATAATGGACCTGTACGCTCAATCCAAGTTAAAAGCAGCTAAGGCCGAAGAAGACAATCAGACACAAACCTTTCAATTGTCAGCTGAAGATTTGAGTGAATTGGAATTTTCAATTGAAGGTCAAGATTTGACAAAACCTTACGATGATCAATTGAAAATCCCTCGTCCTTCGGAAATGAACTTTCTTTTGATTTCCCACGGAAAAGGTTTCACCAACAATGTTTTCGGTTCCTCATTTGAAAATGCAGATAGTGTATTTCATAAAATTGGATCTCCTACTCGTCAAAAAAGCGTTATCAAAAACAATCGCACCTATATTTTCGATGATTTGGGATTCAATCTACGCTGTGATGATGATTTAGTTATCCGATCCTACATGATTTATTTGAACGAGGGTCAAGCTGATTCAAGCCCAAAAAGCACATTTAAAGGAGAGCTAAAGGTGGATGGTGTATTGATTACCTCCAACAGCACTCTGCAACAGATTCAAGGAGAATTTAAAACCGATAATTGTTTTGGCCCACATCATTGTTGCGTTGAACTGGAAGGATTTAAACTGACTTTTTCCTTCGATACTGTTACGGACAAAATCATCAATGTGGATATTAAGAAATTATAAACCAAGCATTTTACTACTTACCTGTGCTAAACAAATAGAGGAACAATGGAAGAAATCGATGATAAATTATGGTTCGAATACGACGGTTGCGTCGGAAAACACTTCATCCTAGGAAACCCACACACCTTCCCTGGACGCATGATGGGATGGTGTCCTACAAAGAATAGATCCTTCTTTTTTTCCAAATGCGATACTACCAACTCATCATCAGAGACTGAATATTGGGTCAAAGGATTTCTTTCTGGTAACCAACCAAAATATCCCCGGATTAATGAAGACATAGATTTTGAATCAGAAGAATACAAGGATTGGCAGGAGAAAATAAATGAATTCGAAAGTTCTGGGCTTTGGAAATACGATAACGAAGAAGAAGATTAAACAAACCATGGAAATAAAATTCGCCAACCACAACCAATATTCATTTGAGGAGGTCATGAAAGCCAAGGACAACGGTGGTTCTTTCGTTACCTACCAGTGGATTATTCCGCTTCCGTTGATTTATCCGATAAAACGCCTTTCCAAGGTCTATTTCATTCCTTCAGGTCAGAAAAAATCGGCGCACGCACTTTCCTTTAATATTGTTTCTTCCATTATTGGTTGGTGGGGATTTCCGTGGGGACCAACTGCCGTTTACCGAGCCATCAGTATCAATCGTTCAGGTGGCGTTGATGTAACGGCTGACGTTTATTTGAATCTAACAGAAGAAGGCTACGCCCAAGGGAAATTTAAACTTGAAAAAAGTGCCATTCATTTTGCCGAACCAGCGAATTCGGAGTTGAAGGAATTGCGAAAAGTATTTCAAGGGTTTAGCGAGCGTTATGAATTGAAAAAAATGCCGATTGTTGGTCTATACCTTCAAGACAAAGCCAATTCCAAATCCCCCACCATCATAGGCTTTCATGAAGACATTTCTAACCGAAAAGAAGAAATAAGTAAGGCCATTTACAAACGATTTTTCAAACATTATCAATTCGAACTCATTCATTTAGAGAATCCTCCGAATGATTATATCGAATTGGAAAATCAAGGTGTTCAGTTGTAAATCACCCTGATAATTGAATACTATGCCTATCTTCAAAGGAGAAAAAACTCCCATGAAAAAAATAATCGGTTTTGCAGGAAGTACCAGTTCCACTTCTATTAATAAACAGTTGGTCGCAGCAGCTTGTAGTCATTTGCACGATGTTTCGATAGAAATTTTGGATTTGAACGACTACGAAATGCCCATTTTCTCGGTAGACCAAGAGAAGAAAGACGGCCATCCTCAAGAAGCGCACGATCTGAGGGCAAAGTTTATGGAAGCCGATGGGATTGTTTGCTCCATGGCCGAACACAATCGCACCTATACCGCAGCATTCAAGAATATTTTTGATTGGTGCACACGCGTAGATTTGAATGTCTTTCAGGAACGACCAATGTTGCTTCTATCTACTTCTACCGGAGGGTTTGGTGGAGGAAACGTCATGCAAGCAGCGAAAGGCTATTTCCCAAAAGCAGGAGCCAATATCATTGCTACTTTTTCACTTCCAAAGTTCAATGATCATTTCAAGGATGGACGAATACTTGATTCCGAACTAGATCAAACGTTCAAAACTGCCATTGAAGAGTTTGCGAAAGCTATGAACGAACAATAAATACCTTCTATTCTGTGAGAATCTCCTTCGTTCTACTTCTTACTTTTTTCAGCCTTACCAGTTGTTATGTTTCTAGATGTGTTTACCCAAAAGTATCTGGATATGTGTACGATGCTGAAGCTCGTCAGGCACTTCCTTTTTGTTCGGTAAATGGCATTCCAGCAGACTCCAATGGTTATTATGAATTTCCAGAATACCGTCGACGCGAATTCACCTTTATTGGTTTTGAGGCTCCACCCGTTCGTGTTGACTTATATTTTTCAATGGACGGCTTTCAAAACGATACCATCGTTGCAAAGAATCGATACGGCGGAGCTTTGCCATTAGGTGCACATTGGCGTATGGATACAGTTTACCTTGAAAGGAATTAAAGACAACTAAAATTCCACAGGTTTGTTACTAGGATATACATTAAAGGGATAACAACATGTTTGGAAAAATCGTGCTTTTCTTGATCATCAATTTTGCTGCGTTGGCCATTGGTGGATTGTTCACCGGTAAAGGAGTTCCGTCAGAATGGTATATGGAGTTAAACAAGGCGCCATGGACACCTCCTGGTTGGGTCTTCGGAGCTGCATGGACCACGATCATGATCTGTTTTTCACTCTACCTAGCCTTTCTTTGGCCGAGCGTTGATAACAAGAAATTGTTGATTGGCTTATTCGCCGTACAATGGATCTTAAACGTTGCCTGGAACCCCATCTTTTTCCAATTTCATGCTATCGGATTTGCTTTGATCTTCATTACCCTACTCACCTTTTTAATAGGGTACTTTCTCATTTTATACTGGACACCTCTCAAGTTAAAATCCATACTCCTTCTTCCCTATTTGATTTGGCTCTTAATCGCCACATCCTTGAATGGATATATTTTCTTGAAAAACTAGTTCAAAGGAGTTGATAGCGGATGTTTTTACATCTTTGTGGTTATTCCAATAAATATGAAAACGATTTTCAGTGCAAATAATCTCCTGTTATTCTAATTCTTCCGATTATTTTTTGATTCATTACTACCCATGAACCCATTGCTCGAAGATTACGACACCTATGCCCTTTTCATCAGTACCTTACCCTACGTAATATTAGTCAGCTATTGCCAAAACAAACACCTGAACTACCTTGCTCGTGTTGACAGAAATTCAGTGAAACCAAACGAAATAAAAGCTCGACTTAAATCGCTTAAAAAACGAACACCTTTCATTCTCTCTATTGGAATAATAGCACATATACTCATATATTGGGCTTTTGCTCAAAACGAATTTCGATTGGGTTATATATTAACCGTGTTCCTTACATATCTACTTTATGTAATGGTAATGCTGATCAATTTTTGGTTAAAAGGTGCGTCCGTATTGAAGGATACAGGGGAATCTGGGTCTTTGCCAGGAAATTAAAATGCAAAAAACTATATTTAGTCTTCATTCTTACTAAACAACTACAAACATGTCTAAAAGAGACCTCTTTAAAATCATTCTAAAACTATACGGGATTACCCTTGTTTTGAGCTTGTTTTACTTCATCAGTGTTTTGTTTTCAAACTTCCAACTCATCAGTGATGGCAATTTTGATTGGTTCTATTTGACGGCAGCAATAGTTAACCTAGGATTGCTATACATTCTCGTCTTCGAGCCCGGAAGGATTGTTTCTATTTTCAAATTGGACCAAGGATTTGACGATGACCGAGTTGATAATTTGAACCTTGATAGTTATATACTCACCAAGGTTGTTTTGATTGGTATGGCCACCTATCTCATCGTTTTCAATCTGGCCGACTGTATTTCACAAATTGTTTATGCTTTCAAAGACAGTGTTAACCCCAATCAATTGGATAGCTTTTTCAATTCGATGTCACCAACATCTGCGAACTACAATTTATTGTTTAACTCTTCCTTGCAAATTGCCATTGGATTCCTGCTGTTGACCAATCATGTGCGTTTATCTCGCTGGTTGGAGAAATTGAATAAGAAGAATAGTTAACCTTTGACAAACTCGGTTCTTTGAGAAAAAAAACCAAGTCCCTCAATAATCCAATTTAGTATGCGTTGTAGAGTAAATTCTACATTATGAAAACTTACATTACAACTGCGTTTATCCTTTTCCTTTCATCCCTTTCTTTTGGTATTACCATCGAAGAAGGCTTGCAAACAAATGAACTTTTATTCAACTTTTTAAACAGTCCTACTGTTGAACAAGACCTTTCCTTTTCAGAAGATTTCAACAAAGAAAAACTAGTTAATCGCTGGAACAAACTCCTTGAAAATTTCGGAGAATTTAAAAACTTAGAATCTACACAAGTAGAGAATTACAAGGGCGAATTGCAAATCTACTCACTTGTTGAGCATGGGAAAGGGAATAAAATTCGTTATATCACATCGCTGGATCAACAAGGAAAAATCATTGGATTCCATACCTACAAGACCTTCGTCA
This sequence comes from Crocinitomicaceae bacterium, assembly GCA_025210175.1. GTDB lineage: Bacteria > Bacteroidota > Bacteroidia > Flavobacteriales_D > Crocinitomicaceae > UBA2040. The sequence continues at coordinate 6,806 of JAOASF010000106.1, read as the reverse complement.
GACCAGAAAAGGACTTCGGTTATAACAAGGAGAAGTTCGCAGAGGTAAACGATGAATTCATTTTCGCATTAAGCAAGGAAAACAATCAAACTGTTTCTTACCTGTTGGATAAAACCGATTTTGAGCGCATCTCTAAAACTTGGTTGAAGTCCACCGAAAAAAATGGAACATTCGTGAAAATTGAATCAACGGAAGTCGTTTGCTTCAAAAAAGAAATCATGATTTACACCACTGTTGTGCAGGGAAATGAACAAAGAGTGAAATACCTAACGGTCATGGATGTTGGTGGAAAGGTTCTCGATTTTTTTACTAATCGATTAAACGAACGTTCTGAAAATTAATCTAATGAAACTGCTGCGACTCTTTCTCACTGCTTGTCTCTCACTCGGAATCCCTTCGGATCTTCTGTGTCAGACGGACACAATACCACCAATATCCGATGACGTAATAATGAAATTGAGCAGCAAGCATTTTCAAAGTTTACATGGGCGTTTGACTTGTTCAGGTCGAAGCTTTCAAGATGCTTCAGGTAACGATACACTGATGAATATTAACTGCTGGAGTGACTTGGACTCTTCCCTATTCTATTCCCGAAAAATCAGATGGGCAGTGAATCGACCAGTGGTTTATGATTCCATAGTTGACTTTGAAGAATCCGACATGGCCTTTGTGAAAATTATATGCAAAAACGCCAACGGAAAGAAAAAGTACATCATAGACTTAAAGGCTAAAAGAGAACAAATCCCTATGGATCAACTTCGCCTGAATACCTTCAAGTGGAAAGGCTTTTGTAAAGTATACAACGATAAAGGCAGACGCATTAAAAAGCTCAAATTTTCAGAAACCACCCTTCTCGAAATAATTGAAAAAAGAAAAAAGTTCGCTCTTTCCAATTAGCAAGAACAACCACTGACTCAATATTATGCACCGTTAAGGGTTTCTTTTTTTACTGAAAGAACCATTCTGTTAGATTGGATGGAGAATGGATAAAACACTACAAATATGAAAGTTCATTACCTGCTTGTCCTGTCACTAGGATTTAGCCTTACTTCCAAGGCACAAACGGAAGTATATCAAGAAAACAACAACGTGCGAGCCTACCTTTCGGGGGTCGGTACTTTCTTTGCAAACGATAGCGCCCAACAACCAAGATATGAGGTACCGATTGGTTCTGGAATCAATGCAATTTACTCCACCCAATTTTGGTTCGCAGGACGTGATATTACTGGTCAACTAAAGATGGCAGCTGGAGGAAGTCCTGGTATCGGAACAGATGTATTCAACGGTCCGCTTTCTGATCCTGGATCCTACTCCACCCCAGAATATCAGAATAGATGGAACAGACATGTTTGGAGTATTTGTCAGTCTGACATCGACAATTACGATCTCAAATGGCGTTGCGAAAATGTTCCTGGAACGGTTGGCTGTGAAAATGTACAAATTCCAAGCACCGAGGTTTTAAATACCATTATGACATGGCCTGGAATTGGAAATGTAGCAATGGGACAGTCGGCTCAACTAGCTCCTTTTATTGATCGAAACGGAGATGGAATTTATGACCCAGCAAGCGGAGATTTACCCGATATTAAAGGTTGTTGTGCCACTTACTTGATCCAAAACGACATGGCTGGTCTGCATACATACTCCAATGGTGAGCCAACCCGAGTGGAGATGCACTATTTGTTCTATCAATACGCCAATTGGAATTATCTAAACGATGTGACCTTTGTAGATGTTATGGCGGTAAACAAAAGCGGAATGACCTATCAAGAATTTGCAATAAGCATGATGGTAGATGCCGATTTGGGATTTTTTAGTGACGATTACATGGGTGCTGATTCCTTGAAAAACACCTTGTTCTTTTACAACGGTGACAATTTAGACGAAACCAATGGTGCGACTTCCGGCTATGGTACCAATCCACCAGCCCTTGGAATTGTTGCCTTGGAAGAAAATGCAACTGCTATTGTTCCGCTTATCAATTCACCCACTACCCCTCTCGAAAGATGGAACATAATGAAAGGTTTGCAAACCAACGGTGCTCCATTTACGAACCCGAATGGACAAGCCACAACCTTTTTTCTGAATGGAAACCCAAACGATACCTCGCAATGGAGTGAAGTTACGATGGGAAATAATCCAGGTGATCGAAGAGCGATTATTTCGACTCAAGTCAACAACTTTCAATTTGGCGACACCCTAAAGCAAACTTTTGCCATCACATATGCACGAACGGGAGATCACTTGCAAAACGTCCAAAGTTTACTCGATATTTCCGACGACATTCAAGTTTTTCATGACACCCAATCTGAGACTCCTTGTGAAAATGGGATTCTGGCAACAGAAGAACTTTTAGAAAATGTGTTGACCGTTTATCCCAATCCAAGCTCTGGAATTGTTTATGTAGCTAGTTCTGCTAGTGAATTAACTCATATTGAAGTCTACAATTCTGCTGGACAACTGATTAAAAATGAAACAGTCAAAACAGCCAACTATCAACTGGATTTAAGCAACGAACAACCCGGTTTGTACTTGCTGCAGATTCAAACAGAATTCGGAACGAAAATGAAAAAGATCGTTCTTGAATAAAGAGTGTTCTATCATTCTAAATGCTAATTTCGCAAAGGGTCGGTTAAACTAAAATCGACCCTTGCTATTTTCAAAACGACCTATAAGTAAGACTCAACAAAACGAAACAACTATTTGATATATAGTTCATTAAGCAGGATAATTGTCGTGTTCGTGCAGAGATTAATCTTAAAGTAAAGCAGATAAAACCAATATGAAACTCCTTCTATCGGATCAAACCTTAACTCGCTTGGCAAAACAGGCATTCATACGTGGGAGGAGCTTATAGATCATGTTCGGTCTTTAACTTATGGCCGAAACGCCAACCGTGAAGATTTCTCTTTAGTGCTAAAAGAGGAAAAAGGAAGTTGTAGTTCAAAACATGCTTTGCTGAAATCGATTGCTCTTGAAAATGACTTTTCAAATGTGAAACTCCTACTTGGGATCTATCGAATGAATGGCCGAAACACCAGGGGAATATCAACAGTTTTGGACAAATACAAATTGGCATTCATCCCAGAAGCACATTGCTATTTATCTTTTGAAGGCCAAAAATTAGACTGTACTTTTCCCAACTCATCTTTTGAAACCATACAAAATGACCTTCTTGAGGAAGTTGAAATTCAACCCGAACAAGTGGTCCAATTCAAGATTGATTACCATCAAAACTTTCTGAAACAATGGATTACAAATAATACTATTCCATACTCATTTGAAGAAATTTGGAAAATACGCGAAGCCTGTATCCATCAACTTCAGAGCAAATGAACCAAGTTTGAAGTAAGATGTACCACACCCCATGAGGTACATTTTATTTAGTTTTGCTTGTTGCGTCTCTATCTGCTCGGCTCAAACCTGGCAAAACTTCCCACAGTTGGATAATCCCAACCTTCCCAACTCTTATTTAAAACGCAATTCAACTTACGAAAACCTACAAAGTAAATTTCTCATCAAAACACCTAAAAATTATGACATGCAAGGAAAGGTGAAAGATGTAATCGAACACATCTACTTCAACGACCGAAAAGGTGAACAAATGATGACCCTTAACCTTCGCTTTCTTGAAAATGGAAACATGACCCATTATTTTGAAGAAAACATGAGTAAATATGGAGGTGAATATTATCGTGTTGATAAATATACCTATCAAAACTCCGAAGAAACGCTCAAACAAGTCGAGACAAACTATCTAGCCAATACTTCGCATACGATTCAGAAATTTGACTCCATGGGCTATGTTAACCGACTTGAATATAGAAACAACGCCGAACTCGATTGGAATGTGAAATCCTATGAAAAAGGCATCTTCGATTACAATTGTGATTATCAATGGACTAAAAATCGGGACAGTGTTTTTTGCGATTACACCTACCTCCTTCCGAATGAAACCTATCAAAGACAAAAGGACACTTGGATAATCTTTACGCATGAAATCAATCGAAACCTTGCCAAAGTCAAACCAACCCAATACCCACCTGAAATGTACTTGGGTTTCTTAGGTCATGCACCACAATACGATTCCTTAAACCGTATCATACGCTTCGAAATCATTGATCTGACCATAAAAAGTTCTTACAACATAGACCAATTGTATGAGTTTTCCTACAACGATCGAGGCTTACTCTCGGAAGTGAAATACTCCACCAATGGTCCACATCGGGATTATATTATCGTGACACATTACAAAATTGACTACTTGGAATTCGACGAAAAAGGAAATTGGACGCGCAAAAAAGTTGTGAACCTCAACCAGCACCTTAGTCTTTCTCATTTCGCAACTTGGGATTATGAACGAAAGATTAGCTATTATTAAGGCCAAATCATTAGACCTTGTATCCTTTTAATCTGAAACGTCGCATAGACATTACACATCTTACAAACGCAGAAGTAAACAGCCTTCTGAGTCAAAGCTATCGTGGTCGAAAAATTAGAAAGGTAAAAGCAAACGAATGGGAACTTGAAGAGCCTACTTTTTTCAAAATCAATCAGCATAAAGCAAATTCTAATCACCTCGAAATCAAATCAATCGACCAAAATAAATACCTTGAACTTACTGTATCAAATAGTACTGGATTAGTGGTGGCTGTTTTTTTTCACAGCCATTATCATTGGCGCCTCGATCTCTATGTATGAAGAAAAAAGGAGCTACTATGAGCCCCTTCTATTAATCATTCCTATTTGGGTAATCATACCCTGTATTGTTTATGTTGGATACTGGTTTCTTTTGCCAGCCTTTAAGGACTTAGAACGCTCCATTGCATCCAAGAAAAATCAAGAAGCACACTAGTTTTCCTTTGCGCGAAGGGTTCTAAATTCCTCCATTTTTTCGTTTTCTATCAAGACAGTTAGGTTGTAATACACCAACTTCCATTCACCGTCTACAAGTTTCATGATGCCTGAACCGCGACAAGTATTCATATGTGTATCTAGTATTTCATCAAACCATATAATTCCACTCTCTGGATCCCCTTCCCAATGACGCTCCATCGGTTTAAAATCCCAAGCCTTTCCTTTGTTGAAATACGGTCGACAATAATCTGAAAACTCTGCCTTCGTCCAGCGTTCTGTAGGATCGGTACCCAAAAAAACAAACGCCTCATCCATGAGTTCAAAATACAGGGTATAGTCTGCCTTTGCTGCGGCCAAATGCCATTGATCAATGTAGTCATCGAAAAGTGCATAATCCTGTGCCACGAGTGGACGAGCAAACAACAAAATACTGAACAAAAGTGTTTTCATAAACCTTCTTTTTTTAAAAGGGAAGTTACACTTTTCAGCGAATTAATTGCTCACTTCCGTATCGTCATCAAGAACTATGGTTTTGGTTTCCCCTTCTTGAATGGCGTGAAGGGTAACTGTTTTTAACGCAACCTCTTTTGACTTTGCCTCCATGGTAAATTTTAAAGCGTATTCTTGCGGCAATTTTTCGGTTCCTTTAGGTATCGTCCTTTCCACTTGTTCACCGGGCAAAAGATTCCCACTCACTACTACATCTCCCCACGAAATTGCCTTTACACGCACATTGGAAATTCTGTTTACAACGATGATTTTCCCCTCCTTATAACAAGAACTAAGGAGTAGAATAGCCACCAAAAATGCGCCAATAAATTTCATTTTTTTCAGTGTTGTCATTTTAGTAAGTTTTTAGTTCAATATTTCCGACAAATGCATTGGAAGAGCCGTACTTGATTTCGAAAACATGGTATGAATTCGGGTAAAACGTCTCGGTATGTCCATCCTCAAATTTCAACTGAAAAGACTTCACCAAACAAGCGTATTGACCTGGATTAACATCAAACACACCGTTCAAATAGGCAGCATAATCCCCTGCCGAAGCAGTTGTCAAAGGCGTTTCTACCCGATCGGCCAAAACGAGATAGTTTACCTGTGAACTGGCTATTTTCAGATTATTTTGTACCGTATAAGCCACCTTAGAAGTATCGTAAATTTCGCTGGTAGCATAGGTCCAAAATGAGTCGTTCAAATAAAGCTCAATGGAATCAATTTGCTCGGTTACTACAAAGCTGGTGTCGCTGTTTTTTACATTAACAAGAAGCATCAAACTTTTAAAATCGACGCTCGTACTGTTGTCTACCACACCTGATCCCCCGGAATAGGAATCGTCTTTTTTACATGCTACCACCAATAAAACGGCAGCGAGAATAGCAGTTATCTTTTTCATTTCAATGAGTTAGTTGAGCGAATGTAGCACTTCGCATCAAATGAAAGGTTACCAAATCTTTAAATAAAAAAGCCACCCTATTTCTAGGATGGCTTTCTGCTCTGATATATTAAAAAAACTATTTTTTAGCCTTTTCTAATTCCATACATTTTTTAACAGCTGCATAAACATCTACCACAGCACCAGTAGCGCTCAATTTTCCGAAATCAACAGCAGTATCTGTTGCTCCTGGTTGATCAACCATTTCACCTTTGTGAGATTTAGCTGTTTCCAAGATCACCTTTTTGATGTCAGCCATCGACATTTCAGGGAAGTAGCTCTTCAACAAAGCAGCAACTCCAGAAACCATTGGCGCCGCCATTGATGTCCCTTGCAAAGTTTGATATGAACTTTGTGGAACTGTGTTGTAAATCTCTTGTCCTGGAGCAAAAACATCTACCAAAGTGGAAGAATAGTTCGAGAACGAAGCTGCCAAATGTCCTTTAGCGTCTTTCGTTGATGCACCGATGGTTAAAAAGGTTGTAAACGGCTCTGTTTGGAATGAATAGTTAGATGT
>JAOASF010000105.1 GCA_025210175.1 Crocinitomicaceae bacterium | reverse complement strand
GGCTCGTTACCATGCGCATATTGACCGATCAGTCCAGTAATATCTGCTTGGTTTCTTCCAGAAGTTTGACTCGATGTCGTGAACATTTCATCCAAGTGAGCAACGAACTTTTCTTTGCCTCCATGCAATTGAATCATGGTTCCCACGGCATGAGGGGCAAAAAGAGAATATTGCCAAGCGTTGGCCTCTGTGAAATGGAAATTCACCTCTTCTGGACGGAACGGAGCGAACCACATGCCAGATTTGCGCGCCTGAAAGAACCCATTTTTTGCATTGTAATGGTTGATGAATTGATAAGAACGATTCTCATACTCCTTGCGAACCGCTTCGTTTTCCATCATTCCAGCGAACAAAGAAACACAGTAGTCATCATAGGCAAACTCAAGCGCTTTGGACACACTTTCGTGTTCTTTGTTGAACGAAATGAATCCTTCTTCACCGAACTGAACCTTACCAAACTCATTGCGATTTGCTGTTTCTTGCATGGCTTTTAAGAAGGTATTGGCATCTCCAGCATGGATACCTTTGGCCCAGGCATCGGCAATTACAGAAACACTGTGATAACCAATCATGCATTCGGTTTCATTGGCAGATAATTCCCAAACCGGTAAATCACCTCCTTCGGTATAATGTCGTTCAAACGTTTCTAGAAAACGCTTGGATCGTTCCTGTTCCGTTAGGGTAAACAAGGGATGTGCTGCTCGAAAAGTATCCCACAAGGAGAAAACCGTGTACTGTTGGCTTTCGGGATAGGGAAGGGTGTGAATTTGTTGATCCATTCCTCGATAACGACCATCTACATCACTGAACAAATTCGGATTTAAATAAGAATGGTACAAGGCGGTGTAAAAAATCGTTTTTAACTCTTCATCCGTCGTGTAAAAGTCGATTTTCCCTAATTCATCATTCCATTTTTGGGCAGTGAGCATTTTAACCGTTTCTACAGACCAGGTCGTAATCTCTTTTTGTAAGTTCCTCTGAGCCCCTTTCATGTCTACCGATGAAATTCCTACTCGCAGCTGAACAACGCGTGTTTCAGCTGGGAATTTCAACAACATTTTATGTCGACCATTTTCCGTGATCTCTTTGGCAGAAACCCAAGGTACATTGGTCTCAAGGTAAAAGTAAAAATGTTGGTCTTGCGCCCATGCTTGTGAGCGACGATGTCCTTGAAGAGAATTGGAACTCGTTAACTCAAAACCAGCATCCAATACCTTATCTCGGTAATCTAAATCGAGAATTACGTATTTGTCGAGGGTGGTGCCGTTGAAATTGTAACGATGAATACCAGCTCTTTCTGTGACAGCTAAATCGACATGGATGTTTGCATCTGGCAGTTTAACACTATACGCCCCTGGAGAAGCCTTTTCATCGGAATGAGTGAAACGATGTCCGTATCCTCCAGCCTGTAAATATGCTGGTTCCAAAGCCGGCGTTCCAACTTGTGGACAAATCAATAAGTCTGCATAATCTGGAATTCCCGTACCGGATAGGTGCGTATGCGAAAATCCATAAACGATGCTGTCTTCGTAATGATATCCACCACAGCCGTCCCAACCCTCAGGTCGCGTATCGGGTGACAATTGCATCATCCCAAAAGGTGCAGATGCTCCTGGATAGGTGTGACCATGCCCTCCAGTTCCAATGAAAGGATTGACATATTTTGAGTGACCTAGTGCTGGAATTTGATTCATGCGATCAAACACAGCTTGACGTAGGTCGGATGCTTTTTTTAATTTTTCTATTGGTGGCTGAGCCAAAAGAAGACCGTAGATGGTCAATATTCCAATGAGTAATCCGTATTTCATGCTTTTTTAATTGATCTCCAAAAAATAGAAGCTGCTGTGCCAAGAACGGCTGCATTTTGATGATGTAATTGAGAAGTAACGATTTGAATTTTATTCTCCAAGACTTTTAACAAGTTGGCTTCCATGTGTTGATTCACCTTTTCGGTAAAGAAATCTCCGCTTTGAGCAATTCCACCGAACAAAACGTACATCTGTGGATCTGAAAAACAAGCAAAATCGGCCAAAGCATTTCCAAGTATTTCAGCTGTGTAGTTCACAATTTTCATACACAGATCATCACCGTTTTGTGCTGCATTGAAAATGTCGTGCGCATGGAAATTTTTATATTTTTTCTTCAATGATAAATTGTCTACTGTCCATTCATTCAATGTTTTAACTACCCCTGTGGATGAAGCATAGGTTTCTAGACAACCTTTTCTACCACAGCCACACAATCTTCCTTGGGGAATGACGCGTATGTGACCAAATTCGCCTGCAAATCCATGCTGACCTTCTACCAATTCATTGTTTATAAATACTCCGCTTCCCAAGCCAGTACCCAGAGTAATTGAAACGAAATTTTCGCAGTTTCTTGCCGCTCCAAACATCTTTTCACCTATGGCAGCGGCATTGGCATCATTGATTAGTATGGCTGGTCGAAGAAAAATATCTTCGGCTATTTTACAAATCGCTACTATTCCTTTCCATTGCAAGTTTGGCGCGAATTCAATTTGGCCTGTTTTGGAATTGCCATTAGGTGCACCAATCCCAATACCCAAGAGGTTCTCAATTAAGCTTTTCTCGGAAAGAATGGTGTGAATTTGAGCTAACAACAAATTTGCCGTCTCGTAATCCTTGGTTTTGATTTCTTCTTCAAAAATGATTTCACCTTGTTTGCTTACCACACCAAAGGTGGTAGTGGTACCGCCAATGTCGATTCCTAATGCGTAATGTTCCATAGTTAATAAAGCGCGATTTATCGGTCGTTCAAACCCCAATCGGCCATGAAATTACTTAAAAAAAGTGCTAAAAATTCGTGACGTTCTTGTCCAATCTGCTTTGCGGTAGGAGTATTCAAACGATCTTTTAGTAAAAGCAGTTTTTCATAAAAGTGATTGATGGTATGAGATTTGTCATGGTGATACTCCTCAAAGCTTTTGTGATTCTTGGGTGGAATAGTTGGGTTGTAAATTTCTC
>JAOASF010000003.1 GCA_025210175.1 Crocinitomicaceae bacterium | reverse complement strand
GTTCCCCACTTCGCGCTATAGTTTGGTTCAATTATTTCCTGAAACAGGTCGCTACCATCAATTGCGTAAGCACCTTGCTCATATATTTTAGCCAATCATAGGCGACAGACCCCACGGTTGCAACAAGCAAAACAAGTTTTTCAAGGAACAATTTGAGATGATGGAAATGATGCTTCACGCGTCGAAGTTGTCTTTCATACACCCATATTCTCGTTTTGAAACGAATATTGAGGGTGAAGTTGTTGGGGAGTTTGGGAGGATGATGGAAGAACTTTTTACAGAGCGAGTGTGGCAGGGAGTGTGAGAGGGGGACGGTGTGAGTATTGAGTGTGAGTATTGAGTGTGAGGGTGAGTATTGAGTGGGAGTTTTGAGGGTGATTATTAGGATGATGAAGGAACTTTTTGCACAACGAATGAGTGATTCATAATAGGCAAAAGTTAGAAATGACTTCAATTCAAAACGATTCGCTTCTCTATCGTTCCATCGCTGTAAACATAGATTAAGACCTGATTGGGACGAAATGGGACCTCTCTTCCTGTCAAATCCAGGATTTTTACCACGGATTTAGCTGTTGAGTTGCTTAGCTCCTCCAGGCCAATGTTTGAATCTTGACAAACGATTTTTTCCAATACTACTTGTCCGTTATTTTGATTAGTCGTTAAATCAAAGGATTGGGGTGAACCTTGAACGCCAAACAAAACAAGTATGGAGTCCGTTTGCACAGCACTACCCCATTTGTTCCACAAGGTCGTAGACAAATTTGGGTTAATCGCATTTACACTGGAAAAGCTGAAGCTAAGCGGAGTCCAGATAGCAATTACATGGTTGTCCGGAATCCAAAAATTAAGCAAGGAATCCAAATTTTCAAGATCAAGGCTGTCGCTTTGGTTGTAGATAAAATACTTCTCTATGCGATTCCTGCAACCTCCGTCATTGTTAAAGTTTCCAAAATCATGATCCGGATTGCTATTGCCGTATTTTGTCCCCCAAACTTGACAATCAGGATCAATTACCGACACATAAAAACAGGGGTAATACGTGCAAATTCCGTATTCCACCAAATTGGAATTGATTTGTATGCTATTCAAAAACGCATTTTGTTCATCTTGCTGACAAGTGACTTTAAGTGTGTCTTGTGCCAAGCAATGAAACAGAGACCCGATTGAAACGAAAGTTATTAAAAGGATGTTTTTCATGTGAAATAGTTTGTAGTTTAAATTACCGATTTTGAGACCTTTAAATGACTCCGTTTAAAGTTAGCAATTTTTGAATTGGATCAGTTTTATTCCACACTTCCCGAGCTTTAGGAAAAACCATAGCTATGCATGGTGTATCTTCAACTTCCTATAACACCTATCACCTAACTGAACCTCTCTTTTATTCTTACTATAAGGTACTCATCTTTGATACTGCTTGTTATTTAGAAATCTCATTTAATTCAACGTAAAATTAATGGGTACACGCATCTTGGTTGGTATAGGGGTTCCGTTTAGGGTGGCAGGTTTCCATTTGCCTGTGTAACGCAGCAGTCGAATAGCTTCCTTGTCCAAACTCGGGCTAACCCCTCTTTCTATTTTAACATGAGTCAAGGTGCCATCCGCTTGTATTATGAAAGATAGATATACCTTCCCTTGCGCATCTTCTAGTATGGCATCTTCCGGGTATTCCAAATTCTTGGCAATATGCAATTGTAAGCCAGCCATGCCTCCTCTTGGTTTTGCTCCAACAAACCTATCTTGTTCAGCCTCGCTTACTGAGTTAAAAGTGTCGATGTATTGTTGGTCCAAAGCTGTAAAAAAGGCCGTTTCATGGACTGGAACTAAACGCAACCCAAAGGTTTCTTCTTCATCCACCCTTTCGAAATTTGAATAGAACAAATGATCCTTTCGATGATAGTCACTCGGATCCTCAACTATTATATTCAATGTCTTTTCTCGCAATTCGCTTAAAACGATTACTCCTTCGGAATTCGTCCTTCCTACTTCCACAATTTCATCCTTTATAGAAGTGGAAATTTTAATCCCTTCCAACATTTCACCAGTAGCCAAACTTTGAATTTTAAGCGTTAACTGATAGGTTTTGCCAGCGAAAGATTGTACCGATAGGAAAATGCTGAGGGCTAAAATGATTCGTTTGATCATAAGTCGTTTTGTTTAGTGGTTGATGTTTGGACAAATTTGTGTTTTTCACTTCAAATAGCACAACGTTTGGTCAAGAAAAATCAGTGCTTTTTTCGGTTAAACTTTCTTTAATTTCATTTATTCTATTCATCAATTCCTTTCTGTCTGAAGGCTTAATAGATTCCATTTCAATAAGCATCGATATTGTTTCACCTATTAATTGAATTCCACCCACTGTCTCTTGAATCTCACTTATCTCATCAATTTTGAAGTCAGATGAGACATTTCCAATATACTTTATCTTTTTCTTGGAAAAAGAATAATAATTGTCTCTTCTCACAAGCACATAGACGAGAGGCAGCAAAGGCATCAAGTGGTTCCAATTCCAAAAACTCGAATTACCATAATTTGAAAAGTAAAAGGAAGCAATAAAAGCTAGTAAGAATAAAATAAAGAGCAAACTTTGCTTGTCAAACCTAAAGGTTCTTATCGTTCTAACAATGACAATCTTTCCAGTCAGAATCTTCAACTCTGTGGTTATAAAAAGAATCATGATAGCGACAATACCCATTACAAAAATAATCCAGCCATATGGGTCGTTTTTAGAAGCGGAATCCAACCCGAGATAGAAATAGCTAATCGGGATTACAGAAAACAAAAGTAGAAATCGATGAAAGATGCCAAGTGTGAATAATTTCCTCATAGTCTGCGATTTATTCTTCCTCCAAATCCAATTCCTCCATCACCTCTTCACATTCAAAAAGTTCAGCTTTTAAGTCGTTGTAATAGGTTTCTGCGTCCTCTGTGTTATCAGTCAATACCGCTAATTCATACAAAGTATTAAAGCGCGCGATGGCCTCAAGAATGATCTGATTGTTGTGTTTGCTTCCAATCTGTTGGTAATCAATGGCTGTGGCCTGCATGTCAGAATAGAGTTCTTTGTAGTCTTGGAGGTTCATGGGGTTGGATTAATGAATCGTGTTTTATGCGAATGATTGTATTTATTATAGAGTCAGGGTATGGCTGTTCATTCATAAAATTTACCTGAATAAAGAAGTAAAGCAAAATTTTTCCAATTTGCTTCCTCTGAAATAGAGCTACTATCCTCTCCAAAGGCCAAAATAGATTCTAAATAAGATGAGATCGTATCATTTTCCCAACCGTTGGCTCCAAAATCATATGGTGATGAGGGATTAATTTCTTCCTTTTGATCTTCACTTATTTTATCATTCATAAGTGCTTTTAAGAACTTAAAAAAAGTTTGTTTAGAATTAACCTGACCTAACAGTTCGTCTAAATCCATGTTTTCAATTGTTTAATCCAAAATCTAAATGCTCTCCGTGCGTCGGCGGTATAGACATACTGGCTAAATTATTGTTAATGTTTTTCAATTTTTTCAATGCACTTTAACGGTGCCCAACTACGCTTTCGCGCCACCTCCCGAATATTCACATAAAAGGTGAGAAGTGTCGGAGCTGTTAAAAGCATCTATATTTTCTCTGTTAACCTTAAAACTGTTACAATACCTATGACAATTGAGCTTATTATCAAAATAGTCTTACCATGCTTTCTGTCTTTTTCAGAATAGTCAAAGATGGTGTCGCCATTGGGTAAGGTCCTTTTATGATTCATTAAATGTACGCCAATAAAAACTCCAAAAAGACCACCGAAAATTGCAGAAATATATCCTAAAATCACCCACAAACTAGTTTTCTCATCTGGTCTTGACAGTTCGTTAATTCTTTCAGTTTGCATCTGTGTTAACTCTTGCTCTGATAGTACTATTCCTTTTTCGGATAATAATTTGTTTGCAAGTGAAACATCAAAGCTGCTCCAAGCATCTTTTTCTTGGATTACTTTTTTCAATTCATCTATCGTGAATTCAAACAAATAGTAGTTTGGATCAACATCTTTAATTGATTCATTTGCAATTTCGGTTTGAATTTGATTGGCAACTTCAAAATCTTTCTTTTTGAGTTTAATGACCCATTCGTGATTGAAATTATTATTTGCCTTGTCAGCAATGAAGTTTATCGGATAATCTTCAAATACAAAGGAAACTTTTTGAGTTTTCAAAATGTGAGTAAAGAATTCGAAGTCTTCCTTATTCTGAAAAGTCTGATACCTAATAAATTCTTCCATTCGTTTCGGGTTTTATTCAGTTGCTTATGTCGATCGGATTCGCAAATAGGAAAATGCTCCTTTTCGAATATAACCGTTTTGGCGTTTTTGTTTATTTGCTGTTATACGCATCTAACTTTCCTATAATTATCGTAAATTTTTCTTCTACGCATTTCCTTACGAGACAACGATCCGCATGGTTCAAAAAGTATATTGATAAATGTGAATTCAAAGTCGCGTATTAGAATTTCACAGATTTTTATTTCTTTCTTCCCGTCAGCAGTTGCAATTTCTAAATTATAATATCCAGGTGTGAGTTGGCAATACTTAGTTTCATTAGAAAAAATAACGCTTTTAATTTCACCTCCACCAATGGATATGATTTTAACAACTAATACATCGATTGATTCATTATCATTCAAATTAAAAGTTTCATTTTGTGAGGCGGTAATTTTCAAGTTACCTTGAGAAAATGTGTGGTAACCTATTAAGACTAAAATAATAATCAGAATTTGTTTTATCATACTCGACTTATTGCGTATAACGGTTCTGCGGAAGGAAAAGTGGCGCTTTTCTCGAATGTAATCGTGCGCCATTTTTTTTACCGCATGTTATAGCTATTTATTTAGTTTAAATGTTTTCGCACAACCAATCATCATCCCGAAATGATGTTGTGTTTTTTCGTTCTTATCGCATACTAGACCAATATAATAATACTGTGTGTCATTGATTGGTATAAAAATGTCTATTTCTTCTTGAATTATCTTTCCTTCATGCTCATAGGTTAATAGGGCAGTTTGAGCCATTTTATCACCAATTTTCAGATGGGATTTTTCAACCAATTTTACGTTGTTGGCTCGGGTAGTCATTTCCTTTATGATTTTATCAAATTCTTTATCAATGTTCCCATAAATAACGTTCATTTTCATAATTCCCATCGCAACCAAAGTGGTGTCCGAACTGCCAGTTTCCATAACGTATAGCACAGTGTCTGACTCAATAGGGTCTTCATTTACTCTCCAATCATGCGGAATCAAAATAGAATATTCACCATTGTTCGAAGTAAAATTTTTCCTTGCAATTTTTACCTGATAGGCTTCGTAATCAGCAAGGCTTTTTTGCTTCTCACCGCATGCGAAAAGAACGAATAACATTAATAATATTCCGAGTGTTTTCTTCATTAGCTATAACTTACTTATACCCCTCACCCAAAAATCAACCAACAAACATTTACAACGGATTAGTAGCTAGCAGTCAGCGAATAAAACGATCGATAAGTATTTGTAGTCATTATCTTAAATAAGGGCACATGAAGGTAATAAAATTGCAGAATCCAGATTGCAGATTGGCAGATTGAAAATTGTAGGTTGACACTTTGTTAGAAACTCTTGGCGTGCTTTGCGCTTCCTTTGCGTCTTTGCGTGAGAAAGATTGGAGGAATGCAGATTAGAAGATTACAAATTGGCAGATTACAGATTAGAAGATTAAAGATTAGAAGATTGCAGTCCCGATATTTATCAGATGGCAGATTGAAGGTTAATAAAAAAGAAAGTACTCAGTCCTGAATCCAAAAACACTGACTCCGAACAAGGTCCTGACTCATGACTCTTACAAGTCCTGACTCCAAAAAAAAAGGAGACCGAAGCCTCCTTTTTTTTCAATATTTAGTTGATATCAAACGTCAATTTTTGCGTAACGAGCGTTTTTCTCGATAAACTCTCTACGAGGTGGAACTTCGTCACCCATTAGCATCGAGAAGATTTGGTCACATTCCGCAGCGTTTTCAATGGTAACTTGACGCAAGGTTCTTCCTTCCGGATTCATGGTCGTTTCCCATAATTGTTCGGCGTTCATCTCTCCCAAACCTTTGTAACGTTGAACGTTTACAGAAGATTCAGAGCCAGCACCTTTCAACTCGTTGATCAATTGATCACGTTGTGTATCGTTCCAAGCATAATCGGATTTCGCTCCTTTTTTCACTTGGTACAATGGCGGCGTTGCGATGTAGACGTAACCGTTTTCGATCAACTCCTTCATATAACGGAAGAAGAACGTCAAAATCAAGGTTTCGATATGAGAACCATCGACGTCGGCATCACACATGATAATGATCTTGTGGTAACGCAATTTCTCAAGATTCAAGGCTTTGGAGTCGTCCTCGGTACCAATGCGAACCCCAAGGGCTGTATAGATGTTCTTGATTTCTTCGTTTTCAAAAATCTTGTGTACCATGGCTTTTTCCACGTTCAAGATTTTACCACGCAAAGGCATGATGGCTTGGAAGTGACGGTCACGACCTTGCTTGGCCGTTCCACCCGCCGAGTCACCCTCTACAAAGTAAATCTCACATGCTGCTGGATCTCTTTCTGAACAGTCGGCCAACTTACCTGGCAAACCACTTCCCGACATCACGTTCTTACGTTGCACCATTTCACGAGCCTTGCGAGCTGCGTGACGAGCTTTCGCTGCCAAGATTACTTTCTCAACAATTGTTCGTGCTTCGTTCGGGTGTTCCTCCAAGTAGTTCGACAACATTTCTGAAACCCCTTGAGATACCGGAGCAGTTACCTCACGGTTACCCAATTTCGTTTTCGTTTGTCCTTCGAACTGCGGCTCCCCTACTTTTACCGAAACCACGGCTGTCAATCCTTCGCGGAAGTCATCCCCGTCAATTTCGATTTTTTCCTTGGCCAAAATACCCGATTCAGTCGCGTACTTTTTCAAGGTATTGGTCAATCCACGACGGAAACCAGACAAGTGAGTACCTCCTTCGTGGGTGTAGATGTTGTTCACGTAAGCCTGAATATTCTCGGTGTATGAGGTATTGTACGTCATAGCGACTTCCACAGGAATACCGTCGTTTTCACCTTCAAAGTAAATTACATCAGAAATCAATGGTTCGCGGTTTCTATCGAGGTACTGACAGAACTCTTTCAATCCACCTTCTGAGTAATATTTTGTTTCAATTTCTTTTCCGTTTTCGTCGAAGTTGCGCTTATCCGTTAAAGTGATAGAAATCCCCTTGTTCAAGAAAGCCAATTCACGCATACGAGCTGCTAGGGTATCGTAGTTGTATTCGGTGCTTTCAAAGATAGACGCATCTGGCAAGAAGGTTACCTCCGTACCGTGATCCTTGGTTTCACCAATTACTTTTACTTCGTATTGTGGCTTACCAATTGCGTATTCTTGCTGGAAGATTTTCCCATCTCGGTAAACAGTCGCTTTCAAATGTGTTGACAAGGCATTCACACACGATACACCAACTCCGTGAAGTCCACCCGATACTTTGTAGGTATCCTTATCGAACTTACCACCAGCATGAAGAACGGTCATTACCACCTCTAGCGCAGACTTTTTCTCCTTGGTGTGCATGGCAGTAGGAATACCACGACCATTATCGCGCACGGTGATTGAATTGTCTTCGTTTATGTAAACATGAATTGTATCACAGTAACCAGCCAAGGCC
>JAOASF010000104.1 GCA_025210175.1 Crocinitomicaceae bacterium | reverse complement strand
TTCCGTCGGTTAAATTCGGCAACGCTCTTTTCTTAATTTTACCTCATCGTGAACCTAAAAACATACATTTCCGATATTGGAAGAAAGTCTACCACTCGGTATTTTCTATTTCTTCTACTTGTATTTCTTTTTGTGGGACACGGAACCTCACTATTTGAAGGGCCCAACAGTATTCATTTCATTCGTCAAAGCGACAGCCTTTCATTTGTTTTACATTATTACCTTTTTGATTGGTCTTTTTTCTCTCCTGGAACACTCAATCTAGAAAGTGAAGGAGCCAAAGCAGCCTGTGAATTCCCTGTCTTCTATTATTTTACGGCTTTCATATACCTGTTTACCGGTGTCAAAATATACCTGCTCAAGTGGATCTATGTTTTGGTTGTTTATACAGGCCTTTTTCATTTTCTCAAACTAGCGGAACGGATCTTAGGAAATCCTTGGTTCGCTTTATTGACCATATTGCCTGTGCTAACCAGCACCGTTTTCCATTTCTATTCCTTCAATTATTTACCCGATGCCCCTGCATTTGGGTTGACCCTTTCCGCATTCTATTTTTTATCAAAATGGGGGATTGGTTTGAAGAAAAAAGGTTTGTACGCTTTCTTACTTTTTACCCTTGCTGGATTAATCAAAATCACCTTTTTCATATACCCAATTGCCATATTCGTACTGACTTTATTACTGAAGCTGACCAAAAGAGAAAGCACCTTTATTAAACTGGAATGGAAAAAAACAAGTCTTTCCATTCTGGTTTCTGGAGGAATTGTTCTCCTTTGGAACCTCTATACTTATTACTACAATCAAGCCCATCATTCGGAATACTTTCTGGGAGAGGCCAAGCCCTATTGGACCCTTTCGGTACAGGCAATATCAGAGGTTTGGTCCCATATTATTGATTATTGGTACACGGCTTATTTTGCACATACAACCTATCATTTTATCGGGCTGATAATCTTGATGACCCTTCTAGCCTATCGTAAAATTCATTTTGAATTGGGTTGGTTGACCATTATCCTCGGAATAGGAAGCCTTGGCTACTTTATTCTATTCTTCCAACAGTTCCAGGATCACGATTACTATTTAATTGTCACCCTACCGTTTTTTCTTTTCCTTTTGATTCCAATACTCACGGCTCTAAAGGACGGCAAAAAATGGATCTTGATTCTTTTGTGTATTGCCATACTTGGCGTTTGTATTCCGGGGTTAAATTACTCTCGAATGAAAATGAAGGAACGACGTGAAAACAGAATCAATCTGCAATCAAAAATGTATTTCTCCGTGATGGAACGTCAAACTGCACTTCAAAAATTAATTGGGAAATCTACGGTTGCCATCATCGGCGATCCTTCAAAAAATGGAAGCCTTTTGGCCTTGGAAACCTTAGGCTGGCAGGTTCCACTCGATCAGTCTTTCGAAAATTGGAGGAATGAAAATAAAGTAACTCCTGATTTCGTTTTGGCCTCATCCCATTTTTTTAGTCCTTCCGAGGAATGGACAATTGTATATGAGGATAACGAACTTCAAATGATTCGCTTCAATGATTAAAAAATATTTCACCCGAAAAAGAATTTTCTTTGGAGTCCTTTTGTTCTCTATAATCAGTGCAATTGGCACACTGCTAGCTAATAGTTGGGTAGAATCTTATTCAAAAGAATTCATACCCAAAAACATGAGTGACCTTCCTAACACCAAAGTAGGATTACTGCTCGGAACAGCTCGTTTGGTCAAAGGAGGAAGACCCAACGCTTACTTTTATTTGAGAATTAAAGCGACCGTAAAGCTTTATGAAGCCGGAAAAATCAAATATGTCTTGATTTCTGGAGACAATTCACGAAAGGATTACAGCGAGCCACAGGACATGATGGACGAACTCGTTGCACGAGGAATTCCAGCATCGAGGATCTATTTGGACTATGCAGGTTTTAGAACCTTGGATTCCATTTTGAGAGCCAATAAAATCTTCGGACAAGAGGAATTCATTGTCATTTCGCAGCGCTTTCACAACGAACGAGCCATATTTATAGGACGTAAAAAAGGATTGAAAGTCTGGGGTTACAATGCCCGAGATGTACGACAAATGAGTGGATTGAAAACTAAAATTCGCGAATGGTTTGCTCGCGACAAAGTATTCATCGACTTATTATTCAACGTTCAACCCAAGTTTTACGGTGATCCAATTTCCATTCCATGAAACTATTTAGTGCTCTTATTTTAATTTTCTTGGTGCTCGGTCAATCTTCGTGCAATTCCATCACGAAATCATACAAAACTGGAGATGCTATTGACAGCTTGAACCATGTGACTGTTTTTTACAATGGCGGTTTTTCAAATGTCTCTGGACGAAATGTGGTGGATGGTTACAATATTGGATTGCGGTATCAATGCGTGGAATTTGTAAAACGCTACTATTTTGAATACTACCAACACCGCATGCCAAACAGTTATGGTCATGCGAAAGCTTTTTTCCAAAAAGGGCTTGGGGACGGACAAACGAATCGAGACCGAGCCTTGACCCAATTCACCAACCCCAGCAAAAGCAAACCTCAAATTGGTGATTTGATTGTGTTCGACGCATCTATTTCCAATTCCTTTGGTCACGTAGCTATTGTATCTGATGTACAAGAAGATAAGATTGAAATCATTCAACAAAACACTGGTAGTTCCAGAGACGAGATCGATTTGGAGCTGGAAAACGAAAAATTCCGTCTCGATAATAGCCGCATCCTCGGTTGGTTGCGAAAATGATTGAACAATCCATCTGCTTTTGCCTAACTTTGCACCATGCAAGAGCGCCCCATAACGGACTGGTTACCCCTTACCAAGAAAGAAGCCGAAAAAAGTGGTTGGTCGGATTTAGATGTCATTCTATTTTCGGGTGATGCCTATGTAGACCACCCAGCCTTTGGTACAGCGGTTGTTGGTCGAATTATCGAAGACGAAGGTTTCAAAATTGGTATCGTTGCCCAGCCCAATTGGAAAGATGATTTACGTGATTTTAAAAAATTCGGAAAACCGAAATACTTCTTCGGTGTAACAGCTGGTTGTATGGATTCTATGGTGAACCATTACACTGCCAACAAACGTTTGCGCTCAACAGACGCATACACTCCTGGAGGTCAAGCAGGATTTCGTCCAGATTACACGACCATTGTTTACAGTAACATCTTGAAGGATTTGTATCCTGATGTTCCGGTATTAATTGGAGGAATCGAAGCCTCACTTCGCCGCGTAACGCATTACGATTATTGGAAAGATCAATTGATGCCGAGTATTTTGGTGGATTCCAAGGCAGATTTATTGGTTTACGGTATGGGTGATCAACCTTTACGTGAGGTATTGAAATTGCTAAAAAAAGGTGTCCCTTTTGACAATCTTCGAACGCTAAAGCATGTTGCTTTTTTACAGGATTCGGACGAAGCCTTACCAAAAAACAAACAATGGGAAACGGTCGAACTTTCTTCACATGAAGACTGTTTGAAAGACAAAATTAAATATGCCGCCAACTTCAAAATCGTTGAGGTTGAGTCGAACAAATGGGAAGCGAACCGCATCGTTCAGAATGTAGGAAATCAAAGATTGGTGATCAATCCTCCTTACAAGACGATGGAGGAAAAAGAAATCGATCAAAGTTTCGATTTACCCTACACCCGCGAACCGCACCCGAAATACAAAAACAGAGGAAGCATTCCTGCTTTCGAGATGATCAAATTCTCAATCAACATGCACCGTGGGTGTTTTGGAGGATGTTCATTCTGTACAATTTCGGCTCACCAAGGAAAGTTTATTGCTTCCAGAAGTGAAAAATCAATCCTAGCAGAGGTTGAACAGGTTGTAAACGACCCAACTTTCAAGGGATATATTTCTGATTTGGGTGGACCTTCGGCTAATATGTACCGCATGAAAGGGAAGGACGAAGCCATTTGTGCACGTTGTTCTAGCCCGAGCTGTATCCACCCTGTGATTTGTAATAACTTGGATACGTCCCACAAACCATTGACGGAATTGTATAGGAAAGTAGATGCGCACCCCAAAGTTAAAAAGGCTTTTGTGGGATCGGGTATTCGCTACGATTTGTTGGTGGATGATTTCAACAAAAATAATGAGGACGGAAACCACGATGAGTACATCGAGCAAGTCATTACTCGTCACGTCAGTGGTCGATTAAAAGTGGCGCCCGAACACACATCCGATGCAACCTTGCGCGTCATGCGTAAACCGTCTTTCAAATATTTCCACAAATTCAAGGAGAAATACGATAAGTTATCGAAGAAACATGGCATCAATCAACAGTTGATTCCTTATTTCATCTCTTCTCACCCTGGTTGTGAATCGGAAGACATGGCCAATCTGGCTGCCGAAACCAAGGACATGGGATTCCAGTTGGAGCAAGTACAAGATTTCACGCCAACTCCGATGACCGTTGCAACCGTTATTTATTATTCGGGAGTTCACCCTTATACGTTGAAACCAGTTAATACGGTAAAAAGCAAGGAGCAAAAATTGGCTCAAAATCGTTTCTTTTTCTGGTACAAAAGAGAAAACCGTGATTGGATTCGAAAGGAGTTAAACAAGGCAAAACGTCCCGATTTGATTGAAAAGTTATTGGACGATGACAAGCCTCATGCGAAGACGCAAAAAGAAGTTCCAAACTGGTTGGCCGAACGACGAAAAAAAGAGAAACGTAGAAAGTAATTGCGTAATTCACAAAGCAATGCGCATACTTCCTTTCACGAAAGCAAATTAGTCTTCATTCTCTTTGTACATTCGTCGTATGAGTAAGCTCTTGGATAAATACAACAGACGCGGTGTTCGCAGTAGCTATGTGTCAACCGTAATCGGTATCTCATTGGTTTTGTTTATGATAGGCCTCGTAATTGGAGGAGTAGTTGGTTTGGATGATGTGCAACGTCAGGCTAAAGAAACACTACAAGGCGACCTATTTTTCAAGCCAGAATATACTGAAGCCGACATAAAGCAAGTTGAGCAAAAACTCAAAACTTGGAAAGAATTTAAGGAAGTTACTTTCGTTTCGCCGGATCGTGCTATCGAGGAATTTAGTGGATCAGACCAAAGCCCAGAAGAAATCCTTTCGATTTTCGAAGGAGAAAATCCACTTCCTCCAACCATCTCTTTTCAACCCAAAGCAGAATTTGCTACCCTTGAAGGTATGAACATGCTTGCCATGAAACTGGAACAAGCCTTTCCCGATGAATTGCAAGAAGTAAGCTTTGAGCCAGAAGCGGTAAAATCAGTGAATTTAGGCTTTAAACAATTTGTATTCTTGTTTCTCGTTGTAGCCTTGCTGCTAATCGTAGTAGCAGTTGCAATGATTAATAATACCATTCGTCTAGCTCTTTACAGTAAGCGTTTTACCATAAAAACCATGCAATTGGTGGGTGCTACCTCAAAATTCATTCGACGTCCTTTCTTGATTCGATCGATTTTTCAAGGAATGGTCTCTGCAATTTTGGGAATGGCCCTTTTGGTTGCTCTCTTTTATGCGTTAAATAATTACTTAACCAATTTTGAAATAAGCTTCCGACCTGAGACCTTCGGGATCCTCTTTGGTAGCTTGTTGGTAATGGGTGTAATCATTACATTTGTTTCCACGTTTTTCGCACTGAATAAGTTCTTGCGAATGAAACTAGACGACTTGTACTAAACGAATTTTACATGGATAAAGAGAAAAAACAATTGGCCTTCCACCCGGATAATTACAAATTACTTTTGATTGGTTTGGCCGTTAATATCCTTGGTTTCTTGTTGATGATTGGAGGTGGAACCGACGATCCAAACAAGTTTAATGCAGACGAGTTGTTCAGTGATATGCGTATTACTGTTGCACCATTCTTAATCGTTGCTGGTTACGTTGTAATCATGTACGCGATTATGCGCAAACCAAAATCTTCCGAAAAATAGACGATGAGCATTATTGATGCAATTATCCTTGGAATCATTCAGGGATTGACGGAGTTTTTGCCCGTTTCTTCGAGTGGACATCTCGAAATCATGAAAGTTATTTTAGGTCAAGAATTGAGCGGTGAAAGTTCTCTTTTCATGACGGTCTTGTTGCACTTTGCTACGGCTTTGAGTA
Organism: Crocinitomicaceae bacterium; assembly: GCA_025210175.1. Classification (GTDB taxonomy): domain Bacteria; phylum Bacteroidota; class Bacteroidia; order Flavobacteriales_D; family Crocinitomicaceae; genus UBA2040. Next base: position 58,678 of record JAOASF010000104.1, on the reverse strand, counting down.
CGGTTGTCGTTTTCCGAAAGGATTTGGCTGAACTCTTCAAGGGGTTATTCCAGTTTAAAAACAACGAAGCTTTTCAATTCTCTTTAAAGATTGTCTTGTCCATGATTCCTGCTGCAGTTGTGGGAGTTTTCTTGGATGATTTCATCGAATCTTTCTTCGACGGTAACTTGTTCTTTGTAGGAGCTATGTTGGTGGTAACGGCTGTTTTATTGCATTTCGCAAATAAAGCAAAAACGACCAATAAGGATGTGAGCATCGGAAATGCGATTATCATCGGTATTTCTCAGGCGATTGCCATTTTACCTGGAATTTCTCGATCCGGTTCCACCATTGCAACGTCCGTTTTGTTGGGTATTGATCGCGAAAAATCAGCTCGTTTCTCTTTCTTAATGGTCGTTCCATTGATATTCGGAAAAGTAGCCAAAGACATGTTGTCTGATGGATTTACTGCGGATGGAATTTCTACTGGTGCCATGGTTGGAGGATTTGTTTTTGCCTTCGTTACTGGTTTTGCAGCATGTACATGGATGATCCAGTTGGTGAAGAAAAGCAAGCTAAGTTATTTTGCATTTTACTGTGCCTTGGCCGGTGTAGCAACCATGATTTGGACCCTATTATAAGATGACATTAGAAGAAGCGCAAGCTGGAATTACCCTCGTTTTTGACAAACCTTATAAGTGGACATCTTTTGATTTGGTGAACAAAGTTCGCTGGCATTTGAAACGCAAATTCGGTGTTAAAAAAATCAAGGTAGGACATGCTGGAACTTTAGACCCGTTGGCAACGGGAGTGTTGATTGTCTGCATCGGAAAAAACACCAAAAAGATTGATGAAATCATGAAGGGAAGAAAAACCTACACAGGTACTTTCCTACTAGGTAAAACGACTCCTTGCTTCGATTTGGAAATGGATTTCGATAAAGAATTCCCAACGGATCACATAACTCCGGAAGAAATAGCTAAAGTGACGGCATCATTTATTGGCCAACAAGAACAATACCCTCCCATTTTTTCAGCCAAACAGGTAGATGGAAAAAGAGCCTATGACCTAGCGAGAGATGGTAAGGAAGTAGAACTAAAGGCCAATCAAATCGAAATATTCTCCTTTACAACAGACGCTACAAACTTCCCGGAAATTAGCTTTGAGGTAGAGGTGACAAAAGGGACTTACATTCGATCCATTGCAAGTGATTTTGGTAAAAAACTAAACAGCGGCGCCACGCTTACTTCACTACGAAGAACTCAGTCAGGAGATTTTTCCATCGAAGGAGCTCACCAAGTTGAACCTTGGATTGAAAACTTGATGCAGGACTAAATTGTTATTCACACAATAACAAAAGGTTGTGAAAGCCTAGTTTACCCACACATTTTTGCTGTCCAATTATCTACTTTAGTGCAACCGCGATTCTATTTCCATAGTCATATAGAATAGCGTATTTGTGATGTTATGAAAAATCTTTTGGTTGGAATGTTGGCCGCAATTGTATCGATATCGGCTTATGGACAGTGTGATGGTAGCGAGCCTCCATTTAATTTTGCAAACGACACCGTTTTGTGTCAAGGTCAAAACCTGATTTTATCCGTTCCTGCCGGCTACGATTATTACGAATGGTCCACTGGGCAACAAGTTTCTACCATCAATGTAACCCAAGCAGGAACTTATTCTGTAGTAGCAGGTTTGATAGGAGCAAACCTCATTCAGCACGGTGATTTCGAAGCAGGGACTACCAATACAGCTAACAATTTCACAACGGATTATGCACCTGGCTCAGGTGGTTCTTGGGGATTATTGTCCAACCCGGGTCAGTACGCTATTTCAACTTCTCCTTCAAATACCCACAATAACTTTGTATCATGTTCTGACCATACATCTGGAACGGGAAATATGATGGGGGCGAATGGGGCTTCAACGGCGAATACAATTGTTTGGAGTCAAACGGTAAACGTCACACCAAACCAAGATTTCATCTTCAAGTTTTGGAACATCAATGTGGTGAATGATCCGAACGTTGCGCAATTGCAATTGTTCATCAACAATACCGCAGTAACTCCCATAACTCCCACAAATGTGGCGGCTTGTAGCTGGAGTCAAATTGCTGGATTTTGGAACAGTGGGAGTGCCACTCAGGCTGTGTTAAAAATTATCAACCAAAGTACCGTAGGAGGTGGAAACGACTTTGCCATTGACGATATTTATTTTGCGCCTGTCTGTATCAAAGAAGATAGCATTCAAGTAACCTACGAGAACTTTACGGTGAATGCAGGACCGGACCTTACCTTTTGTGCCAATGAAACCGATACCTTGGTTGCTTCAGCCAATATTCCTGGAGCAAGTTATGTTTGGCAGAACGGTGTACAAGACTCGTCACAAGTGCCACCAAGTTCTGGTATGTACACGATTACTGCCACCTCTCAAAATGGCTGTGTAGCTCAAGATTCTGCCTTGGTTACAATCAAAGCAATGGATTGGTTCATTGATACCATTCTCGTGCAACCCACAAGCTGTGGTGCCAATGATGGATATGTTTCTGCCCTTACGGGAGGAACTACCACTGGAACCGTTTTTTACGAGTGGTCTGGCCCAGGCCCAAACAGCCCAAATAGCATATCAGCCTCTGTATGGTCAAACTTAGGACCGGGTTGGTATTATCTCACAGTACAAAACAATGGATGCTACCGTTACGACTCAGTTGAATTGACGGTGAGTAACCCTCCAATATCTGACCTATCAGCCAATCCCATTACCGGGCCGGCTCCCTTGACCGTGGACTTTATCAATAACTCAACGGGTGGAAATACCTTCTTTTGGGATTTTGGAAATGGTCATACGCAAAACGAAAACTCGACCATTGGACAGAACCAAATTTATGATACAGTAGGCGTATACACGGTCATGCTTGTTAGCCAAAATGGAAGCTGTTCGGATACTGTTTATCTCCAAGTAATTGTAACCGAGCCAGAAGTGATAATTGAACCGGAACTTCCTCCATTTTATTTGGAGCCAACCAATGTTTTCTCCCCCAACGGCGATCAATCCAATGATGTTTACACTTTCATCATGAATGGAATTCAATCCATTGACATTCTCATTTCCAATAGATGGGGAGAGCCGGTATTTGAAGTAGTCGGTCAACCAGACTTTGAATGGGACGGTAAAGATCCTACCGGAAAGGAATGCACGGAAGGTGTCTATTTTTACACCTACACAGCAAAAAGCCTGAACGGAGAAATTCTCTCGGGCTCAGGCTTTTTACATTTGCGCAGGTAGGATTATCTTCTTCCTCCTGCAGGTCTGTTTGGTGTAGGACGTGGCGTTGGCGTTGAGGTCGCATTGACTTCAAATTGCAAGGTCTCAGTTACCTTTTGGCCATTTTGCTCGCCTTTAATAATAACGCGATACGTTTTTCCGGCTTCCATGTTGACTCTAAAGTCGAAATCAACTCCACCGCGAGCAATTTTCTTCGATACTCTCGTATACTCCTTGTTGTTCACTATGATCGTAACATTCTTTATGTCCGTAATATTTTGCGCAACTCCGTGTATTCGAATGTTACCTGGTGCAACTTTATTGGTTGGACCATAGGTTCCATCCATGCGAATCACAGGCTTTCTTAATTGTACGCTGAGCACGTAGTTAATCTCACAGCTTGCACTGGCACTTCCGGCATCATTGACCACTGTAACTTCCAACTGATTATTGCCAGGATTCAAGTTTAACTGAACCGTAGCTTCTTGCTGGTTGAAATCAAATTGTACTGGAAGACTAACTCCATTCAACTTGAAAATTATTTTTTCCGCAAGCATTACATTGGCGGTTTTCATTTTTGCTAAATATCCCGCATTCGATACTGTCTGTGACGTTGAAGCTGGATTCACAAAACTTACTGTAGGCGGTTTGTCAGTTGATTTTACCACCGTTACGGTATGATTGTAAATAGCAGTTCCACAATTGTTCTGACCCGAAATCTTGAACTTGGCCACACCCATATTTAAGATCTGTCTGATGGAGATAATTCCTGTAGATTCAGAATAGGTAAAGGCCACTGGCTTGTTATTTAAGGTAACCTCAATTTGACTTTTTAGGGTTATTTCATTGGCTTTCACGTCCAATTCAAATGAACGGTTAGTCGTTTGTGTATTGTTAGGTGCGTTGGTTGCTGCCAAGTTCAAAGTGGGCTCTTTACACACCTCCTTTGTAATTGTTCTCTCCAATTGTTTTTCACCGCAACTGTTTTTGGCCTTCAACAAAAAGACATTTCTTCCAAGCGACAAGTTAGCCTGTACCTTTACTACATGCGAAACATTATCGAAATTGAACGCGATTGGATTTCCATTCAAGGTCAAACTTATTTCAGTAGATGAAACGTTGGATGCTCCCATTTCCAAGGTAACTTGATCCTCGTAGGTGGCAAAATCCCTTTGTCTTGGAGAAACAACCGTCAAGCCTGGCATACTACAAGGCACATCGTTTGGTTCGTAAACAATGGTTGTGTTTACTATCGTTTGGTCGCAACTGTTCTTTCCAAAAACCTCCACTATGTTGTTCCCCTTAATCAGGTTCAAATTAGCCGTGTAAGTAGATCCCGATGATTGAACTCCAATCGGAGAACCATTCAATTTCACGGTCAAGTTGGTCAGCTTTGTTTTACTCAAAGAGGTAAACTTCAAGGTATAAGTGCCTGCCGTCGTCTTTTGTCCACTTGCACTCGGAGTTACAAAGCTAAACTTCGGACCTTCACATGGCTCTTGTGGCTTTTTGTAGAGAATATTCGTTGTATTGTCTATTGTTCCTCCTTCATTACTTGCCTGAATATGAAAAACGTTGCTCCCTTCAATTAAAGTCATGGCATACGTGAGAACCTTGGCATTCAAGTCGAAGTTGTAACTATTTGAAGCAACTTCCAATCCGTTCACTTTTAAACTGATTTGGTTCTTACTATCCACATTCAAAACTTTTGCTTCCAATACAAAGGCTGAATTATTCACTTCTGTATTCGGTTGGTTTGGATTGGTGTAAACAATACTAGGAGGATTCACTACAGCTGGCTTTCTGTAAATCAGGGTCGTTTCATCCGAATCGGTACCATCCTCATTCGTTGCCAAAATTTGAACCGTGTTGTTCCCTTCTTGCAGGTAAACATTCGACTGAATCTGACCTGTGCTTGCATCAAAAGTGAAACCTGAGGTTGGCGACCCATTCACTTTGAAGACGATTTGGTTCTTGTTCTGAACATTCTCCACATTAGCTTTCAACACGAAAGAAGACACTTGAACCGAGTAAGGGTTTTGCTGTGGTTCTGTGATGTCTACAACCGGTGGATTCTTTTCGATAGGTCGATAGATGACTACTGTAGACTTCATGTCCGACCCTGCAGAATTAGTTGCTTTGATTTCAAAAACATTCGATCCTTCTACTAAGTTCACATTCATCATCAACTCGTGCGAACTCGATGAAAAAGCGAAAGAAGAAGTGACCGTTCCGTTGTACCTTACTTCAATCTGAGAAGCTGTACTTATTTCATCCACGCGTGCCTTCAATAAGAATCCTGCCGTGCTTACGGTTGTTGGATTTACAGATGGGTTCAAATATGTCACCAAAGGCGGGTTTTCCGTTGGAACCTTCTGGTAATAAATGGCCGTTTCTTTACTATCTGTTCCCGCTGCATTCGTTCCTTGAACGAAAATCACATTGGCCCCTCTCACCAAAGTCAATGGCAATGTTAAATTCTGACCCGAGAAGGTATAATTGGTCACTACCTGACCATTGACGCGAACCAATAAGCCTGAATTTGAACTCACATTTGTCACGGTAGCTTTAACTGTATACCCCGAAGAACTTACATTTTCTGGATTAATAGATGGGTTCACAAAATTGACAACAGGTGGTTGCAAGCTACTGCTAGGTCGATAAAGTACATTGGCATCCTTACTGTCTGTTCCGTCTGAATTCGTTCCCCTTAGTTCAAAACTGTTATTCCCCGAAATCAATTGAACGGTGTACCTTACATCACCTGTATTGGGGTCAAAACTAAAATTGGAAATGGTATTGCCGTTCCAGGTCAATTGGACTTGATTCACATTGGTTACATTCAAAACTCGACCAACAAAATTGAAGGTTTGATTGCTAGTGGTCGCATTGTTCTGAGATGGATTCTGAATCGTTACTACCGGTGGTTTTGGAGAACTTCTTTGGTAAATAATAACCGTTTGATCGCTCGCTGTTCCACTTTCGTTCGTACCGTATAATTCAAAAACATTGTTTCCCGGAATCAAGTACACATCAGCTGAAAAAACACCAGTTGCAGCATTGTATTGGAAGTTGGCTTGATCGTTTCCGTTTTGCTTGAATCGTACTCGATCTTTGGCATTGACGTGAGAAAGTTGACCAACTACCTGATAGTTTGGCGAGTTTACAGATCGACCACTTGCACTTGGGTTAGTGAATCTTACACTTGGAGGATTAACTGTTTGCGTGCGCTCGTATACAATGGTTGTGCGTTCCACATCGCTTCCGTCCTTATTCACTCCCGTAATTTCTATTTCGTTAGCTCCAAACTGCAGGGAAACAGGGAATTTAACCTCCTTATTTTGCGCATTGAAGCTAAAATTCGTCACGATGTTGTTTCTAAAACGAACAGTGATATCAGCCCTATTGTCGACGTGATAAACCTTCGCAATCACCGTATAGTTGGGATTGTGAACCGTTAATGGATCGGTGCCCGGATTGATATAATCCACTACTGGTAATTGGCGAACTACATCGTTCACTATTTTCTTTTTGTAGGTTAAAATTACTGTATCAGCATCTTGCCCAAAATTGTTTACACCAACCAGAATGAAGGTATTCACCCCCTCTTGCAATCTTACCTGAGCGGTAAAACGATCGTTGTTCCCACTGAAATAGTAAGCGGTATTGTTACGTCCATTCGCCAAAAAAGTCAGGCCTTCTTTGTCTTCAACATGCTTAACAATCGCCTCCAATTGATAGATCGAATCAGTCACCTCTGTTCTATCTGCCGCGGGTTTTGTAAAATCAACTTCTGGCGGATACAAGCTCTGCGGCTCCTCCTTGTATTTGTCTTTTCCTAAGCGAAACTGAATATAGAGGTTGGAGTAATGGTAGATGTCTTGCGCATATTTTCCATCCTTGACCACGCCATCATAGGTATCAATCCCTGTAAAAGTCGTCTTGTGTTCAAAACCAATGGTTGTTCCTTTTCCAAGTTGGTACCCGATTCCGAAACCTAATGAAGGCATTACGTTTAAATTGAACTTTTCCTGATCGGAACCAACCAAAGCTGTTTCGTATACGCCATCTCTTAATTTCTTGACTGTGCTTTTTGACAGGTCATTTGCATCGTATTGATACAAATTTTGACCCCCTGAAATCGTGTCCGTGTAAAGTAAATCTCCATAAGTCTGATGCCAAGTCAACCCAATTCCTCCAAATATATACGGGTCAATTCGGCTATTTTCTCGCAATCTATTGAAATGCAAAGCCAGTTCCAACGACCAACGATAAGTCTCCGTTTGAAAGTTGTTTACTGCAAAGCCCAATGAATCGTAATAATTTGTTGGATCACTCCCTAAAACTGAATTTGCAAAAGTTGAATCCGTTGCTGTTATATCTTGACCATACCACCAACCTTTGAGAAAGCGGGTGCGAAGATCAAAACTGGCGATGCGACCGTAATTGTAATTGAAAGATCTTCCCAAGTATAATCCCCAACCTGAGTTGACTTGTGTTTTTACATCTGCTGTGTTCCAAGTAGCTCCTGTATTGAAACCAATGAACCACTTCGCAGAATAGTTCGTTGCAACCTGTGCTTTGGCTTGCACCAACAAGAAACTGAACAAAAGAATTAGGTAACGATTTTTCATATGCTTCGATTTTGAATCGAGTAAAATCCATTACTATGCCAAGGATAAGAAATTTGTGTCCCGACGACGATTTTTACTCAATTCACCCATAAAAATTCGGGTTAAAAATAATTTTATTTGCTGATTTTCAATTAATTAAATGAACTTGTTAAGAAAGCGTTAAACTAGTGAGCGTCCAACCAGTTTGCGCCCGTTTCTACCTCTACTTCCATTGGAACCGGTAAATCAATAGCAGCTTCCATAAGGTTTTTTACCAATTCTCTCATTTCAGCTTCTTCGCTTTTGTGAACATCAAAAACCAATTCATCATGTACTTGAAGAATCATTTTGGATTTTAATTGTCGCTTATCCATTTCCGCTTTCACTTTGATCATGGCCAATTTAATAATATCGGCCGCCGATCCTTGAATAGGCGCATTGACAGCATTTCGCTCCGCAAATCCTCTTACCACTGCATTCGCTGAATTGATGTCCGCCAAGTACCTTCTTCGTTTCATAATGGTTTCCACAAAGCCATTTTCTCTTGCGATCAGTACCACATTCTCCATGTAATCTTTGATCGAACTGTATTGCTCGAAATAGCCATCAATTATTTCTTTCGCTTCCTTTCTGGAAATTCCTAAGTTCTGTGCCAATCCGAAAGCACCTTGACCATAGATAATTCCAAAGTTGACCGCTTTTGCAGCTGAACGTTGATCGCGAGTTACCTCGTTGATATCTACATGGTAAACTTTTGCAGCTGTTGCCGCGTGAATATCTAATCCATTTTGAAAGGCATGAATCATATTCTCGTCACCACTCAAAGCGGCTATAATTCGCAACTCAATTTGGGAGTAATCCGCAGCCATCAAAACAAACTCCTCACTTCTCGGAATAAATGCCTTTCGGATTTCTTTACCACGTGCAGAGCGGATTGGAATGTTTTGCAAATTCGGTCCATTTGAACTCAAGCGCCCCGTAGCTGTAACGGTTTGCATAAAATTCGTGTGCACTCTTCCGTCCACAGGGTCGCACATGGTTGGCAAAGGGTCGACATACGTACTTTTCAATTTGCGCATTTGTCGGTAATCCAAAATAGCAGGAATGATCGGGTGATCTTTTTCGTGCTTTAAAAGAACATCCTCCGAAGTAGCATACTGACCCGTTTTGGTCTTTTTTGCTTTAGTCGATATTTTGAGATGGTCGAACAATACTTCTCCCAATTGTCGAGGTGAATCCACATTAAAATCCATCCCGGCCATTTCTTTTATTGACGCCTCTAAGGTTTCAAGTTGTTGAGCAATATCTGCCGAGTATGCATGCAACCCATCCACATCTATTGCAACCCCCTCATACTCCATGGCACGGAGAACTTTCACCAACGGCATTTCCATATCGTAGAAAAGCCCTTTGAGGTGAGGTTTTTGTATTTCTGGTTCAAAAATTTGCTTCAACTGGAAGGTAATATCTGCATCCTCACAGGCGTAATCACACACTTCGGCTGGCGCAAGATCTCCCATGTTTCCTTGGTTCTTACCTTTTTTTCCGATCAAGGTTTCAATCGAAATGGGTTGATAACGCAAATAATATTCAGCCAAGAAATCCATTCCTTGCTTCGATTCAGGTTGAATTAAATAATGCGCAATCATGGTGTCAAACAAAGGACCTTGCAATTCCATCCCATAGCGATAAAGCACCTGCAAATCGTATTTCATGTTGTGCGCGATCTTTTCAACCTTTTCACTTTCAAAAAACGGTCTGAAGAATTCCACAATTTCTTTGGCTTCTTCGAAATCCTTAGGTACCGCAACATAATATCCTTCTCTTGGCTTAAAGGAGAATGACATTCCAACCAAGTCGGCGTGTAGCGCATTGATATCGGTGGTTTCAGTATCGAAGCAAACTTGTTTTTCTTTCAAAAGAAGGCCCAATAAACGCGTGCGTTCTTCTGGATTCGTTACCAAGTGATAGGATGGTTTTTCCGTTGCGATGGTTTTCAATTCCGCCGTTTCAGCCGGAGATTGTTCGTTCACCAAACTTTGTTGACCGAATAAATCCAACTGCCCATCATCAGTTTTGGAAGCAGTGACTACAATTTCCTCCCCAGTTACCTTCTTAGCTAAGTTTCGGAATTCTAATTCCGTAAATATTTTTAATACTGCCTCATGATCTGGGGCGTCTAAGTTTAAATCCACAGGATCGAAGGGTACAGGTGCATCGGTAATGATGGTTGCCAGCATTTTGGACATCAAACCTTGCTCTTTAAAGTTGATCACATTTTCCTTCATTTTGCCTTTGAGGTCATCGGTGTTTTCAAACAAGGCTTCCATCGAGCCATATTGACCGATGAATTTTTTAGCCGTTTTCTCCCCTACACCAGGGATTCCAGGAATATTGTCGACCGCATCTCCCCATAATCCAAGAATGTCTATGACTTGCAAGGGGTCGTTCACCTCAAACTTTTCACAGACCTCCTTTACGCCCATAATCGAAGCAGGGTCCTTGCCCCTCCCAGGCTTGTAAATGAATATGTTCTCTGAGACCAATTGACCAAAATCCTTATCGGGTGTCATCATGTAGGTTTGAAACCCCTCTTTCTCAGCTTTTTTCGCTAAAGTCCCAATGATGTCGTCTGCTTCATAGCCTTCCAACAACAGAATCGGAATCTTGAATGCACGAATAATTTCTTTGATAGGCTCTAGCATGGAGCGAATATCCTCAGGCATTTCTTCTCTATTTGCCTTGTAATCAGCAAAATCTGCCGTTCGATTTGTCGCACCGCCTGGCGCGTCAAAAACAACCGCAATATGAGTTGGCTTTTCCTTTTGAATAACATCAAGCATGGCTGCTGTAAACCCAAATGCTGCGGAAGTATTCTGCCCTTTGGAATTAACTCTTGGATTCTTTGAAAAAGCAAAGTAAGCCCTGTAAATCAAAGCAAAGGCATCCAGTAAAAACAATTTTTTTTCAACTTGGGGTGTCAGCATAATATTAAAATTCTCAGAATTATTTCCGTATTGGCAAGTGAAGATAAGGAACATTCTTTTTACGACAATTTTAGCATTATCATCGTGTTAAACTGAAAAAATTTAAATCACCCTTTTATACTAGTAAACTCCCTGAACCATCAGTATTTAATGGGTTTTTTAGTTACTAACTTTTACTTAACATCGCATAATAAGCAGCCGTCGTTAACTTTTTTTTGGAGAAAAACAAAAGGCTTTTTACCTTCGTTAGGAATTTCTGTCCCCGGCAGGCATTCATACACTAACACCCTACACTGTTGGATCTGATCCACATACTCTACCCTAACATTGAAAAATTATGCTGAATAAACACTACCTAACAGTAATTTTAACTGTATTCGGTTTGTCCACTTCTGGATTCGCATCAGTTAATGCGTTACCACCCACTGTAAGCGGTAACACCATTGTTTGTCAAGGAGCAACAACCACGCTGACGGCCTCAGCCGCAGGAACCAACGTAACTTATCGTTGGTACGATGCTTTGATTGGTGGAAATTTACTTTCCACGAATAACCCGTATACAACGGCACCATTAAAGGCAACCACAACAATTTATGTAGAAAGTGTAGAAGGAGGTACTCCGAGTATTATCCGTACACCTGTTTTATTAACCGTACTTCCTAATTTGGACGTTCCTGTTGGTTTGGCTAATCCTACCATAGCTTGTCCAGGCGATGATATTGCCCTGACCGGAACTTCTTTAACGGGTGCCACTACCTTTAACTGGTACGACGCTCTTATTGGTGGAAACCTGCTTCATACTGGTGCTGTATACAATACCAACGTAACCGCAACCACACTATTTTATTTGGAAACGGTTAACAGTGATGGCTGTGCAAGTCTTCGCACACCAGTAACGGTAACAGTTTTGCCTAATTTGGATGTGCCAGTAGGAACAGCTACACCTCCGATTGTTTGTCCTGGTGAGGACTTCACCCTTAATGGAACTAGTGTCTTAGGAGCTAGTACGTTTAATTGGTATGACAATATTACTGGTGGAAACCTTTTACATACTGGTCAAAGTTATACGACCAATACAGCAAGTACGACAACCTATTATCTTGAAACCTATTCGGGAATTGGATGTCCAAGTATTCGAACTCCTGTTCTAGTTACAGTTTTACCGAATTTGGACGTTCCTTTTGCGTCTCCAGACCCAATTGTTGCTTGTCCAGGAGAAACAGTTACCTTAACTGGAAACTCTATAGCCGGCGCCACTGACTTTAATTGGTACGAAAATTTATTGGATCCAACTCCGGTAGCTACAGGAGCCAGCTATTCACCGACCGTGAATACCACTTCCACCTTCTATCTTGCTTCTGTGAATGGAACAGGATGTGAAAGTCCAAGGGTCCCTGTGATTGTTACGGTATTACCTAATTTGGATGTGCCATTCGCATCGCCAGACCCAATCATTGCTTGTCCCGGTGAATCTGTAACTATGACCGGAAATTCAATTGCTGGCGCAACCAATTTTAACTGGTATGATGACATTCTTGATCCAACTCCAGTAGCAAGTGGGGCCACTTTTACGCAAACGGTAAATTCTACCCAAACTTTCCATATTTCTTCAGTTAATTCTGCAGGATGTGAAAGTCCAAGAATCCCTGTTCTAGTAACAGTTTTGCCAAATATCGATGTGCCTTATGCCACTCCAGATCCATTGATCGCATGTCCGGGAGAATCTGTAACGATGACTGGAAACTCAACCACGGGTCAAACCAATTTCAATTGGTATGATGATATTTTAGACCCAACTCCAGAAGCCACAGGTCCTACTTTCACACAAACGGTGAATTCAACCCAAACTTTTCATATTTCTTCTGTTAACTCAGCCGGATGTGAAAGCCCAAGAATTCCAGTATTGGTGACAGTTTTACCGAACCTTGATGTGCCCGTAGGGATAGCCAATCCAACCATTTCTTGTGGCGACACTCCAGTGGATTTTGAAGGAACTTCCGTAACTGGAAATACGATTTTTAATTGGTATGATAACCTCACGGCAACTACGCCTGAGTATACTGGCCAAACATTCACCACGAATCCGACTTCAACAACAATTAAGTATTTAGAAACTGAATCGGCTGCTGGATGTAAGAGTATCAGAGTACCTGTAACGGCAATCGTGACACCAAATTTGGATATTCCGATCGCGAACGCAACAGACCTTTTATTGTGTCCTGGTGATAGCACGACCCTATTGGGAAGTTCACTTAACGGATCAACAATTTTCAATTGGTTTACGGATTCAAATGGAACGAATTTGATTGGAAGTGTTGCCAACCTTGTAGTTTCACCTCTTACAACGACCATTTACTATCTGCAAACCGTAAATGCGAATGGTTGTGAAAGTATCCTTACACCAATCCTTATCTCGGTCTTGCCTAATATCGATGTGCCATTGGCTGTTGCCAACCCGCCTATTGCATGTCCGAATGAGGAGGTTACCTTTGAAGGTACATCCGTTACTGGATCTACCGTTTTCCGTTGGTATGATCAATTGATTGGTGGAAACTTATTGTCTACAGATCAAAACTACACAACGAATGTAATGGGCAACCTTACTGTGTATCTTGAAACACAGAATAGCACAGGCTGTTCTTCTGTAAGAACGCCAGCTGTAGTTGTGGTCATCCCGAACATCGACGTTCCGGTAGCAACTGCCAATCCATTGGCTGTATGTCCTGGTGACAGTGTAACGCTTTCAGCAACGAGTTTAATTGGGTCTTCTACCTTCTATTGGTATGATGACTTATTAGACTCAATTCCGATGTATGTAGGAAATGACTATGCAATACAAGCCGGTGATACTTCACAAATTTTTCACGTAGAATCAGAAAGTGCTGAAGGGTGTAGAAGTATTCGCACTCCTGTGACTATGATTGTCAACAAAAATGACGACAACCCACTAGTTACTGGTGCTCCATTAATTGGATGTATCGGAGATACAGCATTTTTGGCTGGTGTTTCCTTGAACGGTTCTGTTGGTTACAATTGGTATGATACCATCTCTGGAGGTTCTCCTGTTGGTTCTGGAATTCTTTTCTCACCTACCTTGTCCGAGGACAAAACGTATTACCTAGAAACGGTGAACTTGACCGGGTGTAAAAGTAAGCGTACACCTGTTAACTTGCGCATTTCACTAGGAGACATCGTAGTACTTGGAACGACCCAAGATACCACTGTGTGTGCCGGAAGTATTGTTAACATTTCAGCTTCTTCTCTATCTGGCTTAGGATTGACTGTTTATTTGGATTTACCTCAAAATGGTAACATTCTCGGAACAGGATTGAACTATGTAACCGGTCCAATTTTGAGCGACACATCCATTTTTGTTCAAATTTTAGACTCTTTACTATGTCCAGGAGAGGCAAAAGAAATTTCAATTAGTGTACAAGACAGCATCAAGCTGGATTCACCTCAAATGAATTGTACACCGGATGACAACGCGGTTATTTTCACATGGGACAATGTTCCTTATGCCGACGGTTATGAAGTTGGTGTAAACTCAACAACGCTTTGGACACCTATAGGTGCTAACACGTTCTACGAGGTAGGCAACCTTGAGTCAGGTGAGGATGTAACCTTATATATTCGAGCAACCTACTCTGGAACCGCTGACTGTATCACACCAGAGAGTGACGAGATTTCTGTAAGTTGTCGTTCGGATGAAGAAGATTTGATTCTACCGTACAATACCTTCTCTCCAAACAATGACGGGAAAAATGACTGGTGGAATGTTGGAAACGGTATTACGAAACATTCTGACAATGAAGTCCGTATATTCAACCGTATTGGAGAAGAAGTATTTAGTACGACTGGATATAACAACACGAACAATGTCTTCAGAGGAGAAGGATTGGCTACGGGAAGTTATTATTATGTGGTAACGGTTCCGTCCATCGACTTCCAACAAACTGGATACTTAATCCTAACACGCTAAACATGAAACAGCTTTATACCCTAATCTTATGTTTGATCGTTGGAGCAGGTTATGCTCAACAGTCAACTCGTTTATCTCAATATATGTTTAACCCCATGCTAGTAAATACAGCTGCAAGCGGCTATGAAGGATTTTGGGCTGTTTCTGGTGGTTTTAAATCCATGTGGAACAGTGTGCCGGGTGCCCCAAAAACTCAATTCATATCAGTAGACGGTGTTTCACGCAATGAAAAATGGGGGTTTGGTGCTCAACTAGTCAACGATCAAGCTTCTTTACTTACACAAAGGTTGTTGTTGGGGAATATTAACTACCGCATTCGTTTAACCCAAACCACTTGGCTAAGTGCGGGTGTTGGTCTTGGGTTTAAGCAACACGTAATTGACGGTACCCAATCTACATTCGAAAGTTCAGGAGATGCAGCCATTGCCACATTGTACATGAGCAATTTTTCTCCTGCTACCACATGGGGCTTGTTTTTGTACAACAGAAATACCAAAATAGGCTTGTCTTCTGAAAACGTAATTCAATACAAGATAGCCTATACAGATGTAGACAGAGCCGTAACATCACGTGCCGTTACGCGATACTATTTTATTGCTCAGCAACGCTTTCCTATTGGTAAGAATTTGGCTTTTATTCCAGCAATGTCTTTGAAGTTTGAATACCGAAATCCAGTTCAGTTAGACATTACACCTATGTTGGCCATTCAAGACAGGTTTAGATTTGGCTTGGGCTATCGATATGATGAGTCAGTATCCTTAATCGTTCAAAATAAGATTAATCAAAATTTCTCTGTTGGTTACGCATACGACTTTCAAACAAATGGATTATCTTCAGTAACAAATGGTTCTCATGAACTTCAACTACGATACGTTTTTGTTAAAGAAAGACCTTCATTTATTAACCCACGAACTTTTTAAAATGACCAAAACCCTTCTTCTGCCTATTTTCACCTTGATGGTGACTGTTTCGGTGTGGTCTCAAGAATCGCTCTACTTTGGAAATGACGCTTTGAACGCTGGACTTTACGCGAAAGCTATAAACTATTATCAAGTTGCCTTTGCCAAAAAGCGAACTTTTGAGGCTTCTAGTAAACTAGCCTATTGTTTCGAAAAGGTACACCGATATGACGATGCAGAAGAGTGGTACAGAAATGCAGTAGAACTGAAAGATGCGAACGATAGTTTGCTACCTTATTATGCCAACATCTTGAAGATGAACGGTAAATACGAGGATGCAAAATTGATTTATCAAAGCATTAGTATTCCTCCTCAGGAAGGAAATGACAGCATTGTTCCAGCAGATTACTCTGTTGAAATCAAGAGTTGTGATGAGGCCATCAAAAAGATGCAAATCGAAACGAAGAATGAACTGTTGAGAATGGAAAACGTCAATTCAAAAATGACTGAGTTTCCAAGTGTATTTGTTAAGCAACAATTGTTCTTCGCATCGAACAGAACGGAGTCAAACCCTGGATATAAAAAAGTCAACGAAGAAAATGGCTATCCTTATTACTCCATTTTTGGTGCCGATATCTTCGGACTAAAATCCAAACAAAATTACAAGGTGGAAGATGGAAATGAATTCCCATATCATCAAGGGCCTGTTTTTATTACAAAAGATAACAAGGCATATTTAACCGTTGACAAGTCCCCAGAAAAGAAAAAAGGTGGACAGCTCGCTCTTGATCTACTGATAGGAAATTTCGATCCGAATACCCATGCCATTACAGACTTACGCCCATTCGAGCACAATACAGATGATTACTCCGAAGGACACGCATTTGTAACAGCAGATGGAAACGAATTGTATTTTATTTCAAACAGACCCCAATCTTTGGGAGGGACCGACATTTTCGTTTGCAAGAAAAATGGCAACGGATGGACCGCGCCGATGAATGCCGGGAATGAAGTGAACTCTGAATTCGACGAACTTTACCCCGTAATCCGCAAATCTGAAGAGCTTTACTTCGCATCGACTCGTCCAGAAGGAATGGGAGGTATGGACATCTTTACAGCTAAAAAATCGAAAACAGGTTGGGAACCAGCCTTTGCTCTTAACCCACCATTCAACACTTCTCGAGACGATTTCGCTATGATCTTTGGCCCGGATGAAAAAACCGGTTTCCTAGCATCTAACAGAAGAGACGGTGTGGGCTTGGATGACATTTATGGTTTCGTTATGAATGAGGGGCCTCACGACAAAAAGGAGGAGGAAGTAATTGCTTCAACAGAATCAAATGAACCGAAATACCCGAAAGATGCGCAACGTTATTTAAAAATAGAAGATCTGAAACTTCGACAAAATGACAACGATAGCAGTTTCTATTTATCAGGACGCGTTAAAAAGTATATCGATACCATTTTGCTCCCATTTGACACCACTGTTACAGTAACGATGCTGGACCCTTATGGTAATAAAATGAGCACCCAAACGGACGATAATGGTTTCTTCAATTTCGAGAGAGTGAATGATGGATCCTACAAAATTAGAGCGAGTAAAGATGGGTTTTTTACCAATTCTGTAGATGTTCAGCTAGATGCTCCTAACACGGTGGCAGTAATCGATGAAAACGATTTGTTGGAAAACATTCAATATGACTTCAACAGTGCGGTTATTAAAGTGGAGTCCTACCCTCAATTGGATGCCATTGTAGCCATTATGAAAGCAAAACCTCAATACAACGTGTTCTTGCGTTCATATACAGACAGTAGAGGTACGGACTCATACAATTTGGCTCTTTCTAAGCGACGTGCTACTTCTGTGAAGAATTACTTAATTCAACACGGTATTGCCGCCAAAAGAATTACATCCAATGGATATGGCGAGACCAACCCAATTGTCATTAATGCAGAAACAGAAGAACAACATCAGTTGAATCGTCGAACGGAATTCAAGTGGATTGTTAATCAATAAAATATTCAAGAAACAAAAATGGCGCCTTCAATCGGGCGCCATTTTTGTTTTGTCAAAGCCGAACTACTTATTTCCAGCTCGTACCTTCCTTGCTATCTTTCACAATTATTCCAGCAGCCAACAAGCCATCTCTTATTTTGTCGCTCATTGTCCAATCTTTCGCCTCACGAGCGCTCTGACGAAGCTCTAGAACCAAATCCATAACTGGTGATAGTCTGTCATCGGCTTGCGTCTCTTCACCTTTTACCCCAAGCACATCCATCAAAAACCCTTTCATCTCTTTCAATAGACTTGCCTTATCCTTCTCAGTGATGGTTTCTTTTCCATCGTTCAAAGTATTGATAAAGCGTGTTGCCTCAAATAGCTGTGCAATGAGCATCGGTGTATTGAAATCATCGTCCATCGCTCTGTAAAAACTCTCGATCAAGCCATCTACATCATAGGATGAGCTTGTCTTTGCCTCTACTTTATCGAGCGTATTAACGGCTTCAAACAATCTTTGTAACCCTTTCTCCGCTGCCGCCAATGATTCAGAAGACATATCCATGGTGCTTCGATAATGAGCTTGCATCATTAAAAAACGAACAACCTCAGCCGAATATGGCTTATCAAATATTTCGGTTTTTCCTTCGACGATTTCCTTAGGTAGGAAATAATTTCCGAAAGATTTACTCATTTTCTGACCGTTTACGTTGAGCATATTTGCATGCATCCAATAACGCGCAGGCTGTTTACCCAATGAAGCACAACTCTGGGCAATTTCATCTTCATGATGTGGGAATTTTAGATCCATTCCGCCTCCGTGAATGTCAAATTCAGCTCCCAAATACTTTGTACTCATTGCCGTACATTCAATATGCCAACCTGGATTCCCATTTCCCCAAGGCGATCGCCAAATCTGCATATCGTCCGGGTTCGCTTTCTTCCACAAGGCAAAATCAGCAAAAAATCTTTTTTCGCTTTGGGCGTTGAGCTCTCTGGTTTCTTCTTCTAATTCCTCTATTTTCCGACCACTCAATATTCCGTACTCGTATTTCTCGGTATAGGCTTTAACATCAAAATAAACCGATCCATTCACTACATACCCCATCCCATTTTCAAGAATTTTTTCAATCAATTCGATTTGTTCTTGAATATGACCTGTGGCCGTTGGCTCAATACTTGGCGGAAGCATGTTGTACAAACGCTGTAGCTCCTGAAATTTTGTATTGAACTTGTATACGATTTCGAGCGACTGTACTTGCTCCAATCGTGCAGCCGTTCCTATAGCGTCCACAGCATTTCCCGCACTATTGGTAATATGCCCCGCATCGGTGATGTTTCTCACATACTTTACATCATATCCAATAAAAGTCAAATAGCGGTAGACCATATCAAAGTTGATAAAGGTTCGCATATTGCCCATGTGGGGTTCCGAATAAAGAGTTGGACCACAAACATACAAGCCTATTTTGTCAGGAACTATAGACTTAAAGGCCTCCTTTTTACCGGTTAGTGTATTGTATATGTGTAAGTTTTCTTTATTGTGCATTTTCTTATCTTTTTGAAAATCAACGATTAACAAACTAATCCTTCTTTGAAGTTAATTGGTTTTTGTCCTTTATAACAAACAAATGCCACAAGTTGATGCTCGAAATGGCCACATTGGTAACGATTACAGGAACGGAGTCGATTAAAAAACCGTACACAATGAACATTGTACACCCCACAATACTCAACCATCTGAGTTTGCGAATGTCTTTCATTAAAAACGAAAGCAAGACAACTCCCGATGCTAGGTAGCCAAATAAATCGAGAAACGACATTACTTCAATTGAATATTCAATTCATCCAACTGAGCAGCGTCTAACGGTGACGGTGCATCGATCATTACATCCCTTCCAGAGTTATTTTTCGGAAAAGCAATATAGTCTCGAATGGACTCAGAACCTCCCATTGTTGCAACCAATCGATCCAAACCAAAGGCCAAACCTCCATGCGGTGGCGCTCCGTATTCAAAGGCATTCATCAAGAATCCAAATTGAGCTTGTGCTTCTTCTGACGTGAAACCAAGTAGGTCAAACATTTTTGCCTGCAAATCTCGGTCGTGAATACGAATGGATCCTCCTCCGAGTTCCACTCCGTTCATGGCCAAATCGTAGGCATTGGCACGAACCTTACCTGGATCCGTATTAATTAGATCCAAATCTTCTGGTTTAGGCGAAGTAAAAGGATGGTGCATGGCGTGGTAGCGACCGCTTTCCTCGTCCCACTCCAGAAGTGGGAAGTCAACAACCCATACAGGCTTGAACACGTTCGGATTTCTCAAACCAAGTTCATTCCCCATGTGCAATCGCAACTCATTCATTTGTTTGCGCGTCTTATCCAATTCTCCAGACAACACAAACATCAAATCACCTGGTTTAGCGCCTGCTCTTTCCAACCAAGACTTTAAATCTTCTTCGGAATAGAACTTGTCTACTGATGACTTTATAGTTCCATCTTCATTGTATTTCACATAAACCAATCCTTTTGCTCCAATTTGCGGTCGTTTAACCCAGGCTGTTAGCGCGTCCAACTGTTTTCTCGTATAAATCGCACAGTCTTCTGCATTAATGGCCAAAACTACCTCTGCCTGATCGAAAACCACAAAACCTTTGTTTTGAGCCAAATCCGAAATATCGTTAAACTCCATTCCGAATCGAATATCAGGCTTATCAGATCCGTACTTTTCCATCGCCTCTGCGTAAGTCATTCGCGGAAAAGCCTGGTCCCATTCATAATTCTTTATGGACTTAAACAAATGCTTAACCATGCCTTCAAACATCATCAATACATCCTCTTGTTCCACAAAGGCCATTTCACAGTCGATTTGTGTAAACTCAGGTTGGCGATCTGCTCGAAGATCCTCATCACGGAAACATTTCACAATCTGATAGTAACGGTCGAAACCTGAAACCATCAACAACTGCTTGAATGTTTGAGGAGACTGTGGTAAAGCGTAAAACTGCCCTTCGTTCATGCGACTAGGCACAACAAAATCGCGCGCTCCCTCAGGGGTAGATTTAATCAGATAAGGAGTTTCAACATCCCAGAAACCTTGACCATCCAAATAAACTCTTGTTTGAAGAGCCACTTGGTTGCGCAACATTAATTTGTTTTGCACTGGCTTTCTTCTCAAATCCAAATAGCGATACTGAGCTCTCAACTCCTCTCCCCCGTCCGTATTGTCTTCAATCGTAAAAGGGGGAGTTTTAGCTGCATTAAGCACAACCAATTTCGCTACTTTAATTTCTATATTACCGGTAGGCATCTTAGCATTCTTACTTGCTCTTTCAATTACCTCTCCCTCTATTTGAACCACAAATTCGCGTCCGAGCTTACGAGCAGACAAGCACAGGCTTTCATTCTCCTCCAAATTAAAAGCCAACTGTGTAATTCCATAACGGTCGCGTAGATCGATAAAGG
Organism: Crocinitomicaceae bacterium; assembly: GCA_025210175.1. Classification (GTDB taxonomy): domain Bacteria; phylum Bacteroidota; class Bacteroidia; order Flavobacteriales_D; family Crocinitomicaceae; genus UBA2040. The sequence continues at coordinate 37,487 of JAOASF010000104.1, read as the reverse complement.
TCATACCTCCCAAATCTCTCGACTTTTGAATCCACCCAGAAAGGGTCACTACTTCGCCTATATGCTCTTCACGTAATTCTCCACAAGTATGCGTCCTAAACATGTATTTTCTTTTGATTTCAGGCGCAAATGTACTGAATATCTAAGGGAAAACGCTATAATTAGACACTTTCGAATTGCCAAAAAACCTTGCATTTTCGGAATCCATTCTTTTGGTTTTGACCTTCTATTCTTTCAACTAACTTTGTAAGAACATATCCCTCTACACACAAGAACTAACATCGTATGAACAAAGCCCCTCTCGATCTTACTCCATTATACGATGAAACCGTCGTTTTTTACAATGTGCAAAACCTCTTTGACTATCATGCCGATCCCTTGAACGAAGGTCAGGCATTCACAAAAATTGGCACCATGTCGTGGAGTCAAAATAGATTGGACAAAAAAACGAGCCTATTATCGCAAGTTCTACACCAGATTACAGGTAAAAACCCCCTCCTTATTGGCCTTGTAGAAATAGAAAATGCTAAAGTAGCCTTGGACATAGCCCACAACAACGAACTCAAAAACACAACCTACAAAATCGTTCACTTCAACTCAGACGACAAGAGAGGAATTGATTGTGCCCTGCTTTACGACGCAGATAAATTGAAGAGTTTGCACGAAGAAAAAATCCAAATTCGGATTCCGGATGACCCCGAATTTAGCACGCGCGACATCCTATATTTTCAAGGAATGGATTCTGATGAGCAGACGATTCATGTTTTCGTGAACCATTGGTCGAGCAGAAGAGATGGTGTGGGCGAAACGGCTGAAAAGCGCATGGCTGCCTCGAAGGTTTTGTACAATCGACTTCGCTTGATCCAAATGGACGACCCAGAGGCCCAGGTATTGGTGATGGGAGACTTTAACGACGAGCCTTCAGATGCCAGTATCGGAAATATTGAAACCTTGTTGAACCAAAAAGAAAAACCAATGATGGTCAACCTGATGCACGAAATACAGGAAAAAGGAATTGGCACGCTTGTGCACAACAAAAAATGGTTGCTCTATGATCAGTTTCTAGTTTCCAACAACTTACTGACCCCAGAGGGCCTTCACATTATTGACAAAAAAGCATTTGTCTACTCCTCCGAAAAACTTTTACACGAGTTTCCGGACGGAACTAAAAAACCAAATGCTACCTTCGGAGGAGAAACTTACTACGGTGGGTATTCGGATCATTTGCCTATATATCTTAAATTGACAAAATGAACCTCTTGAAAAAACACGACCCGAACGGACCAAGTTCATGGCGAAAAGCTAAAATGGAACGCGATACTCAGCGTCTATTGGCTGATATTTACGAATATTCTAAACGCTTGTTTGCCGAACATCAGCGATCAGTACTGTTGGTCTTGCAAGGCATGGACGGTTCCGGAAAAGATGGTTTGATTCGCGAATTGTTCAAGCTGGTATCACCGGCATGGGTGAATGTTCATTCCTTTAAGGCTCCTAGTGTTGAAGAGTTGACCCATGATTTTTTATGGCGCGTCCACGACAAGATGCCTGAAAAAGGTATGATTACCGTTTTCAACAGATCACATTACGAGGATATATTGGTACCCAGTGTATATGGCGGGTTGGCGGCACGTGACATTGAAAAGCGATACAAACAAATCAATGATTTTGAACGAATGGCTGAAGAGAATGGAACCAAAATCATTAAAGTTTACATGAACATCGCTCCAAATGTTCAAGCCAAAAAACTACGCGAACGAATAGATACGCCAGAAAAGCATTGGAAACATTCAGACCAAGATTGGGAAACCAGAGAGCATTGGGCTGAATTCATGGAAGTGTATGAAAAGATATTCCTAAAATGCAATGACGTTCCTTGGCACATAGTACCTTGCAATCGAAATTGGACCAAATTGTATGCAGTAAGTAAATTGGTTGCTGATACACTCAAAAAAATGGACCCTCAGTTCCCTCCTTTAAAAAGTGACAAATTCACACCGAATTACGAAAAGGCGAGAATATCGTATTAACCCAATACCTTGGGAATACGGAAGTAGTCAGAATCTTTCTTGGGTGCGTTTTCCAAAGCTTGTTGCTGAGTCAAACTAACCTCAGCCACATCTTCGCGAAGCACATTCACCTCATCCGACATGAATATGAGAGGTTCAACCTTTTCGGTATCCACCTCTTGGAGCTTTTCCATGAACGAAATTATCTTCTCCATGTCTTGCTTAATGGTTTCTTTTTTCTCTCCAGAAAATTCCAATCGCGCAAGATGTGCAATGTGATCTATGATTTCGTCTGTAATCTTCATCCTCCTATTTTGGGCAAAAATACAAATTATCCGTGCAAGAGTTGCTCTCTAATTTTCTCCCGACAATCTTTACTCACTTGCGCAATATTCGTTTTATTTTCTAGGTAAATCGGGTCCAAAATTTGAAAAACAGAAAGACCTGGTCGCGCTGAACCAAAAGGCAAGCCTGGATCTGAAAAAAGCCGATAATGATTCAAAATGGCAACTGGCAAAATGGGTACATTACTTACCTGTGCAAGCCGAAATGCGCCATCCTTGAACCGAGCGACCTCTGGTGCTAGAATATCGGGTATGCCACCTTCTGGAAAAATAACGACACTAAAACCGTCACTCAAAGCCTTTTTAGCTGCTAAAAACGATTTTGCCGAGCCCATTTTTGACTTTCTATCCACCGGAATATTCAAGTTTCTGAAATAGGTTTTCAAAATGGGATAGCCCAATATTTCACTTTTGCCCATGAACAAAAACGGTTCTTTCGGAAAGTGAGCAAACATGAGAAAAATGTCTAAATACGAAGTGTGATTTGCAACGATAATCTTTGGCCCTTCAAGCTGATGAACACCCCTATTTTTGGTGGGATAAAGACATAGTACTTGAAAAAGGCGCGACCAAAAGACAAAGAGTCTAAAGCTCGATTTTTTACCGGATGGTGTGGACAAAACAAAGATGAAAAATGGGTACAAAAGTATTGCGGTAAGGCAAAATAACACCCCCACGTACAACTTCCACAGATTTCCAAAAATGAACCAGAACCCTTTCATCGTTGCTAAATTAAACAAATGCCATTTTCAACCACTTTCATGGCGCCATCTTTGCTCCTTTTTTCCTTACTTTTGGGCAAACAAAATACGAAAATGCCTCGCATACTTACCGGAATACAAAGTACAGGAACGCCACATTTAGGCAATTTATTAGGTGCTATTTTACCCGCTATTGATATGGCCTCGAAGCCAGAAAACGATTCGTACCTTTTCATAGCCGACATGCACTCTTTGACTCAAATAAAAGATCCGTCTGAGTTGCGCCAAAATACTTTGTCAACTGCAGCCGTTTGGCTCGCATGTGGTTTGGACCCAAAATCATCCGTATTTTATAGACAAAGTGATATTCCAGAAGTTACAGAGTTGACTTGGTATTTGTTGTGTTTTTTCCCATATCAACGTTTAACCTTAGCCCACAGTTTTAAAGACAAAGCTGATCGTTTGAGCGACGTAAATGGTGGACTTTTCACCTACCCTATTCTGATGGCTGCTGACATTTTATTGTACGATGCAGAAGTTGTTCCAGTTGGTAAGGATCAGTTGCAACATCTAGAAATTACTAGAGATGTAGCCGAAAGGTTCAATCACCAAATGGGGGAAACTTTTGTAATTCCAGAAGCCCGAGTAGATGAGCAAACGCAAATTATTCCGGGAACTGATGGCGAAAAAATGAGCAAATCGCGTAACAACACCATCAACATTTTCTTGGCGGACAAAGCCTTGCGCAAACAAGTCATGGCAATCACCACTGACAGTACTCCCTTGGAAGAACCCAAGAATCCAGATTCCTGCAATGTTTTTGCACTTTATCGTTTATTGGGCAGCCCAGATCAAGTTCAGGCTATGCGCCAAAATTATGAGGCTGGAAACTACGGATACGGGCACGCCAAACAGGCTTTGTTTGAATTAATTTGCTCCCGCTTCGAGAAGGAAAGGGCAGAATACGCTCGACTGATGGCCAACCCAGAGGAAATCGAAGAAAATTTGATGGAAGGAGCAAAGAAGGCAAAAGCAACGGCCTCGAAAGTTCTGGAGCGCAGCCGCGCTAAACTTGGTTATTAACGGCACTTTCTTAACTTTAAAAAGGTAACTGACAATACATGTGTAAGAAGATTTCATTTGCCTTCCTTACCACGCTCATCTTGGCCATTGTTATTTCATGTGGCACAAAGAATGAGGACACTGCCGTTCAAAAAAGAAAAGCCAAAGGGCCCGTGAGCTATGGAGGTTATTTTCGTTTCCAATCGCCACAGCTATTCGAAAGTTTAAACCCCTTGGAAATCACCAATCCCTACACAAGGAATATAACGTTTCAAATTTTTGAAAATCTGCTCAGGATCGATACCAAGACCATGCGTCCGGAACCCAATCTGGCCAAGACGATCACCTTGGATCCTACGGGCAAAATATATACACTAACCATCCGTGACAGTGTATTTTTTCACGACGACCCTGCTTTTCAAGGTCAAGAACGAAAATTAACCGTACAAGACGTTAAGTTTTCCCTCGAAATGGCCTGTTCAAACTTGCCAGTGAATAAAGCTGCCTTCTTGTTATCTTCTAAAATAAAAGGCGCAAAAACATTCTTCAATCGATCGAAAAGGAAAATGCCCAAAGCAGGTGTACCAGGTATTCGAGTGGTGAATGATTCAACACTTCAGATTGAATTGGTTGAGCCTTTTTCCGGATTTAAAGAGATCTTAGCTCATCCCAACCTCGCCATTATTGCTCCAGAAATTTATCAAGCCTATGGCAACGAAATGGGCAATCACCCAGTGGGCACAGGTCCTTTTTGTTTGAAGACACAAACGGATTACCAAATTGAGCTATCGAGAAATGAACGCTATTGGAAGCGAGACAAATGGTCCAATCGACTACCTTATTTGGACGGAATTTTGGTTCGTTTTTCGGACAACAAAAAGAACGAACTAAACGACTTTCAAAGTGAAAAGCTCGATTGTGTTTTGGACATTCCCGTGGACCAGATCAACTACCTACTCGGAAGTCTACAAGACGCTCAAAAAGGCGAAAATGTAATGCACAAAGTACTTTCAGAACCCAGTATGAGCATGATGTTTATTGGGTTTGCTTGCCAATCAAAAGAGTTTTCGGATGTCCGCATTCGCAGAGCATTCAACATGGTAGTAGACCGCAATTTGGTCGTAAACCAATACCTCAGCGGCGAAGGTTGGCCAGCCAAGAACGGTTTCATTCCGCCGCTCGATTTTTTCCCGAACGAGGATGTACAACCACTGGAGAACAACATAGAGGAAGCCCGAAGTCTGATGTCGGACGCTGGGTATCCAAACGGGAAGAACTTTCCAGAACTAGAAGTGTACGTCAACGGGGTAATTGGGGACCCTAATTACAACATGACCAAGGGGGTAATTGACCAGATCAACGAGAAGCTTGGGACCAAAATAAAGGTAAAGGTATGCACGGCAAAGGAGCGCGACCAAGCGGTTGCGAGTGGCAAGGCTAAAATGTGGCGTGCTGGCTGGATAGCCGACTACCCGAATCCGGAAAGCTTCATGAGTTTGTTTTATTCGCGCAACATCAACAAAAGCAATAGCACCATCAATTCCTTTAGATTTAGGAATCAAGAATTCGACGCAATTTTTGAACAAGCCAATAAAGAACAGGACGAAACTATTAGAAATCAACTCTTTGCTTTGTGCGATCAAATCATTGTAAATGAAGGAGTTGTAATACCTGTATTAACAGAAGACTTCATCGTTTTTCTCAATGATCGTGTGAAAAATTTCGAACCCAATTCATTGGAGATTTTAGATTTTTCGAATACATTTATAAGACCCTATTAATGGGTTTAATCAAAGTTTAATTTTTAAAGGCTCTCAGCTTGCAATACAAGTCATCCGTCTTCTGGCAGATGACTTTTTTCATTAAAAAAAGCCGTCCTAAAACTAGAACGGCTCACTATAATTTATCTTGAATTATTTCAATCTGGTCAATGTTATATTCTCGTTACCAGAGTTTTTCATCACCTTCACGACATAAGCTCCAGCAGCCAAATCACTCAAATCAATTGGAACATTGTGCAGACCTGGTTTCAAGTCTTTGTCACAAACTACATAGGCTTGAGCTCCAGTAATGGAAGTAATTTCAATTCGCACTCTTTCCCCAGAAGATTCAAATCTAAGGGTAGTAGCCGTTACGGCTGGATTTGGATAAAGCAATACATTGGATTTTTCCTTATCCAATTCTTCTGTGCTCAAATTACATGCCCCAAGTACCGGGTAGAAAGTAACATTTTGCTCGAAGAAAGTCTGTATTTCAGTAGGGTCTACCTCAAACCAGTCTTTTAAAATAGATGCGTAAACATCGCGGAAATCAATCTGCATTGGTACACCCGCCTGATTTGCCACCTGCGAGTCTATTACAGGATTGGGTCCCAAAATTCCACTCGAAATACATGATCCAAACAACATCAACGGAGCTGCATCACCATGGTCGGTTCCTCTACTCGCATTCGATTTAATTTGACGTCCAAACTCTGAATACGTCATACCTGCGACGCGTTGTTCCAACCCAAGAAGAGCCAAATCATCTTGAAAGGCGGCAACTGCGTCCGAAAGGGTTTTCAATAAATCGGCATGAGCTCCAGTAGCTGGATTTACAAGATCTACTTGCGAATCGTGCGTATCAAATCCATTGATATTCAAAATGTAAACCTTGGTTTGCAGTCCTCCAGAAATCATCTGAGCCACATATTTCAATTGCGTTGCCAGTGGATTGTTAGGATCGTACATGGTGGACAAACTATTCCCTGCATTTGCCGCATCATTAATCTGACTACCATACGAATTGGATTGTGCAATCAAGGTAGAGATATACTCCATATGTGATCCGTAATAGGTTCCATCATTGGGAACAGAGGATTGACCCAAACTTATGGTATCAAAAGGATCTTGAATGGCCATGGAGAAATTACCCATGAGCCCCTGACAAGTTTGAGAAACCTCATAACCCATACTAATGGCAAAAGGATCCTCGTAAGTAGAATTGGGATAATCTGACGGGAAATTGGGATAAGCTTCATCAAATGGTCGGCCCAACCAACCTGTAGTTGCACTTGGGTCCATCATTCCCGAATTCCAGATATCCATGGATCGGAAGTGCGACCTATTTTGTTCGGGATAACCAACATTTTGGATAACGCTCAACTTTCCTACATTGTACATCCCCTGCAAGCCAGTCATCGTAGGATGCAAGGCAACGTCTGGTGTTAAGCTCAACAATTGATTTTCTGGGATAATGATGTTGTTTCGGTGGTTTGCCAAGTTGTCGTAACCATCAATAGGGAAAACCATGTTCAAACCATCGTTACCTCCATTCATTCGAATAATTACCAAAACTCTATCCTCTGCCGATTTTGAGAACCCAAATAGTTTTTGAGAAACTACCTGAAAATTCATATTGTTGAGTACAAATGGCATGGAAGCCCCTGCCAAGGATACGTTCTTTATAAAACTTCTTCTTTTCATGATTTAAATGGTTTGATATTGTGCCATTCTAAACATGGCAGTTAGTACTAATTCCACACGAATTCGAACGGGGTCTGAGTAGCTCGGATCCCCAGGATTATTTTGATAGTCATTGTACTGAATGGTCCATTCAAAATCGGGTAATCCGTTCGTGAGAATTGATTTTAGGTTATCTTTTTCAGTTTGTGAAATTGCCTTGGAAAAATAAAGATCGCAAAGGTCGTTTATAACCGATACGGCATCGTTGGGAAGAGACAAGCCATCTACAACGTTAAGCGCCTTTACTTTAAAGGCATTTCCATTGATGTTGATTCCCCCGTATTGAGTTAACCAAATGGCATAGTCGAATCGCAACTTTATGTAAGTAGAGTTGACCCACAACTTCGTATAGGAAGGTGCTTGGTAATATGCCGGCCAACCTGATACACTTGGAGGAGCCGCATAGTTCTGTCCCATAACAGATGTTCCCCAAAACAAATTCAAATACATTTCAGAATTGGTATCCAAATCATACGTTGGCTGAGTCATGGAAGAAGTAAACATCGTCATGAGTGACTCTATTGGACTCTTGATGATGGTTCCTCTCATTGAAATATCGTAGAAGTGCTCACTTTTTAGCAATTGCTCTACTACTGGTTGAACATCGTAATTGTTATTGATCATTGTGGTTACCATTACCGGAATCACATTGTCAATAACGTCTTGTGTCATATCGTAATTGACAAAATATCGATAAAGCTTGGTACAAATGAAAACAGCACATTGGTTTTGCTGGAAAATGATATCGATGTAGTCTGAATACTCATTTGCCCCTTGATTGGACATGACCACACTTCCAAATTTACTCGAAAGTTGCTTGGTCCCTTGATGGTGCAGGTTCATTTGAAAAGCCGATTGCACGTCTGTTTGAACAGAGTCTCTCAACCCGTTTACGGTCCAACCCGTCAAAATTTTGGCTCCAGCTGCTACATCATCTTCGGTGTAATACGTATAATCTCCCGGTCCGATTTGCGGCCCTTTGCCAATTGAAAAAAGCTCCAATAACTCGCGGGCATAATTTTCATTTGGTGAAAAAACTGTATTTGTAGCTCCGTTCAGGAACAAGAGCATTTCTGGATGAATGGTGACGTCCTTGACCAACTGTTTGAAATTGCCCAGACAATTGTCGTGAAGTAGCTTGAAGTAATCATACGCCGAACGCGCATCAAATTGCTGCGTTACAGCGAAATGATTGATCCAAAACAACGTCATTTTCTCTGAAATGGAAGTGTCGTTTGAATTCAACCTTTTCATTATCCACGCCCCCAAAGACCTTCTACGTGCATTGTCGGTAGGCGCAGTATCACCCGTTGGATAAGGCGTATTAACCCAAGTAGTTCCATGCGCAGCAACAGCCTCACCTGGATCATAGGTCAATGGTAAATCAATCGTGTTGGGAGTTAGAAGAGTGGCTATAGTGGCATTCATGCCATTATTCACTGCATCCTGAATTTGTGCGAACGTCGGCCCAACTAACGTTCTCCTAAGTAAATGTGCGGCTTCAGCTCTTGTCCATGGTCCTGTATAAGGGTTCATGCTGAGTGTTACCGGCTCATCTACAACTACATCTGGCTGCATATGCGGTAAAATTTCTTCAATTTACTAATCTTTTTGTAGAAAGCGCAAGTTTCTTTTTATGCCCGCATATTTTGTCCGCTGGATGGCGCTATTTTGGAAAAGACTTTTGAAAACTTCCTCTGTTAATTCCGTCCAATCCGACTTCGACATATCCAGAACCTCTTGATTGGGCTTCAATCTTTGTTCCGAATGAGGAGTTGAAAAACGATTCCAAGGACAAACATCCTGGCAAATATCGCAACCAAACATCCAGTTTTCCATCTTCCCCTTAAATTCACCCGGAATGAGTTGATCCTTCAATTCGATGGTTAAATGACTAATACACTTGGACCCGTCAACAACGTAAGGCGTTACGATTGCTTCTGTGGGACAAGCGTCGATGCACTTTGTACAAGTTCCACAATAATCCTTAATCGGTCCATCGGGTTCCAATTCCAAGTCAATAATTAATTCTGCTATGAAGAAAAAGGATCCTTTTTTGGGATGAATTAAATTGCTGTTTTTAGCTATCCAGCCTAAACCAGATTTTTCAGCCCAAACCTTATCCATAACGGGAGCTGAATCGACAAATACACGCCCTGACACTTCACCAATTTCTTCTTGAATATACCTTAATAAAGACTTTAACTTATCTTTTATAACATAATGATAATCTTCGCCATAGGCATACTTAGAAATTTGCGGAGTATCTTCTCTTTGCTTTTCGGAGGGGTAGTAATTCAACAACAAGGAGACAACGGACTTAGAACCATCAACGAGCAATCTTGGGTCCAACCTCTTGTCGAAATGGTTGTTCATGTATGACATACTTCCTTGATAGGAATTTTTGAGCCAGGACTCCAGACGCGGAGCTTGCTCTTCGAGAAAATCCGCTTTTGAAACACCAAAATGAAAGAAGCCAAGCTCGAAAGCCTTGTTTTTAATTGCCTGTTTGTAATCCTTGGGAAGAAGCATTTTATTAAAAAAGTCCCCCTTGCGACCACCCCATGTTATGCCCTAAATGCTTGTAAGCCTTTTCCGTAACTTTTCTACCTCGAGGAGTACGAATCAGAAATCCTTCTTGAATAAGAAAGGGCTCATACACTTCCTCCAAAGTTCCTGCGTTTTCTCCAATGGCAGTAGCAATCGTGGTTAGTCCCACCGGACCTCCGCTAAATTTTTGGATGATGGCATTGAGCATTCGGTTATCCATTTCATCTAGTCCGTATTTATCTACGTTCAATGCTTCCAGCGCAAATTCTGTAATATCCAAGGTAATGGTGCCGTCTCCTTTAATTTGAGCAAAATCGCGCACTCGACGAAGCATGGCATTGGCTATTCTAGGTGTCCCTCGAGAACGACTGGCAATGGCATATGCAGCCGACTCTTGAATGGGGATATCCAGCAACTGGGCACTTCTTTCCACGATCATGGAAAGTGTTTTGGAATCATAATATTCCAATCGACTGTTGATTCCAAATCGCGCACGCAAAGGAGAAGTGAGCAAGCCCGAACGCGTTGTAGCACCAATGAGGGTAAACGGACTCAATTCGATTTGTACAGTACGTGCATTCGGACCACTGTCCAGGAGAATATCGATGACGTAGTCTTCCATAGCCGAGTACAAATACTCTTCAACCACGGGTGAAAGTCGATGTATTTCATCAATGAACAAGACATCTCCTCTGTCGAGATTGGTTAACAAACCAGCTAAATCTCCCGGTTTGTCCAAGACAGGACCCGAAGTAATTTTGATATTTACCTCTAGTTCGTTAGCAATAATATTGGCCAAAGTGGTCTTTCCCAATCCAGGAGGGCCGTGTAAAAGTACGTGATCGAGGGGTTCATTTCGAAGCTTCGCCGCCTTCACGAAAATGGACAGATTCTCAACAATACCAGGCTGTCCAGCAAAGTCTTCTAAACTTTTTGGCCGTAATACCTTGTCGTAATCTTGGTCTTTAGCGCCCTCTGCCTCGCTGCGATAATCGAAAGAATCTTCCACACTCATGAACTTTGCTCAAAAATACAAAAGCCCCAAGAATAAAATTTTCAATCTCCGACCGTTCAGCACATAATTGATATGAAAACCTTGGTTTTGGTGTATTTTTGTGGAAAATATTTGAGCATGAGTTTGAACATCACCCAAGAGGCACCTAAGGTGTCTAAAATCGCTGAAAACATCATTGGTTCTGAGATCATTAAATTGGCCGGAGAAGTCAATGAAAAAATCAAACAGGGAGAACGCGTTTTTAACCTTACTATTGGCGATTTCAACCCTCAGCAATTTCCTATTCCTACTGAGCTTCGCGATGAAATCATTGCAGCTTACAACAAAGGTTTGACCAATTATCCACCTGCCAACGGTGTGTTAGAATTGCGTCAGGCTGTAAGCAAATTACTTAGCGAAAGATGTTCTTTGGATTATACCTCTGATGAAATCGTAATTACTGGTGGAGCTCGACCAGCAATTTACACAGTTTTCAAAGCTTTGGTTGATCCAGGAGACAAAGTGATCTTTCCTACTCCATCTTGGAACAACAACCACTACACGTATTTAAATGTAGCGGATGCAATCATGATTGAAACAACCCCAGAAAATAAGTTCATGCCAACCGTGGCTGAAATAGCGCCGCACATCGAAGAAGCTTCACTTTTGGCCTTGTGTTCTCCATTGAACCCCACGGGAACTGTTTTCAGAAAGAAAGAATTGGAAGAAATTTGTGACTTAATCTTGGCTGAAAACTTGAAGCGCAAAGCTTTGAACAAAAAGCCTTTGTATGTAATGTACGATCAAATATATTGGCCTTTGACTTACGGCGAAATGGAACATTTCAACCCAGTGACCTTGCGCCCAGAAATGAAGGAATACACTTTGTTCATTGATGGTATTTCAAAATCATTGGCTGCAACCGGTGTTCGCGTTGGTTGGACCATGGGCCCGCAAGCCATTATCAATAAAATCAAATCTATTCTGACGCACGTTGGAGCTTGGGCTGGCATGTCGGAGCAAGTTGCAACTGCAAAATACTTGAACCAATTGGATCTTTTTGATAGCTATTTGGCCAATATTAAAAGTGAATTGACTTATCGTTTGAATGGATTCTACGACGGTTTCCAAGCTTTAAAAGCGGAGGGACATTCGGTAGATGCCATTGCACCAGAGGCAGCAATTTACTTGACTGTTCAATTCAACTTGATTGGAAAAACCCTTCCAAACGGAACGGTTATTTCAAACTCAAAAGAAATCACTTCTTTCTTGTTGAATGAGGCAAAAGTTGCAATCGTTCCTTTCTACGCGTTTGGCGCGAGTGATTCATCTACTTGGTATCGTCTTTCAGTTGGAACCTGCAGTAAAGAAAACGTAGCTGAAGTAATCGAAAATCTTCGCGAAGCACTTTCAAAATTGAAGTAAGCCCACAAAAAATACAGACAAAGCCCTTTCACGAGGGCTTTTTTCGTTTTTAGCTATTCCAAAGACCTAGAATTGAATTAATTTTGCGGCCATGGAACAGAAGGACGATTTATTAAAGGAAGTAATTTCCCATGCTAAAGAATACGGTTTTGTATTTCCCTCTTCGGAGATTTACGATGGTTTGAGTGCAACTTACGACTACGGTCAGTTGGGTTCTGAACTGAAAAATAACATCAAATCGTATTGGTGGAAATCCATGGTGCAAATGCACGAAAACATTGTAGGTATAGACGCTGCAATTTTCATGCACCCAAGTACATGGAAGGCTTCTGGTCACGTGGATGCCTTCAACGATCCATTGATCGACAACAAAGACTCGAAAAAGAGATACCGCGCTGACGTTTTAATCGAAGAGCACATTGAGAAAATTCGACAAAAAGCCAATAAGGAAGTTGAAAAAGGACGCAAAAAGTTCGGTGATAGCTTTGATGAAGAGCAATTCCGTGCGACCAATCCAAATGTCCTTCGCAACACCAATAAAATAGCTGATATAGAAGAGCGCATGCGCCAATCTTTGGGTGCGAACGATCTAGTAGCGGTAAAACAACTGATCGAAGACCTTGAAATCGCTTGTCCAATTTCGGGTTCAAAAAACTGGACAGATGTTCGTCAGTTCAACCTCATGTTCTCCACTGAACTTGGTTCTGTAGCCGGAGATGCATCTACCATTTATCTTCGTCCGGAAACGGCACAAGGTATATTTGTGAACTTCTTGAACGTTCAGAAATCAGGTAGAATGAAGGTTCCGTTTGGAATTGCTCAAATTGGTAAGGCTTTCCGTAACGAGATTATCGCTCGTCAGTTCATTTTCCGCATGCGCGAGTTCGAGCAAATGGAAATGCAATTCTTCGTTCGTCCAGGAGAGGAAATGAAGTGGTACGACTACTGGAAAGATCACCGCTTAAAATGGCATTCATCATTGGGTCTGGGTCAAGAAAACTATCGTTTCCACGATCATATTAAGTTGGCTCACTACGCTAACGCAGCTTGTGACATCGAATTCAATTTCCCAATGGGCTTCAAAGAATTGGAAGGTATTCACAGTAGAACGGATTTCGACTTGAAGCAACACGAAGCTCTTTCAGGTAGAAAATTGCAATATTTCGATCCAGAAATCAATCAGAACTACGTTCCATACGTTATCGAAACTTCGATTGGACTAGACCGAATGTTCTTGGCCATTATGAGTTCAAGCCTTAAAAAGGAGCAACTAGAAGATGGTTCGGAGCGAGTGGTATTAAACCTACCCCCTGCCTTATCTCCGTATAAAGTTGCCGTAATGCCTTTAACCAAAAAGGATGGGCTTCCCGAAAAGGCGAGAGAAATTATCAATGAGTTGAAGTTTGACTTTACCTGTCAGTACGACGAAAAAGACTCAATCGGAAAGCGCTACCGTCGTCAGGACGCCATTGGTACGCCTTTCAGTGTAACGGTTGACCATCAAACCTTGGAAGACGGCTCTGTAACTGTCCGCGACCGAGACACCATGGAGCAAAAAAGAGTTTCCATTGAGGAGTTGCACCAGATACTCAGAAAGAGAACAGACATTGGACAACTTTTAAAGTCACTACAAAAATAATTCTGAGGCCCCGAGTTTGGGGCCTTTTTTCTGCCTATATCCAAGCAGTAAAGGGCTAACTAACAACTAATTATTTCGTATTAATTTATTGTTATTCCGTGAAATAATTTTGGAAAAACCCTTGCACTAACCTAAATTGTAGAGACATCAACAATTTAATCTATGCATACTACACTCCACGAAATAGTCATTGTGGATGACGATCGTGATACCAACATACTGCACGAGCATTTTCTGAAGAATACGGAGATGTTTGATATTGTGCATGTATTCGATCATCCCGAAAATGTAATTCGCTTCACCAAAGACCGTTTGCACACAGGCCACAGTATTCCCGCATTGTATTTAATTGACATTCGCATGCCCATGTTAGATGGGTTCGAACTCATTGACGAACTCAATGATTTGTTCGATCATGAAACCATCATGCTGCGCCCGAAATACGTAATCGTTAGTGGGTCGAATCATTCGAGAGATTTTGAAAAGTACGAAAGAGCCCAAAACACACTAGGGTTTTTATCAAAACCGTTGGAGTGGGATAACATGTCAGGTATTTTTACCCGTCTAACGGCTTAAGCAAGCTTAGAACTACGAATACTTTTAACAACTAAATACACCAAGTAACCCCAAGGTGCGCCATGCATCAAAATATCAACCCAATCCATCATTAACATCGGTCGGCCAAGGTAAAGGTTCATGATTTGTTTCCAAATGTGAGGTTCATGATGAGGAGCTAAACCGAGCGTAAGGCACGCTAAGATGGCGAAAACCCAATTTTGTTTGTTGTTAATCATTTCTTTTGAAAGGCTTCAATTTGTTGTTCGATAAAGTTATCGGGAAACTGCTCAACGTCCTCAAACCCCAACTCGATATCACGGCCTTCGTAGGGTTCATAATTGGTTCCAAACAAGTAATCCCAAATACTCAAGGTAAGACCGAAGTTCATTCCTTTGGGGTGTGAGGCAGGTAGGGCTTTGGCATGGTGCCAGATGTGCATTCTCGGGCTGTTGAGGAGGTATTTTAGCGGGCCGTAATCCAAACGAATATTGGCATGATTCAAATGACCGATTAGTGTAGTGGCTGCATACATCCAGAATGTGTGCTCTAGCTTGAATTGAAAAAGGTAGCTCAAGAAGATGTACAAAGCCAAGCGATATACGATGTTTTCCATGAAATGATAGCGCAAATGGGCCGCAAATCCCATTTCTTGCACCGAGTGATGGACGCGGTGAAAACGCCATAGAAATGGGAAGCGATGCAAGGCATTGTGCATACACCATTGCACGAAATCATAGATTAAAAAGAAAAGTATAAACTGCAGCCAAAGAGGCAAATTGGCAAAAGAAACCAAGGGGCCTGAAGATAAGCCAATGGTCGTCATCGCTTTTTTAAACAACAGTTCCGTTGTGTTGGAAAGCGCCATATAAATAAGGAGGTTAAAAAAGAAATAATTGAAAAACATATAAAAAGCATCCAACCAAAAATCTTTTCGAAACACCTTTTGTTCCCTCCTCCATGGAAAGGCAATTTCGAACCCCCAAATAAGCAAGGAAATGAAAATCAAGAGATAAAAGCTATTGTGTCCACCCTCGAATGGATGAAAGATCTGCTTGTACAGGTATCTACCGTAACCCGTATATGCCCTTGTTATTACCTCCCAAATTTCCATGATTCAAATTTAAAGCAAATGAAACTTACGAAATGTAACAAGAGTAACGCTTCAAAGTTTACGGCTCAATGTTCCAAACACCTCCCTCCGTATTCGCCTTTTTGGCAGGTTGATAATAACTTTTCACAGAAGCCGCTGGCGCCACCAAAACTCCTTTATTCGTAAGAACCACATCATAGCTCAGCTGAGTAGTGCCGGCCGGAAGGTTCTCTATGTAAAAAGTCGTTTTCACATCGCGTGGGGAAATCCAATAAAGAAAATCGTTGTATTGGTACCCACTTTCGAGTTCCTTGGGCTCAGCCCCTGCCATTCTTGGATCTTCCACTTCCAAATAACTCAAAGCAGTGGGAGAAATAATCTTCAACTTGATACGAATCAAGGATCCTTCATGCAAGGTAATTCCTTTCTTCATTGGTATTTCTAGACCATTGTAAACCAAGTAATATTGTCTTTCAATGCGAAACTCTCCATCACTCTTCAGTACTTCGCTGGCTTGTGCTCGATAATCCACCTCGGCGTTGATAACGATGAAATTATCTCCATAATTATCTGCTTTGATCCCTTTCTGTAAGTCCACCATTGGTGGTTGAGGAATGATCCTTTCACCAGACAAGCGATCTACTTTCAGAACCTCTCCACCAAAGGCTTGAATTTCCCCTGAAATACTGCTGTTTTTCTTAAGCGATAAATAGAAGGTAGCCAACAACAAGTCAATGTTGGGAGACAACTGGGCCATGCCACTCAGGTTTTGCAACAAGTAAAGTCGCATGGAGTCTGGTGGAACAGCGTAGTGCCTCATTTTCCAACCCAGAATCTGATTTCTCAAATTGATGTCTTCCTTGTAGCCAGTAACTCGATTGTTTTTCACCGCCCAATACACTCCCAAACTTGTATCGCGTAGCTTCATTTTTACTATCGCTTTGTAGATTACCTCAGCCGACATGTTGTCTTCCTGTAAAATATAGATACTCGCCACTCTAGACCAATCTTCGGCTGGAAGTTTTCTCCACGTACTATCTAACTTCGTCTTGAAAAACGCAGAGGCCTTGGTTTCTGCCATTCCCAAACTTGTTCGTGCCTGATACCAACTCAAAGATGCCTCGTCAATCACAAAATTTGCTGGATCGACCAATTTTTCGAATTCAAGTGTTTTCAATGAATCGATTGCCTTGAGTGCTTTCAGAAAAGGTTCACCGTCGAAGAGTACACCCAAGTCTCCGAGTTGAACGTATTCGTCAATAATATGTGTTGTTAACCAAGCATTGCCATAACCTTTACCCACCCAAGACCAAAGTCCTTTTTCATCCTGTTTTGCCAAAAGTTTTTGATATGCTTGGTTGCGTGCATTCTCCAAAACTTCTGGATTCAAAAGCATTTGATAACCTTGAAATAAGCGTTCCTGATCTGTTTTTGAATCTGGCCATAATTCATCCACGGATGCCGCATTAGATGCTCCTTTTAATTGGTTTGCTCTTCCCTCCACTAAATTGGACAAAGAATGCACCGTTTGCATCAAGTGTTGGGCCACAGAAAAGGCTGCAAACTGGTAGAAATACGATTCTGTAAGTTCATTATCTCTGAAAAAATTGCGAACCAATCGATCCAAATAAAGCAAGTGCTCATCTGCGCTATAGGAAAGTCTTGCCGACAGTAATTCCGCATTTGGAGCTATTTTTTCCGCCAGATTAAGCCCCCATCTTTTGTTGGATTTCGGATACAACACAAAAGATTGAGCGAAGGTCTTTTCGTCGGTTGATGGTAGCACTGTAATCCGATTCTCAAGGATGTCTGAATAGTCCAAGGTTCTTCCTTCGATGCGTATTTTCACCTCACGGGTATCCAAGTTGGGCACCACAAATGGAAGAAGCCATGCTTGTGACTTTCCAGGTTTGATGGTTTGTTCTTCAAGCGGCTGCAGTTTGAATTGAGCTGTGATGTCCTCCCCTGTTTCGATGGAGAAAAATTGCACCACTGGTTTGAGACGCAGGTCCTTGTTGCTCAAGTTTCGGAAGTTGATTTCCCAATTCATCTCATCCTTGCTGCGGATAAAACGCGGTTGGTTCATTTCCAACATGAGCTTCTTTTTCACTACAAAATCGGATTGCTCCAATACGAAACGACCATCTGTAGTATGCACAACTCCATTGAAATGATAAGTGGTGAGATTATCGGGTAGCTTCATTTCGAATTCATTCACTCCAGCCTTGGTACGGAACTGCGGAATGAAAAGGGCTGTTTCAGCAAAATTGCTTCTCACTCCACTGCCATTCTCACTAGATGTGGTCTCCTTCTTGTCGTTCATCGAACCTGCTTTGGAACCAGCTACTTTGTAATTCGCACTATTGGCGAAATATGCTACTGATCCTTCGGCCATTCGAGCGTTTAGAAACAGTTGTCCATTATTACTCCCTCCATAAAACCCTTCACTTTTCCACGTACTTGGGCGAAAGTTCGAACTGGCGTATGGAATTCTGTACTTGCCTTGGGCAAACTGATCCAGGCTGGCATCATAGGCGTTCAACAAGGCTTCCCCCTCCACAAAATATCCGTAAGCATCTCTTACTTCAAAAGACCATGTTTCCTTTCTTCCAGGTTCTGATTCGTTTACCTTGTGTATCCAACGCCATTCCAATTTCCGGGTGGTATCTTTTGGGTGAAATTCGTAGCTGTTGTTGAAGTGATACCCATCCTTCCAAAAGGAGGCATAGATTTGTCCGCCAGAATAAAAGGAACTGTCCAACTTCAAGGTAAAGTCATGCCCAACCTTCAAAGGATAGGTTGAAAATTTCATTTTGTGTTCGTTTTCGAGCACTTCAAACAAATGTACCTTTCTCCATGCAGTATTGATCCGAATCGGTAAAAACTCCATCAAGGCTGGGTCCTTCTTCTTTGCGTAAATTTCCAAAGGCTGAATGGTATAGTTCCACCCTTTTTCTCTCCAAACAAAAGCATCCTCGTTGGTTAAAACTTCTTTGGTGCTCATGATCACTGAAAAAATGATTTTGTATTCTCCACTTTCCAAGTCAAACTGATCCAAATTCAAAACTTCTCCCGTTTGTACCACTCCCATGGTAATGGTGTCGTATTCTTTCTCAAGTTCCCCGTAGAGCATATTGGGAAAGGTTTTTCTCCATTCCTGCCCCGAAAAACGCGAAAACTCAGCCGGTTCAATCTCTTGAACGTATCGTTTTACGTTCTTTCTTTTCAGTATATAGAAATCAACGAATTTGTCAATATTCGACTCGTTATTTCCCGTTATGGTAGTGCGATAACCTTCTATATTCCATTCGTCTCGAACCACCTTTTCGCTATGCATTTGGTATCGTTCATTGCCGATGTAAAAACTGGCCTCACCGAAGTTGGTCTCTCCCGTATTACGTGTTACAGAGGCTTCACAAAAAATCGATGTTCCAAAACTATTTTCTTTGAGTTGCGGTGTATATACGAAAGCAAAACGCCCTGAATTATCTGTGTAAACTAGGTATACCGTATCGGATGCATGCGTTGTAAGCCTTGAATAGGAATACCCTTTGTATTCCCATTTTCGCACATGGATTTTCACCAACTCACTAGCCAAGGGGTATCCAGCATAGGCCATTACAGTTCCAGATATAGTAATTGGGTTTTTATTGGCCATTAAACCTTTGATGGGATCAAATTGAACACTGAAGGTTGGTCTTTTGTATTCTTCTACACGGAAAGATCCAATGACGTTGCCATTCGATTCAATGAGATAATACCCTGTTGCTATTGACTCTTTTAAAGCAATAGAGGAACTAATAGACCCTAAACTATTAACAGTCAGCTCTTCTGAATACAACACTTCATCTTGTTGATTTCGAATCAACAAAGTTCTCTTGGCATTCGCGTCCACCTTCAAGTTATAGCCTTCTTGTTTCAAGGCGATGAGTTTCAATTGAACCATCTGGCCTGGTCGATAAATTGGACGATCGGTGTAGGCAACATCCTTTGATTGATCTACTTCCCAATGGTACCTCTGCCATGAAGAAATTCGGGTACTATCTTCTTCCTTTTGGATGTAAATAGCTTGTCGCTTGCCTACTGGAATTTTTGCCAATCCATTTTTGTCCGTGATGTAGTTTGAAACCACACTATCGTCCTTCACCAAAACCTGAGCTTTTTTAATCGGTTTTCCCTTAAAACGGTTGGCTACTTGCACAAACAAGGAATCGTTTGTTTCTCCCAGCGACACCCCCAAATTGGTAACTTCAATAAGCGCATAGCTCGTTGTTGGTAGAGGGTCTTCTGGCTTTAATTTGAAAAAATCGCGTACTTCATTTCTGTCTTTGCCAATCACGACTAAGTACAACCCGGTTGTTGGGAAACATTCTACCAACAAATCGGTCGTATGATTCAAGTATAGCTTGCGATCGATTAAAGCATGTGTTTGTCTATACTTTTCCTTTTCATATCGGTAACCTTTGAAAGTTCTAGGGTCGTAAGGGTCTACGTCCTTAACGCGAACCACGTGTCGAACCTCCATGTATACTTCTTCTAAATTCGAATAGGAAATAGAAAGCAAGGTTGGCTTCTTCGGCTTTGGAACGGTTTTAATTTCAAACCGCAGTGTCTTTTCAAGAATAATCTCTTTGAGTTTTTCCAACTCCTCCCTAACTGGCGCATTTGGATATTTCTCGAGAGTTCGATCAATTTTATTCAGGGCTTGTACCGCCTGATTCTCAACTTCTCGATTGAGCTTATAGTTATAATTCTGGCTTTCAGTGTATTTGTGTCGAGCTATTTTCAAAGACAAATACGTTGCGTTTTCATCCTCAATCAACCCTTCCCACTTCTCTAAGAGTTCGATGTAGTCATCGTTCTCATACTCCCAGGGTCTGCGACAGTTCAAGATTAAGTAACGCACCGCTGTCCATTCCTTTCGCTGGTAGTGATATTCGTAAATCAAATCTTGTAACAAGGCCAACCTCTCTTCTGGCACTTGCTTGTCGGTTTGATCCATAAAGTAGGCAAACAATCGATCACCCAAGGTAGGCAACAAAGAATCATTTTCATTGATCAATGCCTTCACTGGAATACGGGTTGTTTTGTACAATCCGTCTAAAATTTGTTCCGAATACACTTGCTGCAATACCTCTACGCTTTCATTGTATAGCTTGGTGTAACCATCTCCAACGTACCAGGATAAACTTTCCTCATCATACCCGAATGATTGACGAATTTTATACGAGTCGAGCAAGGTGAGGAGCATCCATCCGATGATGTTTTGCTCGTATTCGTCTGCCTTGTCCCAGACAACATGAAACTCATGAAATATGGCCTCAACTTCTTTTTCTGAAAGTCGAATTCGATAAACGAGGTCCTGTGCCTTTTGTTTCACAAACATCAAGCTGCGCAAGTTGTGATCTTTCACACCTCGTTCAAGGTAAGAAGGCAAAAGTCGAAAGGCATCGTTGTAGAAGCCATTTTCTACCAATGAATCATACTCGTGATGCTCCACTTCCGGGAAGTTCATGCCGTAATAAGTGGGATAAAACTCCTGAGCCAAAGTAGCGAGAGGTAGTATTAAGAAGATCAGGGAGAAGAGTATTTTCATCCGTTTTTTTCTTTTTTCAAATAAATGCGGTAAGCCACTAAAAACGGGATACCGATTGTAATTGCTATTGCAAGGAAAATGCCAGAAGGCTTTAAGTAGAAATCTTTTACGCCAACCAAATCTCCTTCATTGTATCCCAAGCCCAAGAAATAAGACAAGCTCAATGGCGCTTCTACGACCATTTCTTTGAGATCATCTTGAAAAACGATAACTCCTTGAAACAAGTTAATCGGGAAAACAAACAAGATTGCTGATAAAACTACTACGGAAAGAACAAATACTTTCCACGGGAAACTACGCATAATGAACCGTTTACTCGCTCAAAGGTACCTATAATTCAACAGAACCTGCTTCCACCCTTGAAGCATCAAATTTCGGCAAAGTTATTGCCGTTGTTCAATAAATTATAAACCAAATTGTTATGGAAATTAAAAAAAGCAAAAAAGCTGATTTGGAATCGAAAAGAGCTTGGATTCTGCAAATTGGATTTTTAGTTACCGGGTCATTGACATTGGCAGCTTTCACCTACAAAAATCCAGATGCCTTGGCCGATATGCAAGCCAAAATTGAAACAAGGTCTACCGAGGTTGATTATGTAGTTATGGAGAGGCCCAAGGTAGAGCAAAAAACCCAAGAACAGCAGCAGCCACAAACCAACGATCAACAAACGGCGAGTACGGTAAACGCGCAACAACAAGCGAGTGAGTTGATGACGCAAGTGAATAATTCCAACAAAGAACCGGATGCGCAAGCAGGAGTTGAACTAGGAAATTTACTGGCTGGTGTGGATATCAAAGTTGGTGGAGGAGTTGTTCCGGTTACACCTGAGGATGAAATCGATAACTTCCCCAAAATCGAAGCCATGTTCCCAGGAGGATACCCTGCTTTGCAAAAGTACATCGTGGACAACATGAATTACCCGCAAGAAGCATTGGATTGGGGAGATGAAGGAGTTGTTGCTTTAACCTTTGTTGTGGAAAAAGACGGAACCGTATCCAATATAGAAATCTCAAGAGGCGTTTCTAAGGAATTGGATCGTGAAGCGAAAAGATTATTGATGAAATCTCCAAAATGGATTCCAGGTGAAAACCAATACGAGAAGGTACGTTCAAGAGTTATGTTGCCCATTCGATTTGAAATAGGCAACTAAAAACAGTGGTTATTGGGTTTTACCACTGCTACCGTTTGAGTTGCTCCGGCAATTCAGCGTTCATTTTCAGAAAGAGGCGGGAACCATCCCGTCTTTTTTTATGCGCTCAAAAAGCATATTTCCATTGACCTCTTGCACCAGGAACCAATCCGTATCCGTTTTTAATTGCTCAATTTTTACTTGAAATTCCAACTCCGTAATTGGGTACGTAGATTCATTTAAAGAACAAAGAATGTAGTCCGCATCTCCTATCGCAGGGAATTGATACACTTGATCGCGCCAAGCCAAATGAGGTAAAAATGGAGACTGGGTCGAAACAATTGCCGATTGAGGAATTCGTTTCATCAATTCGTAAATGTCTTCTGTCGAGTAATGCTTTTGATAATGCTTTGCCTGGTAAAAGCGTACGCGAGACTTATCGGTGTAAAAAATCGTTTGATCAAGACTTTTAAAGGTAACCACCAGCGTTCCTACAATCAGTAACACCTGAGTCCAATATTGCCATTTTTTGGATTTCATTTCTCCCAACACCCAAATGGAACCAAGCACTAGAATTGGAGCAAATTCAATGTTGTAATGTCCGCCAAAACTCCAGATCGACGGATCGTCATGCAAGTATTTCTGGGCAAGCAAAGGAGCAAGAATAATCAGAAAAACAGGTTTTCGAAAGAGGATCCAAAACCCGCTTAGGAAAATAAAAATCATGGATTCCGTCTTGACAAAATCCGCGTTTTCAACCTCCATGTGATTGATGAAAAAAGCTTTGAAGGTCTCAATCGGATTGCTGATTGCCCCCCAAATTGCCTCCTTCATGTTTTCACCGAAATAAGCGTAATGAAAATGATGATACTCTCCATTGACCGATAAAGCGGGCATGATGAATTTGAAAATCACAAATGCGTAGAGAACACTTAGAGCCATCAACAATGCCAAGAACATTCTTCTTTCTGCATCCTTCCAATACAGACAAAGCAAAGCCAAACAAATGAAGAACAAATAAATCGAGGCCGTTTCCTTGGCGAACAAAATCAACACTCCCCAAATGAGTGTTTGAGATAGTGACTTCTTTTCAACCCCAATGAACAACCAAGGAATCAAACACGATCCCACTACAATGCTGTGATAATCAAAAGATAAGCTCGAGAAAATTCCGAAAAACAAAAAGAAATGAGCTGCCCCAAACAAGGCCAAAGAATTGTTCGATAACTTAACGGATGCAAAACGGTAAACGCCTAATCCTCCGAAAATAAGCGCAACAATCTGAACGATCAAGAGCGTATAGGAACCAAAAACGAATCCAAGAGGGGATAAAATAGGAAGGTAAAGGTCAAAATGATCGGCTAGAAGATTCTCAGGTTCCGAACGAAAAACCAAACTGTCGTTCCACTGAAAATGGGCGTAATCATACAGCGCATTGATGTATAAACCTAAATCAAGTGCATAGGTTCGAAATAAATAGTGATTGACCAATGAAATGACAGCATACAAGACCAAGAACGTTGCCGCCAAAAGAAACAGCTTCTTTCGATCAGATAAGTAGAGGGACTTGGGCTTCAACAATATCAATCAATTTGGCGTTGAAGGTAAAATAAAAAGGCCATTCCACGATCAAACGTGCGAATGGCCTTCGGTATTTTGAATCAAAAAGATTAGTCCATCGAACCAATCATTTTTGAAGGATCTACATACTCATCGTATTCTGCATCCGTCACGTGACCCAATCCAACAGCCGCTTCTCTCAAAGTCGTTCCGTTTTTATGAGCGTATTTCGCGATTTCAGCAGCCTTGTAGTAACCAATTTTTGTGTTCAATGCTGTTACCAACATCAAAGAGTTGTCCAAGTGCTTTTTCACTACTGGCAAGTTTGCCTCGATTCCGTTCGCACATTTTTCGGTGAAGGAAACACAAGCATCTCCGATCAAACGCGCCGACTCCAATACATTAGAAGCTATTACCGGTTTAAATACATTCAATTCGAAATGTCCGTTTGAACCTGCAACAGAAACCGTCATGTCGTTCCCCATCACCTGCGCACAAACCATTGTCAATGCTTCAGGTTGAGTTGGGTTCACCTTACCAGGCATGATAGATGATCCTGGTTCGTTGTCTGGAATAACAATCTCACCGATTCCACAACGAGGTCCTGAAGACAACATACGGATATCGTTACCGATTTTCATCAAGGAAACAGCCGATCTTTTCAAAGCCGCCGACAATTCAACCATGGCATCGTGCGCTGCCAAAGCTTCGAACTTGTTTTTCGCAGTTATGAATGGTAAACCTGTGAATTCTGCGATTTTCTTCGCCACCAAGACATCGTAACCTTTCGGTGTATTCAATCCGGTACCAACCGCCGTTCCACCCAAAGCCAATTCAGCTACAGCTACCAATGCGTTCTCAATTGTACGGATAGAGTTATCGATTTGAGCAACATATCCACTGAACTCCTGACCCAAAGTCAAAGGGGTTGCATCCATGAAGTGCGTACGTCCTGTTTTCACAACATCCTTGAACTCTTCCACCTTACTTTGCAACGAAGCACGCAAGGTTTTCATTCCTGGAATTGTCACTTCAACAACCTTTTTGTAAGCCGCAATGTGCATGGCTGTTGGGAATGTATCGTTTGATGATTGTGATTTGTTCACATCGTCATTTGGGTTCAACACTTTCTCAGCATCGGTCAAAGAACCTCCATTCAATACGTGAGCGCGGTAAGCGATTACCTCGTTACAGTTCATGTTCGATTGAGTTCCTGAACCTGTTTGCCAAATCACCAACGGGAATTCATTGTCCAAAGCACCCGTCAAGATTTCGTCACATACTTTAGAGATCAAATCTCTTTTTTCTGCAGAAAGCACCCCCAACTCACAGTTTGCGTGCGCCGCCGCTTTTTTCAAGTAAGCAAAAGCGTGGATGATTTCTTTCGGCATAGATCCTTCTGGACCGATTTTAAAGTTGTTGCGTGAACGCTCTGTTTGCGCTCCCCAGTAACGATCTGCAGGTACTTGTACCTCCCCCATCGTGTCTTTTTCTATTCTGAATTCCATATTCTTTGGATTTGAAACTAGTTCTACTTTTTGTGCCACAAAAATAACACTTCAAATAGAGTTAATTGATCCCGATATCAACAAACCCCATTCGGCTTTTCCACCAGCAATTCACCAAAACTGGATTCTGAATCAAAATATTTGTCCTGAAAAGGGAAAATCTCCCGAAAACTGCACTTTGTTCCAGAATTTATTTTCTACTTTTACGCCGTAATCAAACTTTACAAGCAACATGAGTTTTTTAGGATTAGCACTTTTCTTATTGATTGGCGGAATGGCATTCTGGATGCTAGTATTTTTGATGGGATTCGTTCTTCCTTTCTGGATTACTTTGGGCGTGTTCCAACAATTGCAACCAAAAAGAATTTTTGAAGACGAAGAGAACAAGTAAGACTACTTTTCTTTAAGATATGTGAGCCTTTGGTCAGTGACTGAGGGCTTTTTTTGTCTTCGACTTCGCTCAGACAACCAAATCCGACTTCGCTCAGACAACTAAATTCGACTTCTCTGCCTGATGGCAAACAGGGTTCGGGAAGAACTTTATTGTTTCCTCCTTTGGAGTCCTGCCTGTGTCAGACAGGGGGATCAAGGGGGAGGTCCAATGTTAATTCAATTTAAAAACATCAACCAAAAACCACCACATTCCCTAACCTCATTGTAACTAAACTTTAAAGTCTCGCGACACTAGAGTTCACCTTTGAAATGGAATTTTGCAGCAAATAAATATTGGTTATGCAATTATTCCTTTTGACCTTCACCGCACTGATATCGGTGGTCAACCCACTTGGGACCTTACCCATCTTTGTTGGACTTACCAAAGACAAAGCCCCGAAAGAGATTCAACGAACTGCTATTTGGACTTCGGTCAACATGTTGATTATTCTCTTGATTTCATTCTTTTTGGGGAAGTATGTTCTTCAATTTTTTGGGATCAGTTTGTCCTCCTTGAAAATTGCAGGAGGTTTGATCATCGCCTCGTCTGGTTTTGCCTTGTTGACGGGTAATTTCACCAAGCACAAGGGAATGAAAAAACGCGAGAAGGACGAAGCATTTAACAAATCAGATGTTTCCTTAACTCCACTGGCTATTCCCATGTTGGCCGGACCAGGAACCATTTCTTTATTGATTTCTTTTCAATCTGAACATCCCGAAACTTGGGAAAAACTGGCCATTATCTTGGCCATTATTACCGTTTCGTTTTCCGTTTGTTTCTTATTGCTGAGCTCCAAGGTAATCGTTAAAAGTCTGGGCGCAACGGGCATTCAGGCCTTGTCCCGCATTATTGGGTTCATCGTTATTGCTATCGGAATTGAGTACATCCGCAGCACAGTGGTTTCAGAAATTGGATTGTTATTTTCTTAGAAAGCCTTTTCCAAAAGGATTTGGGCCATTTCTTCTTGGATTTTCTTCGCTTCTTGACCCGCTTTTTCAGCAAAGTCTTTTTCCTGAGAAGCGTAAATAATTCCACGAGAAGAGTTGACCAAAAGACCACAGTCTTGGTTCCAACCGTATTGGGCAACATCTTGCAAAGAACCTCCTTGCGCTCCCACGCCAGGTACCAGGAAGAAATGATCGGGAACGAGTTTACGAACTTCTCCGATTCCTTCAGCTCTTGTAGCTCCTACCACGTACATCATGTTTTCATCAGATCCCCAAGTGCTCGAAGTCTTCAATACTTTCTCAAACAAACGTTCGCCATCCGTTGCTTCGGTCATTTGGAAGTCCAAAGCTCCCTTGTTCGAAGTTAGCGCCAGAAGAATCACCCATTTATTTTCAAAATCCAAGAAAGGACTCACACTATCAACCCCCATGTACGGCGCAACCGTTACTGAGTCAAAGTTTAAATATTCGAAGAAGGTCTTCGCATAGTATCCAGAGGTATTTCCAATATCTCCGCGTTTTGCATCGGCAATGGTAAAACAGTCTTTTGGAATATATTCTAAGGTTTTTCGCAGTGACTCCCAGCCTTTTGGTCCATGACATTCGTAAAAGGCTGTGTTGGGTTTGTAGGCTACAGCAAAATCTTTTGTCGCATCAATGATTGCTTTGTTGAAGGCGAAGATCGGGTCTTCTTCCTCCAATAAATGACTCGGAATTTTGGTTAAATCGGTATCCAATCCAACACATAAAAAGGATTTTTTTCTTCGGATCTGTTCAATCAATTCACGCTTTGTCATTGGTAATTTTTCTTTTGCGATGTGTTTTGTGTAATGTATATACGATACCGTCAGATAGACCAATTTTAGGCACATGAATCTGGCGGATTTTTAAATGTCTCATAATGAAACAGTAGATGTCCATGGCCGGAACCAATACGTCTGCACGGTCGGGCTTCAATTGAAAGCGATCTACTCTTTGTGCGATTGTGAGCGGTTCCAGGGTATCTCTCAAATCTTCCAGTTTTTTCAAACTAACTGGCTCATTCTGTTGCCCTCCCACCAATTTATGGGCCTTGTTGATATTTCCACCCGTTCCATAAACCAGGTGTTGGTGCGACAAGGTAACGCTTTGTGTCAACCATTCCTTGATGTCGTTCCAAACTTGGGGATTCACTTTTCCTTTGACCATGCGAAGGGTACCCACTTCAAACGATCGAGCTGCGACGCGATTTCCATTTTCAAAAACAGAAACTTCGGTGCTACCCCCTCCCACATCAATCACCACAAATGGAATGGTTTTATCAGGCTGAACCAATTGGAAGGTACTGAAAATGATTTCTGCTTCGTCGTCTCCCGAAATTACTTCAATATCCACCTCAGTTTCTTCTAGAATTCGCTCTCTGATTTTCTTTCCGTTACTCGCCTCACGCATAGCTGAAGTAGCACATGCTCTTAAATCGCGGACATCAAATATTTCGGCAATCAAGCGAAAAGCACGCATGGTTTTGATGAAGTTTTCGGCTTTCTTTTTGGAGATTTTCCCGTTTTCGAAAACATCTTCACCCAAACGAAGCGGAATACGCGTATAGGATAATTTCTTGATGAAGGTTCTCCCTTCTTCCTTTGTTACCTCGCCTACCAGCAGACGGGCAGCATTGGTTCCTATATCGATTGCGCCAAATTTCACTATACGTACAGACTTTTAAATGAACAGAAACTAAATTTAAAAATTGTCGAAGGACTGAGGGTTTCTGAACTATTTTTTTCTGAAGAAGATTTTTACTGGCACCCCAGTAAAGTTGAATCGCTGACGCAATTTATTCTCCAAATAACGCTTGTAACTATCTGGAATATACTGTGGTAAATTACAGAAAAAGGCAAATGAAGGTGCGTGTGTTGGCAATTGGGTCACGAATTTGATCTTCACATACTTTCCTTTGTTGGATGGCGGTGGATTTTGATCAATTACTTCCAGCATTACATCATTTAACTCCGAGGTTGGAATTTTCTTGGTTCGGTTGTGGTAAACCTCCATTGCTTCCTCCAAGGCTTTGTGAATACGCTGTTTGGAAATGGTCGATGTAAAGATGATCGGTACATCTTTGAATGGAGCCAAACCTTCGCGAATTTTGTCCTCGTAATCTTGCATGGTTTTGTGGTCTTTTTCAATCAAATCCCATTTATTCACCAATACAACCACACCTTTGGAGTTCTTCTCGATCATGTAAAAAATCTGCAAATCTTGTTTTTGCAAACCTTCCTGGGCATCAATCATGAAGATACAGACGTCCGAATTTTCAATTGCATTAACGGAACGAAGAACAGAGTAGAACTCCAAATCTTCATGAACCTTGGCTTTCTTGCGAATTCCAGCCGTATCGATCAAAACGAAATCAAATCCAAAGGAATTGTAACGCGTATTGACCGTATCTCTTGTCGTTCCAGAAATATCTGTAACAATGTTTGATTCCTTACCTGTAAGGGCATTCACCAAAGACGATTTCCCAACGTTTGGTTTTCCAACGATGGTAATTTTCGGCAAATAATCCTCTTCGCGTATGCTTTCGTCTTCCTTGTCTAGGTGTTTTACAACCTCATCCAGCAAATCACCTGTTCCACCTCCGTTAGTAGCAGAAACGTCAAAGACATCCCCCAATCCTAAGGAATAAAATTCAGATGAAAGACCGATGCGGTCCGTATTATCAACTTTGTTGGCCACGATAAAAACTGGCTTTTTCGCTTTGCGTAGCATGGATGCGACCACTTTATCTAAATCTAGAACACCCGTCATTACATCCACAACGAACATAATCACTTTGGCTTCTTCTATGGCTAACTCAACTTGCTTGCGGATTTCGCCTTCAAATACGTCGTCTGACCCGTGAATGTATCCTCCTGTATCGATTACAGAAAAATTCACTCCGTTCCACTCTCCACGGCCGTACAAACGGTCGCGCGTTACTCCAGAAACCTCTTTTACAATGGCTCGTTTGGATTCAGTTAAACGGTTGAATAAGGTTGATTTTCCAACATTTGGTCGGCCGACAATGGCGATTACATTTCCCATTTTACTTTTATTAGGTATTCCGTACGTTTAGTATCCGTACTTCTTTAATTTTTGATCGCTTGTTCTCCAGTCTTTGTCTACTTTCACATAAGTCTCCAAGAACACTTTTTGCTCGATAAATTTTTCAATTTCGATGCGGGCATCTTTTCCGATGCGTTTTAACATTTCCCCACCTTTCCCAATGATGATTCCTTTTTGGGTATCGCGTTCAACAATAATCAAGGCACGAATTCTCGTTATTTCCGGTTCCTCTTTGTACTCTTCAATTTCTACTTGACAAGCGTACGGTACTTCTTTCTTACAATGCAAAAAGATCTTTTCGCGAATCATTTCCGCTGCGAAGAAACGCATCGGTCGGTCGCTCAGTTCTTCTTTGTCGTAATACGGAGGATTTTCAGGTAGGTTTTCTAAAATTTTCTCCCAAATTCCTTCCAAGTTAAACCCGTGCAAGGCCGATATTGGAAAGATGGTGGCATCCGGAAGTTTTTCGGCCCAGTAAGCCAGTCGTTCCGTTACTTTTTCTTGATCGCCCAAGTCCATTTTATTGACCAAAACCAACTTAGGAACATCCATTTTTTGGATTTTTTCCAAGGTTTCAACATGGTTCATGTCGTTTTCAAAAATATCCGTAATGAAAATCAAAACATCCGCATCTTTTAGGGAGGTTTGGACATAGGACATCATTTGGTCGTGTAGCTTATACGCCGAGTTAACCACCCCTGGAGTATCCGAAAATACAATTTGGTAATCCTCATCATTTACAATACCCAAGATACGGTGACGCGTAGTCTGAGCCTTGGAAGTAACAATAGAAATTCGCTCTCCCACCAATTGATTCATCAAGGTAGATTTCCCAACATTTGGGCTACCTACAATATTCACGAAACCAGCCTTGTGTGCCATAATTTGATTTGAAGAGTGCAAAGATAGGTCATTTTTTAACGCCACCCTTAAAAAAGAAAGGTGGCCCCTACAGGGAATCCACCTTCTAACTTATGCGAAAAGTAAATTTTTATTTCTTCTTGACGGAACTGGCTCCTGAAACGGATTTTTCTGTGAGGGTTCCTCCTCCGGCATATTGCACAGAACAGGCTCCTGAGGCTGCAATTTGTATTTCATTGGCCGCATACACTTCTGAATGAGAGGCGCCGGAAGCACCAACACGTACTTTCTGTGCCTTCATGTCGGAAGCATCAATGTTGGCCGCACCTGATGTTTTCAAATCTAGTTCTGGTGTACTTCCCTCCAATTCAAGATTGACGGCTCCCGAAACCTTGCAATCAATCTCGGGTGCGTCGATATCCAATTCCACATTGGCTGCCCCTGACAAAAGGAGATCGACCTCTCCAGAAGCCTTGAATTTTCCTTCCATCTCTAGGTTACACGCACCAGAGACATTTAGTTTCTTCAAATCCTTCATGGTGAGAACGATTTTTTCTGGAAGTTCACAGTTTTTCTTGCCTTTACAGTCTGCCGTAATTCGCAATTGATTGTCCTTTATTTCCAACTGGACATTTGCTTTCTCCTCTTCCGAACCCTGGATTTCTACACTGCATTTTTCTCCTTGTTTGAGTATTACCTTAAATGCTGAACCCACCACTACCGAGTGAAAATCTCCCATTTCTTTTGGTGCCAACGCCGAGGTTTGCGGACGAGGTGCCAATGGGCTTAGAACCGTTTCTTGTTGGCTATGAAACTCACTCAAAGGATTAAAGGGCAAGGTAAGAGGAAGTTCCTCCTCCTTTGCCGAGGTGGTTTTCTTCGCTTCGTTTTCTTTCGGTTGAATGTTTGATTCGGCAGGGGCCTTAGCTGGTACCACATGTTCCTGGGTAGCCAAAGTTTGTTTTCTGTCCTCTGCCGCAACCTTTCCTGTAGAGAAAAGAGTTACAAACGTCAAAGAACCTAATGCAATTACTGATGAAATCATAAGAACTGGTTTTAAAAATAGAATTCGTTTTATCCAAGAGAGCAGATAAATGCTCAAGACAACACCACTCGAAATACCTAGCCATCTATGCACTTTCTTCACCGAAACTTCCGGTTTCTCCTCGCGCATGGAGGCAAACATTTCATTCAACTCTGCTTCCCTTTTCATTTTTCTTGTAAGCTTAATTTGGGTTCATCGCTCAGGAGACGAACCAACATCTTTCGTCCTCGATGCAAACGCTGTTTCACAGCATCTTCAGAGGTTTCTTGAATCTTGGCTGTTTCGCGGATAGAGAATCCAGCAATTTCAAACAATATCAATGCTTCGCCCTGTTCTTCTGGTAATTGATCCAAGGCTTTGTACAGGTCATCGCGAACCAGATTTTTTTCACCTTGAGACTCCACCGCTTGCATCTGGTCGTATGCATCCAACCAGGAACTTTCGTTTTGCTTCCTATACAGGTTTGCGCAAATTCGTCTGCAAATTCCAAACAAAAAGGAGCAGAAAGCATCTTTGTCTTTTAGATCATCAAATTTTTCAAAAGCAACCAAAAGAGAATCATGCATCAGATCCTCATGAGGCCCATGCCCAAAGGTTCGCGCCTTGCAAAATCGCTCAAATCGGGCATGGATTGGGTTATACAATGCCATGAACGCTCTTTTTTTTCGGTTGCTCATGAAAAATCTTACTCTCTATTAATAGAAGTGTTCTTTGTTTTCAAAAAGTGACAGCTCAAGGTAAAAAATCTTCAATTGATTGAATAAAAAAAGAGGAACTAACGAATTAGCCCCTCTTTATCAATCTTTTATCGATTTCTGTTCTAGAAATAAAAATTCAATCCAACACGTGTAAAAGTTGGGTTCATTGATAATTTGAACACTTCTCTTGCTTGATAGTCTTGCGACTCGCCTGTATCTGGGTTGTAAACAGAGGTATTGTACTTGTTGTCGTATTTAAACGAGAAGTAGCGAAGACCAAACTGTCCGCTAAACGAAAAACGCTCTGAAAAGAAATATTCCATTCCAAAAGAAAGGTCAGAACCCCACAATGAAATTCGGTTCAATTCGTCTTCCACGGCGTAATCATTGATTCCATTGCTTTCAGAAGTTCCGAAAAGGAAAGGCTTCATGAATCCAGCTGAAACAAACATTTTCAAATCTTCTTTTTCAGCTACAAAAACTTTTAAGCCTACTCTTGGTAGCAAGAATCCGAGACGGTACGTGTAGGTGTCTGACACATCTACGATTTGGCTTCCGTCGTATTCTTTGCGATCCCAAGTATACATTCCAGAAGCAGTCATGTAATTGAACCCAAGCTGAGGAACGTAGCGATTAATTTTGTACCCAAAATCTGCCCCAGATAGATTGAACCCAGGAGCTACTCCCATGGTAAATTGTCCGAAAGAAAGTTGAGTTGAAAGCAACATGGTTACCACTGTTGCACTTTTGATAAGAAAGGATCTCATAAATGAATAGTTTTTATTATGCGCCAAATATAATTCTTTTTCCATACGGTCGATCAATTTTTATTGCTTACCAAAGAATTTATTTAGCTGCCATTCAATCAATGAAATGACCATTAAATTCAATTCAACTAAAACAATCATCTAATACCCTCATCTTTACACTGTGGTGCTGGAGAGCACCCACACATTTGGCTTACAGCAACGCTAAATGCTACTACAAATTGCGAGTTAAAATGAGTCTGATTAGGCTCATTTTTTTTATTCAAAAAGTTCTTGAAGAATGGCCTTGGATTTGAGCGGTCCGAAGCTTTCTAGATGCAATTCGTAATAACGAACAAGTGCATCCAAAGCCTTTGCTCTTTCGGTCCTTGTTACGCTATACTTTTGTTGACAGAGCAAATGAAATAAAAAAAGCATTTCGTTTCCAGTTATGGATTCTTCCTTGAGGTGTTCATCCGTAAATCGACCGTCTTGCAAGTGAAAGGAATTGGGAAATTTGGATTCAATACTCGGTTGAAATCCCAGGTAGCCGCTTAAGTCCAATAAAAATAGATGTGGAAAATAGGAAAGGTCTTCCCGTTGGTCGAGTTGTTCTATCTGCTTTTCCAGAAACGCATAGAGGGCAAGATCTTGTTCCGTATGGTTAAGGCATTTTTGGAGAATTTCTGCAACAAAGAAGGCCAAAGCCGACCGCAGTGGGTGAAAGGGAATTTCCTTCACACGACCATCTGATTCAGCGCTGCTCAATTTGAGCAATTCGCTATCCTGCCTGTTGTAATAAGTGAGTTGTTGAATATTAAGTGGAAACAATTGTGGGTTCTTTTTTCGACCACCTAAATAGATGAAACGCTTGTAACCTAGATTCTTGGTGAAATAGGAAACGATTACGGAGCTTTCGGAATACGGTATGCGGTTGAGAAAAATTCCAGTATCGGCTGTTTTCATTAATTGTTTACTACGGCAACTTTGCCTACAAATCTACCTTTTTCCTCGTTAGAAGCTGTCCAGATCAAATAAATGCCAGTCGCTACTCTATCCCCATTCAAGGTGAGCCCGTTCCATGTTGCCGTTCCACCATTTGAAGTTGTTTCATAAACCAAGTTTCCACCTGCATCGGTTATTTTAACATCGGAATTGAATTTAATTCCTTGTATGGTAATCACACCTGTATATCCTGGAGATACCGGATTGGGAAACACCTTCACCTCATCGTAATCATCTTCACCTTGGCTGGCATCTATTCTTGTAGAAATCAAACCAACATCTGTAATAATGTACAATTCACCTGTTTTTTGATCGATTTTCAGGTCCACTACATTGTTTGAAATCAAGGGTGAATTATCGGTCGTGTAATTGGCTAAGATTGTAAGTCCGTCTGGGCTCAAGCAAAAAATACCCGATCCTGCCGTTCCGATCCATTTTCGATTTCCTCCATCCACTTCAATTGAAGAAATGTAGGTGGAACCCAACAAGTATTCCACGTTTCCTTCGAATTCCAATTTGATTCTCTGCACATTATAATCACCCGGTGCTGCCGATAGCGCATCCTCGGAGTTGTATAAAATGGCAAAACCATTTTCGGTGCCTATCCAAATTTCATTGTCCAAGTCTACAGCCAGCGCTGTAACATCGCTCGATGGAAGTGCGCCTGAGTTTTCTCCGGTGTTGAAGTATTGAAGGAGGTCATCTGCAGGGTTATCAATCGTTCCGTTGGCACTGTATCCCACCATGCCCTTTCCAACGAAAGACATCCAAATGTTATCATTGTAATCTACCACCATTTTGGCAGAACGAAAGCCATTTAAAGAATTTCCCAGACTAATGGTTGTCCATTTTTCATTGGCATCGTAACACTTTAACGCACCCACAGAAGAGTAACCATTGAGTATCCACAAGTTTCCTTGCGAGTCGTATTGAAGATCCGAAACAAACGCATTGTTGTTCCCCAAGATTGTATTCTCTAAAGGTGAGTTATCAGCAGTGAAAAAGTTCAGTATTTCATTGTTGTCATTTAGAATACTCAAAGGACCATAGGAGTATGTTCCGATCGCCAATTTCTCTTCGAAGGGATGTATGGCCGCACAGAGATGATCGTAAACTGGTACGTTTTGTCTCCATTCTGGAACAGAATTGTTGTCTAAAAGGCTCCAAGTTCCATCTTTCAAGCGATACGAGCCAGCCGGATTATTGGTGTTTTGAGCACCTGAAAGTCCACCTCCGGAAACAACCAATTGATTTCGACCCGATTTTAGGGCATAAAAATCACTCTTGGGCGGACCAATAAAGTCAATACGCTCCATGAATCCATCCGTTGTAGATTTGATCAATCCTAAGTTGTTATCCGCGACATAAATGCTACCATTTAGAGCTATGCTTTCATTGGCATTTACTTTTTGTGTGCTGGAGTAATTGCTAAACCCAAAAGCAAATCCAGATAAATCTTCCTTCAAGCACAAAAACCCATCTCCCAGGTTGAGCGCAACTTTATTTTGAACCAAACTCAAGGAATTAATTTCAAGATCGAAGGTGATGGCTCCTACAAAAGAATACACCTGATTCTTGAGTGTAAATACGGAATCAAGGCCAAAGTTTTCTTTTTGTTTTAACACGAACAATTGTTCGCCATCCGTTTCCAAATCGGTATACTCATAGTTCAAATTTGTTGGAACTTTCGTTTCCACCTTCCATTGATTGGGGTCTGTAAGCAGTGGGCTCAACAAAGACGCCTTCCAGATTTGATTCCCCAGCGAGGCATAAATCGTATCACCGATAAAACAGATGGCTTGCACATCCTGTGAAGTACTATTGGGATAATAGGATTCTCTCACCTCCATTTTTTTGGGGTCTATTTTGACGATACCAAAACCTGTTGTAACATAGATAAAGTTGGAATGAAAGGAGATTTGATTGACCTTTTTTGAACCTTGGATTTGTGCCAATCGGATAGCAGGAATATTGGTAACAACGCCGTTTTTAAGCACATCAATATTGCCGTTTTCGTAACCAATGGCTAGGGTAGATTTACCGTCGGTGCCCAAACTCGTAATGCTGATATCGCTTAAACCCTTGACCCGGTCGTAAATGTACTTTTCACCAGCATCAAGATCGTATTCCAAAACTCCATTACCAAAAGCAGCATAAATCGTATTCCCCATATGCTTGACATCAACCGCCTGTCTGGTGCTCACGTGAAAGGTCCACCCTCCCATCGAGCTTTGCGCGAAACCATTCAACCCAAAGGCAAACGTTACGAGAGAGAAGAACCAATTTTTTGCTATCATTTGCTTTCGAAATTCAAGTTTGACAATCAAACGCAGGTTTTGATTATATATTTCTAATATGGTCTACAAATCTACAAATTCCACCTTGCCTGTTCGAGGCTGATTTCCTACATTTGCCGGGTTCTAAATTTTTTTATTTGGAACCAAACTGGCCCTGTAGCTTAACTGTATAGAGCACTGGATTTCGGCTCCAGCGGTTGGGGGTTAGAATCCCTCCAGGGTCACACAATAATTAACAGTCCCATTTGTTTCGACAGGTGGGATTTTTATGTTTAGAAATGTTCGTTTTGGAGGGATTCTAACTATTTCGGTTCAAATTACACTTATTCATTCCCTCGCTTTTTCCTTCCTTTCGGGCGGCGCTCAGTCTTCACAAACTACGTTTGCTCTTCTCCAGGGTCACGAAGCAGTACGGAGTGTGAGTAATGAGCATGTGCGAATTACTCACCACTTTTACTTCAACTCCCTCAATACTCTAACTCATAACTCCTTTTTGGATTCTATTTACCTCGACGAATGAAAGTAATGAGTGTGAGTAGTGAGTCTGTGCAAATTACTCGCAACTTTTACTTGAACTCCCTCAATACTCTAACTCATAACTCCTTTTTGGATTCTAACTACTTCGGTTCAAATTACACTTATTCATTCCCTCGCTGCTCCCTTCCTTTCGGGCGGCGCTCGGTCTTCATAAACTCTTAAG